>CAXTCL010000070.1:0-17073 GCA_964242035.1 uncultured Acetobacteraceae bacterium | reverse complement strand
TCCAGAAGCGTGAATACTGGGGCCTGCGCTCCCTCTCCTACCGCATCAAGAAGAACCGCAAGGGCCACTACATGCTGCTGGGCCTCAACGCCCCGCCGGCTTCGGTCAAGGAAATCGAGCGCCAGCTCGGCCTCAACGAGGACGTCCTGCGCTTCATGACCATTCGCGTCGAGGAGATCGACGAGAACCCGTCCGCCATCCTCGCCCGCAAGTCCGACGACCGCGAGCGCAGCTTCCGCGGGCCCAAGCCCGCCGGCCGCTTCGAATCCGGCCGCAAGCGCGGCTACGACGACCGCGAGGAATTCCGCGCCCGCGACCTCAACGAACCAGGCGAGGAGTAAGCCGCCATGTCAGACACCAGTGATTCCGGCGAAGTCAACGTAGCCGCCCGCCGCGCGGCCGTAGGCGCCCGCCGCCCGTTCTTCCGCCGCCGCAAGAGCTGCCCGTTCAGCGGCCCGAACGCGCCGAAGATCGATTACAAGGACGTCCGCCTCCTCAGCCGCTTCCTCTCCGAGCGCGGCAAGATCGTCCCCAGCCGCATCACCGCGGTCTCCGCCAAGAAGCAGCGCGAGCTGGCCCAGGCCATCAAGCGCGCCCGCTTCCTGGCGCTGCTTCCCTACATCGTCTCCTGAGGGGCGCAGATCATGGCACAGGTTGAACTGATCCTCCTCCAGCGCGTCGAGAAGCTCGGCCAGATGGGCGACCTGGTGAAGGTCAAGCCCGGCTACGCCCGCAACTTCCTCCTGCCCGGCAAGCGCGCGATACGCGCCAACAAGGCCAACCTCGCACAGTTCGAGCAGCAGCGGGTCCAGCTAGAGGCGCAGAACCTCAAGCGCCGCGAGGAGGCTGAGCGTCTGGCTGAGCGCGTGGACGGGATGAAAGTGGTCATCGTCCGTCAGGCCGGCGAGTCCGGCAGCCTGTATGGCAGTGTCAGCAACCGCGACATCGCGGACGGCTGCACGGCGGGCGGGCTGACCATCAGCAGGTCCCAGGTGATCCTGCTGCATCCGATCAAGACGCTCGGTTGCCACCGCGTGAACGTGAGTCTGCACCCTGAAGTCACCATAGACGTGATCGCCAACGTGGCGCGCAGCACGGAAGAGGCCGAGCGCCAGGCGCGCGGCGAGGCGGTCGGCCAGGCGGCAGAGGACGAAGAGGCGGCCCTGGAGCCGGCGATGGTGTTCGGCGAGCAGGACCAGCCGGACGTGGCGTAAGGAAAAACAAGCAGTCCTTTTTGCGAAAAAGGACCAAAAAACTTCTGCTCCCTGTCGGCGGCTGTTTCAGCACCCGCCGACAGGGACCAAAAGTTTTTTGCTTCTTTTTTTCAAATAAGAAGGCCTTTCTTGCCTCACTTCCAAGGCAGCCCGTCTGCCCGCCAGCCAGAGCGCGTTCCCTGCGGCCCCTCGAACCCGTAGGCCACGTTGTAGGAGGCCCCAAACCCGGCCGCCTCGGCCGCCTGCGCCGCCGCCATGCTCCGCACCCCGCTGCGGCAGATGAAATAAAGGGTCTGGCCCGGCGCCGCCCCAGCATCGCGCAGCTCAGAAAGAAAGCCGGGATTGACCTCGCCCGTAGCGTGCTGCCAGCTCACCAGGAGCGGCGCCGTCCCCGCCTGTGCCAGATCGGGCACGCCCACGCGCTCCCACTCCATTGGGGTGCGCACGTCTACCAGCCGGGCCTGGCTGTCCGCCAGCAGGGCCGCCCAGGCATCCTTCGGCATCACGTTCTCCACCATACAGGCAGCCCCCGTTGTTGTGTCTGAACCAGGAGGATGTGCCTGCCGCGGGCCGGGAACGCAATCGGGTGCCGGTCCAGGCGACCAGCCTCGGTCACCTGTCGCCCCAGCCTTGTGACATTCGCCCAGGTGGCAAAAAGGTGATACTCGACCTGCGGTTGTTCACGCGTGAGGCAGGGATCGGCAGGCTTCGATGACCGAAGAGTTCGCGTGAACGGCTTGCGGGGGTTCTCCCAGTTCACGCCGCATGGCTTCTGCCTGGCGTGGCAGCCTGACCTGATGTGGCTGGAAGCCGCCTCGGACCTGCTCATCGCGGTCGCCTACTTCGCCATACCCGTAGCGTTGCTCGTCTTCCTCCGCCGGCGCCGGGACCTGGCCTTCAAGCCGGTCTTTGCCCTGTTCGCGGCCTTCATCCTTGCCTGCGGCATCACCCATGTCCTCGGCGCAATCACGCTGTGGATTCCGCTCTATTGGCTTGATGGCGGCATGAAGGCACTCACGGCCGTGCTCTCGGTGGCCACTGCCGCCGCCCTTTGGCCATTGCTGCCGAAAGCGTTGTCGCTACCCTCGCCGGAGGCACTGCTTCAGGCCAACACGGCGCTGGCGCAACAGGTGGCCACAGGGGAGGCACTCGCCGCACGGCTACGGGAAAACGAGGCACGGCAGCGCACCCTGTATGGCCGGACGCCGGCTGCCCTGCATGCCGTGGGCGCGGACGGCAGGCTGATAGATGTGAGCGACCACTGGCTGAACCTGGTCGGCCGCGAGCGGCACGAGGTGGTTGGCCGGCCGGTCGCCGACTTCTACACCGCCGAGAGTGCGCTGGAATCGGCAGATCACCTGGCCGCCCTCCGCGCCGGCAGCGGCCTCCTGAAGGCCGGGCGCCGCCTGTTCTGCAAGGACGGCCGCATCAGGGACGTGGAGATCACGCTGGAAGTCGAACGCGATGCGGACGGCCATCTGCAGCGCGCTTTGGCCGCGGTCACCGACGTGACCGCCCGAAAGGAAGCGGAGGCAGCACTCGTCGCTGCCGAGGAGCGGCTGCGCCATGCGCAGAAGATGGAGGCGGTGGGCCAGCTCACCGGCGGCATCGCGCACGACTTCAACAACCTGCTGACCACCATCATGGGATCGCTGGAGCTGCTGCAGCAGCGCGCCGCCCTCGACGAGCGGAGCGGCCGGCTCGCGGCCAACGCGCTGGACGGGTCGCGGCGCGCGGCACGGCTGGTCAGCCAGCTCCTCTCTTTTTCCCGCAAGCAGCTTCTGGATCCGGTGCGGCTGCTCGTGGGCGACGTGGTGGACGGGATACACGACCTGCTGGCGCGCACCCTGGGCGACACGATCACGCTGGAGGTGAGGCATGGCGCCGAGCCCTGGCCGGCCCTGGCGGACCAGAACCAGATCGAGGCCGCCCTGCTGAACCTGATAATCAACGCGCGCGACGCGATCGACAGCCAGGGCGCCGGACAGCGCATGGTGACGATCGAGATCGCCAACCGCACGATGGACCGTACGGCGTTCGCCGGAGCGCACGGCTACCTGTACGACACGCCGGAGCCGCCGCGGCCCGGCGACTATATCTCCGTGCTGGTGAGCGACACCGGCGCCGGCATGACGCCACAGGTGCGCGCGCGGGCTTTCGAGCCGTTCTTCACCACGAAGCCGCAAGGGTCGGGCACCGGGCTGGGCCTCTCCCAGCTCTACGGCTTCATCAGCCAGTCGGGCGGCGCGGTCCGTCTGCAGAGCAGCCCTGGCGCGGGCACGCAAATCGAACTGCTTCTGCCGCGCGCTGGTGTAGAGGTGGCGGTGTTGGCGAAGGCTGGGTGAGGGGAAGCAAGGCCTTCTTTTTTGAAAAAAAGAAGCAAAAAACTCTTGCTCCCCCGCATTTGCACCGGCCCGTTTTCTCCGGATGCGCCGAAGCGCGTCAGCGTCGGGGAAGGAAGAGTTTTTTGCTTCTTTTTTTCAAAAAAGAAGGCCTTGCTTCCTTTGAGAGGCTACCGGAATGATCGAGGTATTCGACCGGCGCGCCGTAAGGCTGCACCGCGATAGGGCGGCAGCACAGGTAGGCCGCGTGACGCCGATCCTGGCCGACGTGGCGGACCGGCTTCTGGACCGGCTGGACGACACCACGCATCGTTTCACCCAGGCGCTCGATGTCGGCGGCCGCGGCGTGGTGGCGCCGCTGCTCCGCGCGCGCGGGATCGGCTGCGTCAGCCTGGACCTATCTGCCCGCATGGCGGCGCGCGGCGGCGGGCCTGCGGTGGCCGGCGACGAGGAAGCCCTGCCGTTCGCGCCTGGCAGCTTCGACCTGGTGGTGGCGAATCTCTCGCTGCATTGGGTCAACGACCTGCCCGGGGCACTCATCCAGCTTCGCCTGGCGCTGCGCCCCGACGGATTGCTGCTGGCGAGCCTGCCGGCGCTGGGGACGCTCGATGGCTGGCGCGCCAAGCTGACCGAAGCCGAAGCCGCGCTGGCAGGCGGTGCGTCACCGCGCATCTCGCCGTTTCCCGAGCTGCGGGACTGCGCCGGCCTGCTGCAGCGCGCGGGGTTCGCCCTGCCTGTGGCGGATGCCGACGAGATCGAGCTCCTGTATGCCGACCCGCTGGACCTGCCGGCCGATTTGCGCGCCGCCGGCGAGACGAATGCCGTGGCCCTGCGCGACAGGCGCATACCGCCGCGCGCCCTGCTGGCCGCTTCGCTGGCCGGCCTGCCTGTGCGCGAGGGACGCATGGTGGTGCGGCTGCGTCTGGCGATGCTGACGGGCTGGGCGCCGGCGGCGAGCCAGCCGAAGCCGCTTCGGCCGGGGTCTGGGGAGGTTAGCCTGACGCGGGTGTTTGGTGAGGAAGGAAGGAAGTAGTCCTTTTTTGAAAAAAGGACCAAAAAACTTTTGTTCCCCCCGCCTGCACGACGGCCCACCTGGTTCCGCAAGTATTCCGCTTGCAGAACCAGGGAGGCCTTCATGCAGGCGCCAGGAGCAAAAGTTTTTTGCTTCTTTTTTTCAAAAAAGAAGGCCTTGCTTCCTTTTCAGCGGGCCATCCTCTCCGTCTGCAGCAACTCGAACGTCGCCGTCCCCGGACTGGTCTCCGGAAGCATGCGGGTCGGCAGGTTCTGCCACGACTGGACGACGAAATCGTCGGGTTGCGCCGCCGGGTCGCCGGCCAGGTCACGCACGTGCTGCAGCCCGTCGGCGACCCAGGTCTCATCGTCCGGATCGGGCAGGTCGCCGCCTATGATGACCCCCACCCGCAGGCCCAGCGCGTGCATCTGGCGCGAGAACGGCGCGATGAGTCGTCCGCCGCCGCCGCGCCACGCCACGTCCCAATGCATGAAGGCGAACGGGCGGCCGGTGAGGCGCTGGATGTCCTGGGCGAAGGCCACGTAATCGGCCAGGAGCTGTGGGGTCGGCACGCGATTGCCAGTCAGGACCTCCCCGTCGCCGATCACGACGTTTGGGAAATAGCGCCGCATGGTGGCGATGTTGCCCGCGACACGTTCGGCCACGGTCTGCACCGGGTAGGCGCAGTCGTGCGGGCCCCAGGTGCGCTCATGCGCGAACCAGAGGGGCTCGTCCATTCCCCAGTAGTCCAGGGTGAGGCCGAGCCTTTGCAGCCGTCCGGCGACCCGGTCTATGAGGTGCGGCGGGGCAAAGCCCTCTCCGCCGCCACATTCGCCTGGCGTATGCGACACGGAGCCCATCTCGACGGCGAACGCTATGTGGTTGCGGTGAAGATCATCGACCACGTTACGTATCTGCTCGTCCGTACCGCGTATTACAAACTGGGCGGCGACCTTGAAGGCGGTCAGGTGGCTCTTGCCCTGTTGCCAGGGCGCGCCGGGCTGGAACATCGACATCCAGTCTGGCGGATGCGGCCGCTCGCCGCGCGTGACCGGATCCTCGCCACCGAACCAGTATTGTGCGGCCCCGGCCGGCTGGACGGCAAAAGCGAGACTGGAGGCCATTGCGGCAAAGGCGAAGAAGCGCATGACGTGCCGTCTCCGATGGCGGGCACGTCGCCCGATCTGACAGGCGTCGTGTCCTGAACGGCAGCCACTTACGCGCTTTCATATCGCGCAGGCAAGGCGCTGGTGGCAACAGTGCTGTGCGTCCAGTCATAGGAAGCAAGGCCTTCTTTTTTGAAAAAAAGAAGCAAAAAACTTTTATCCGGCTGACGCGGACTTACCCGCAGGCGCGCGACAATGGAGTCAAAACGTGGTCCTTTTTTTCCAAAAAAGGACTGCTTGCTTTCTAGCTGAGTTCGTAGCCGAACCGTTCCAGGAAAGCGCCCCACGCCAGGTTCACCTCGCTGCACACCTCCGCAGGTAGTTCGGACCGCCACCGCCCGATGGAGGCAGCCGGCGTGCTGCTCGTCGCATGGCGCTGGAAAGCCGGGTCTTCCTCGCGCCGTGCGGCCTGCACAGGCGTGCCTAGAAATTCGCTGAGGGCGCCGAACGTTTGTGGCTCATCCTGCAACATGTCTTCGTAACGCATGAAATGCAGGTCGTCGGTCGCCCGGTCACGCATCTGCAGCAGGAACCGGCAGGATCCGGTGAGTTCGGCGATGGATTTCTCACCGCGATTGGCATAGTAGGCCTTGTGCGAACACAATATGTCGCGCGGATCCCTGATGATGGCGATCTCCCTGATGTGAGGGAACATCGCACGGGTGAACCGGCGGGTCTGCTTGTGCAGATTGATGTTCTTCTCGGCAAAATACTTCACGCCGGCTTTGCCCGTCTCATCGGTGCCGTCTCCGGTGTGGCCCAGTTTACCCTGGTCCCTGGCCAGCCGCCGGTAGAACTCCCGGATGATCTCGGCCATGGTCTGGCCCAGCTGCTCCGGTGCCAGTTGCTCCAGCAACTCGCGCATCGGCGCCTCGTCCTTGAACGACGCGGCGTATTTGGCGGTGGTGAACGGGTTGAAGCCGATGTGAAACGGGTCGGCCCCCACCCGGTTGGGATTGAGCGAGCGGCTGTAGTCGGCAGGAGCCGTCAGCACCCCGTGCGCGGACGCGTAATAATCCAGCAACCGCAGCTCATACGGCATCACCTCTGAGGCGACGATGTCCGCCGAATTCGCCAGGCAGCTCATCAGATAGGTGGTGCCGGACCGGCTCGGCGCGCCGACCAGGATAGGCGCCGGCAACGGCAGGGTTTCGGGGAGCTTGCGGGTGATTTCATGCCGCAGCACCTGCTCGCCATTCGGCAACAACACGCCGCTGTCGGCAAACCGCACCGACACGTGAGACGCCTCCAGAAGGGAAAGCGGTTCGGCAAAGGTGAACGAGAAGCCGTGCTTGCCTTCGCTGTCCGGCGATATCTTCCCCAGGTCACGGCGCGCCAGGTCAGCGACGCACGAACCTGCCTCGTCTCCGTTCACGCCAACCCGGAGCCGCAGCTTCAGCGCGGGTTTCTGGTCATCGAGCGCCCATCCAAACACGCCACTGCGGGTAACCTTGTCTACGTGGCCGCGGCGCATGAACCCTGTCCGTCGTTCGTCCGTTCTGTCTTCATCACGCGTTCAGGCACTTCTGATGGGAGGATTCGAGCAGACACGTTCCTGACGTAAGGACACGCGGCTTGTTGCTGCATAGCCTCTAATCGCGTGGCTTGGAAGCTGTTCTGCCGCCGGCGTGGGGCTTCTTGGCAGGGAAGGGCGAAGAGAAGAAAGGCCTTCTTTTTTGAAAAAAGAAGCAAAAAACTTTTGTTCCTGACGCTGTTCCGAGAGCTCGGCCGTCCTGAAGCAGCCGCGTGCTCGATATCATCAGGAGTCCTTCGCCACAGAAAGAATCAGAGCGTCAAAACACTGTCGGAATAAACGTTTTTTGCTTCTTTTTTTCAAAAAAGAAGGCCTTGCTTGCCTTTGGCAACGATGTCCAAAGCAGGCGGTCGTCAGCCAGCCAAAGCCTGCAAAGGGTCCAAAAGGTTCGCGGCTGGGGTCGCGACGCAGACGCGGTTACGGCCGGAGATCTTGGCCTCATACAGCGCACTGTCCGCTGCCTCGAACAGGGCGGCTGGCGACTGGGTCTGCACGATGATCGTGCTGGCCACGCCTGCGCTGACTGTCACCAGGCCGTGCGGGCCGAGGCCCGGATGGGGCAGTTCCAGGCGTTGCACGGCCAGGCGCATGCGTTCGGCCACGTCCGCGCAATTGGCTTCGGACAGCGAGGGCAGCAGCACCGCGAACTCCTCGCCACCCAGCCTGGCCACCAGGTCCGTGGTGCCGCGCAACTGCTCGCGCAGGCAGACGGCGATCTTCTTTAGGCAAGAGTCGCCCGCCGCATGGCCGTAGAAATCGTTGAAGGCCTTGAAGCGGTCCACGTCTATGACGATCAGGCCGAGCCGGCCACGGCCCGCCTTCTCCGCCCCGCCGATCTGTGCCCCGGCCTTGTCGCCGCCGGCCTTTTCGGCCGAGGCTTCCTGCGCCCAGGCGGTGACGAGCCAGGAATCATAGGCGCGGCGGTTCGCCAGGCCGGTGAGCGGATCGCGCCTGGCCAGCTCATCCAGTTCTATGTTGCGCAGCGAGAGGTCCTGCCGCTGCAGGCGTTCGCGCAGCATCATCAGGTAGCTGCGCCGGTGCGCCCGCTCCAGCCGCCAGTTGGCCAGCATGAGATAGACGGCGGTGGCCGCGGCAATACCGACCAGGCTGCGCTGCTCGTCGGGCGAGATGTCCGCGCGCACCTGCAGGGCCAGCGCGTAGGCCACCACGATCAGGACCGTGGCCGCGAGCGCATAGGGGAACCGGAGCTGGACGCCGATCGTGCTGTAGACGAGGAGCACAGCCACGCTCGCCACGAAAAGCGGGGTGTAGGTGTTATGGCTGATGGCGAAGAGATACATCGTGGCGCAGATGCAAACGGCGTTGGCCAGCAGCGTCAGCCCCTCGCGCAGCGCGTTCGGCGGCTGCAGCCACATCGAGGCCGCGACGGCAAATCCGAGCGGCATCGCGATTTCCAAATAGAGCAGGCGGCAGAGCGCAGCCACGTCCGGAACATTGGCCTGCAGCACGGGAAACAGCAGGGTGCCGAACAGGTAGCCGAAGGCGCCGAACACCATCATCGAGCGGCTGCGCTCGGCGCCGGTGTCAGCTTCGAAGCGCTGCTCCAGCCTGGGCGGGAAGCGCAAGGCAAGCCGATGCGTGGGCGCCTTTAGCCAGGCCTCGATCAGCTCCTCGAGCATTTGCCCCCACCACGATGGTCAGATCGTCAGCCCGCGCCAGCGGGTGACAGATCACTCTAATAGACGATCTGGGATAGCGAAGTGTGAACGAAGCGGGCGGCGGGACGCATTTTGCGACTGAGATGTGGCCGTTATGTTCAACGCAGGCGTGCAAGCGCGCCCTCCAGGCGTTCGATCTCGCGTCCCGCCTCGCGTGCACGCTCGCGGTTCTCCTCCACCACCTCCGGTTTGGCCCGGGAGACGAAGTCGGCGTTGTCCAGCTTGCGCAGTACCTTGTCGCGGTCGCCGGCGGCGCGGTCGCGCTCGCGGGCCAGGCGGGCGCGCTCGGCGTCCAGGTCGATCAGGCCGGCCAGCGGCAGGAACAGGGTGGCCTCGTCCAGCACGATCTGCGCGCTGCCTGCCGGCGCCTGCTCGGGTGCGGCCGTGATGTCCGAGACGCGGGCCAGGCGGGCGGCGGCGTCCGACCAGCGCGCCGCGCGCGCCTGTGTCTCAGGTGCGGCGTCGCGCAGCAGGATCGGCGCCTTGACCGAGGGCGGCACGTTCATTTCCGCGCGCACCACGCGTATGGCGGTGATGAAGCGTATCACCCAGTCGATCTCGTCGCGCGCGGCAGCATCGCCCAGCGGCGCGGGGCTGGGCCAGGGCGCGCGTATCAGGCTGAGCTTCGCGCCGTAGCCGAAGCCGTCCCACAAAGCCTCGGTCACGAAGGGGGCGGCCGGATGCAGCAGGCGGAGCAGCACGCCAAGCACGTGGGCGGCGGTGGCGCGCAACTCGTTTTTCTCGGCGCCCTCCGGGCCTAGCAGTACGGGTTTGGCCAGTTCCACGAACCAGTCGCAGAAGATGTTCCAGGTGAAGCGGTAGCAGGCGGCGGCGTAGTCGTCGAAGCGGTAGGCGGCCAGGGCGGCGTCGGCTTCGCCGATGGCCGTGCTGGTGGCGTCCAGCAGCCAGCGGCACAGCGGGGTGGCGGCCGTGGCGGGGTCGAAGCCGGGAACCGGGGCCACGCCGTTCATCTCGCAGAAGCGCGCGGCGTTCCACAATTTGGTGACAAAGCTGCGGGCGTCCGCCACGCGGGCGGCGCCAAGCTTGATGTCGCGGCCGGGGCCGGTGAGCTGGCAGACGGCGAAGCGCAGGGCGTCCGCACCGTATTCGTCGATCAGGCTGAGCGGGTCGATGCCGTTGCCCTTGGACTTGCTCATCTTCTGGCCGCGCTCGTCGCGCACCAGGCCGTGGATGACCACCGTGCGGAACGGCACGTCACCCATGAAGTGCAGGCCCATCATCATCATCCGGGCGACCCAAAAGAAGATGATGTCGAAGCCGGTGACCAGAACGTCCGACGGGTAATGTCGCGCCAGCATGTCCGTGCGCTCCGGCCAGCCGAGCGTGGAGAACGGCCACAGGCCGGAGCTGAACCAGGTGTCCAGCACGTCCTCGTCCTGGGTGAGCGCGGTGGGCGCGCCGTACTGCGCGGCGGCCGAAGCGAGGGCCTCGCCTTCCGTGCGGGCTACGAAGACCTGGCCGTCCGGCGCGTACCAGGCCGGGATGCGGTGGCCCCACCAGAGCTGGCGGCTGATGCACCAGGGCTTCAGCTCGCGCATCCAGGCGAAGAAGGTGTTCTCCCACTGCTTCGGCACGAACGCCACGCGGCCGTCTTCCACGGCGGCCACCGCTGGGCCGGCCAGCGCCTGGGCGTCGCAATACCATTGCAGGGTGAGCAGCGGCTCGATGATGACGCCGGAACGGTCGCCATGCGGCACCTGATTGGTGTGCGGCAGGGTGGCCTCCAGCAGGCCCAGCCGGTCCAGCTCGGCCACGATAGCGGCGCGCGCGGCCTCGCGGCCCAGACCTTCCAGCGTGCGGGTGAAGTCAGGGTCGGCCAGGCCGGGGACTTCGTGCAGCTCGATCTCGGCCAGGGTGATCTGCGCCTGGCGGTCAAGCACGCTCGGCATCGGGAGTGCGTGACGCTGGCCCACCTCGAAATCGTTGAAGTCGTGCGCCGGGGTGATCTTCACCGCGCCGGTGCCTTTTTCCGGGTCCGAGTAGGTGTCTGCCACGATCGGCACGCGCCGGCCGGTGAGCGGCAGGATCACGTGGCGGCCGACCAGGTGGGTGTAGCGGGCGTCGTCCGGGTGCACGGCCACCGCGGTGTCGCCCAGCAGCGTCTCAGGCCGGGTGGTGGCGACGGTCAGCGTGGCGCCGTCCTCGCCTTCCACGGTGTAGCGTATGTTCCAGATGCTGCCGCGCAGCTCGCGGGTCTCCACTTCGAGGTCCGAGATGGCGGACTGGAATTTCGGGTCCCAGTTCACCAGGCGGCGGGCGCGGGTGATCAGGCCCTGGCCGTGCAGGGTGACGAACACCTCGCGCACGGCGGCGTTCAGGCCGTCATCCATGGTGAAGCGCTCGCGCGCCCAGTCCACGGACGCGCCAAGGCGACGCATCTGCGTGGTGATGGTGCCGCCTGAGGAAGCCTTCCATTGCCAGACCCGGGCGAGGAAGGCCTCACGGCCGATCTGTTGGCGCGTCGTGCCCTCGCGGCCCAGCTCGCGCTCGACGACCATCTGGGTGGCGATGCCGGCGTGGTCGGTGCCTGGCTGCCACAGCGCGTCGCGCCCGCGCATGCGCTGCCAGCGGGTCAGCGTGTCCTGCAGGATGAAATTGAGCGCGTGGCCCATGTGCAGGCTGCCGGTGACGTTGGGCGGCGGGATCATGATGGTGAAGGGAGCCCCGGCGGACGAGCCGGCGGCGAAGCTGCCTTCGCGTTCCCAGCCTTCGTAGAGGGGCTGTTCTTCGCGGGCGTGGTCGAAGGATTTTTCTAGCAAGGAAGCAAGGCCTTCTTTTTTGAAAAAAAGAAGCAAAAAACTTTTGCTCCTCCGCCTGCACCACGGCCGGGCCTGGTTCTGCAGGCTATCGTATCGGCAGGACTAGCGCAGGCTGTTGTGCAGGCGCGGGGGCAAAAGTTTTTTGCTTCTTTTTTTCAAAAAAGAAGGCCTTCCTTGCCTTACTGCCCGCGCGTCACCCGCTCGATCTCGTTACGCACCAGCCGCTCCACCATCGGCGCCAGGTTCTCGTCCAGCCAGTTCTTCACCAACGGGCGTATCTCCTCGCGCACCATGTCCTCCAGCGTGGGCCCGCCGCGATAAACCGGCATGTTGCGCTGGCCCACCACGCGTACCAGCGCGCCGAGCGAGGCACCGGCGGCGGCCGCCGTGCTCGCGGCGAGCAGCGGCTCTTCCGGGGGCTCGCCGGCGTCGAGGTGGCTGTAGTCGTGGGCAGGGCCGGCGGGCGGCACCGGCTCGTCCGTACGGTGCACCGAGGAGGCCGGGGGATCGGATTGCATGGGGGCAGGCTCCTCGATGAGCATGGTCTGGTCCAGCAGGAAGACGTCGTCTGCGGGCAGCGCGCCGGGCCGTGTGGAGTCCGGCAGCCCGATGTGTGGCACCGATCCGTCGCCGCCAGGCTCGGCCTCGCCGTCGTTGAGGATGCGGCGTATGGAGGCGAGGATGTCCTCCATCGAAGGGTCGGTGCCTGGTGCTGCCTCCGGCTGGCTCATGTCCGCCTTCCTGCCCCTACCGGCCCGGCTGGCGTACGGCGCGGTCGCCGGAGCCCCAGAGCAGGTCCTTGACAGCCTTGTAATAGGCGGTCTCGTCGTAGAGCGGCACCTGCAGGCCGAGGTCGCTGGCGGTGAGGCGGCCGATGGCGGACGCCACGCCGTAGCTGGCGGTGACCAGGCTGGTGATGTTCTGCACCAGGGTGATTTCGGCAGAGAGCAGGTTCTGCTGGCCGATAAGCACTTCCTGCGTGGTGGCGCTGCCGACCAGGGCTTCGCGCTCGAGGCCTTCCAGCGCGATCTCGCTGGAGCGCACCGCCACGCGCGAGCTGGCGATGGAGTCGCGCGAGGCGATCAGCGTCTCGTACGCCTGCACGGCCTGTTCCTGTGCGGCGCGCTGGGCGTCCTCGGTCTGGCGGACGGCCTGAAGGAAGTTCTGCCGCGCCTGGCGTATGGCCGCGTATTCCGAGCCGCCCTGGTAGATCGGGAAGGTCAGGTTGAGGGTGGCGGTGGCGCCGTATGAGTTCTCCCTGCTCAGCGACTGGCCGTTCTGGTCAAAGCCCGTCCCTTGCAGGCTGAGGGTGGGACCGAGGTTGCTGAAGGCGACGTCGACCGCGTCGCGTAGCTGGGATGCGTTGAACTTGGCCGCGATCACGTTCGGATTGTTCAGGGTCGCCAGTTCGGAAGCTTCCTTCTGGGACTTCACCGGCAGCTTCAGCGGCTGCGGGTCGGCGAGGTCGGCGGGTGGAAGCACGCCAACCTCTCGCACGAAGGTGGCGTCCGCGGTCTCGAGCGTGCCTTCGGCGGTTTGGCGGGTTGCGATCGCCTGAGCGAGGGCGGCCTCGGCCTGTGCCACGTCGGTGCGGGTGAGTTCACCGACTTTAAAGCGGTCGTTGATGGCGCGGAGCTCGTCGCCAAGCACCTGCTCGTTGGCGCGGTCCAGCTTCAGCAGCTGGCGGTCCTCGATCACGCCGACATAGGCGTTGATGGTGTCCGAGAAGACCTGTTCTTCCTCGGCGATGAGGCGGGCACGCTCGGCGTAGACGCTGTTTACCGCCTCGTGCGTGGTCGCCGACGTGCGGCCGCCGCGGTAGAGATATTGCGTGACGGTGGCCTGGACGGCGGATTCGGTGCGATTGTTGTTGGTCGTGATGTTCGGCTTGATGGGGAAACCTGGTGGAGGGTAGCCGCCGGCCTGATCGGTTCCGATGGCAGCAACCGATCCGGACCCTGCCACCGAGTTGGCTGACTCAAACTTGCCGACGGCATATCCATAGCTACCGCTGACCACCACAGTCGGCCGCCAGCCGGCCAGCGCGGTGGGCACGTTCTCGTCCGTGGAGCGCACATGCGCGCGCTCACCCGTCAGTTGCGGGTTCGTCTCGTAGGCCAGCCCGAGTGTCTGCGCCAAGGTGTGCGGGATGGTGTCCGGCTCGTCGGTGCCGATGGTTCGCGCCATGCCCGGTCCGGCTGGCACGAAATGACGCTGGGCCGGCGGGGGCGTCTGCGCTCCGGTAGGGGCGGCCAGGGCGAACAGCCCCGTTGCCACGCCGGCGGTCAGGATGGCGCGCGTGCTGCGCATACGGCGAACTCCAGTTGATAGCGGGTCCAGTCTGGCACACGCGGCGGCCTGCCGCCAAGAATGTGGCGGACGCTGCGCAATGGCGGGTGAGCAGACCAAAGAAAGCAAGCAGTCCTTTTTTGAAAAAAAGACCAAAAAACTTTCGCTCCCCCCCGCATCAACAGCCGGTGCCACCGGAGAGACCAGGGAGGCGGCACCAGCGCAGGGACAAAAGTTTTTTGCTTCTTTTCAAAAAAGAAGGCCTTCCTTCCTTTCGCCCCCACACCCTAGTCGCCAATAGATAACAGCACGTTTCTCAGAAGCTGAACCCCGTCGCCGGCAGCAGCCCAGGCAGCAGCGGCGCCGAGGCGTCGAACTGCGCGTGCGCGCGCAGGCCGCCGACGCTGGGCTCGGCCAGCACGGCCACGCCGGTGCCGCCGGGCGGGCAGATGATGGCCACAAGACGCCCGTGCTCGCCGACTTGGCGGCCGATCACCTCGGGTATCTCCCGCACGGCGCCTTCGATGAGCACCAGGTCATAGGGGGCGCCGGCGCTGTGCCCCTGGCCCAGCCCGCCTTCCACGAGCGTCACGCTGCCGGTCCCGCCAGGTACCGCAGGCGCGGCATGGGCCAGCTTCAGGAGCGCCGCCTCTTCTTCCAGTGCCGTCACGTGCACGCCGCAGGCGGCGAGTATGGCCGCGCCGTAGCCGGCGCCGCTGCCGACGACCAGCGCGGCCTCGCCGGCGCGCGGCCGCGACAGCTGGATCAGCCTGGCGATCACCAGCGGTTTGAGCAGCACGCGGCCGCCGCCCAGTTTCACGTCGTCGTCGATATAGGCCAGCGCGGCCAGGGCCGGCGGCAGGTAGGCTTCGCGCGGCAGGCTGCGCATGATGTCGAGTATGCGCGCGTCGTTCACCCGCGTGGGCCGCAACTGGCCATCCACCATCAGGTTGCGCGCCAGGGCGTAGTCGGCCGGCGACATGGTGTGTGGGGCGGACGGGGGCATGGTGTCGGGCGGCTCCGCTGGCATGGCCGGTCTCTTACCGGCGGGGGGGATGGTGGTCCAGATGCGGTGCGGCATGGGCGCTGGACCGGGCGCGCCGGGCGTTCTATACGGCGCGTCCCGCATGGTCCGATGTCAGAGCGGTTATGTAAGGGACTGCAAATCCCTGTAGCCCGGTTCGACTCCGGGTCGGACCTCCACGCGCCTTGTTAAGGTCAAGTCAGGAGCAAGGCGTTCTTTTTCGAGAAAAAGATGCAAAAACTTTTCTCTGCGCTGTCGCGGATCGCTGACGCGTGCGTTTCAACAAAACGCACCGTACGGAGATAAAAGTTTTTGGTTCTTTTTTTAAAAAAGAACTGCTTCCTTGCCTGCCTGAACCGAACACGCCCCGCCGTCGGACCGCGGATCGTGCACCGCTTCCACGCGGCCGTCGCCGGGATGGCGGACGAGCATGCCCGCATGGCCGAAAGTGTCGGCGCGGGTAGCATCCAGCTGCTCCACCTCGTGGCCCATCGCCCGCAGACCCGCCACGCAGCCCGGATCGAACCCGTCCTCGGCCTTCACGCTGAGCGAAGCGGCACCCCAGGTCCTGCCGTAGAGCAGCCGGGGCGCGGCCACCGCGTCCGCGAGGGACATCCCGTAATCGGCGTAACGCGTGTAGACCTGCGACTGGAACTGCGGCTGGCCGTCGCCGCCCATCGAGCCGTACGCCAGCACCCGCCCGTCGTCGAACGCCGCCAGCGCCGGGATCAGCGTATGGAACGGACGCCGCCCCGTCTCCAGCGGGTTCACCGCGCGGGCGTCGAGCGAGAACGAGAGGCCGCGGTTCTGCCAGACGATGCCGGTACGCGGCAGCACCGTACCGGAGCCGTATTCCCAATACACCGACTGTATGTAGGAAACCGCCATTCCGTCCGCGTCGATGGCACCCATCCAGATGGTGCCGCCCTGGTCGTCGCGTAGCGGCACGGCGGCCGCGTGGGCCATGTCGATGCGCGCGGCCTCCGCCTGCAGGCAGTCAGACGTGAGAAAGCTGGCCGGGTCGTGCAGCAGGCGGCTGAAATCCGTCACCACCCGGTCGCGTATGGCAAAGGCGCGCTTGGTCGCCTCGATCAGGCCGTGGAAATGCGCCACGCTTTCGCCTTGCGCCACGCTTGGCGGTCGAAGATGCCCAGGATCAGCAGGGCGGCAAGCCCCTGGGTGGGCGGCGGGAAGTTAAACAGCGTGGCGTCCCGCCGGCGCAGCTGCAGCGGCGCGCGCTCGGCGGCTTCGTAGGCGGCGAGGTCCGCCCGGGTGACCGGGGCGCCGAGGGCCTCGAGGTCGGCCGCGATCGCCTGGGCCAGGTCGCCGCGATAGAAATCGGCCAGGCCGGCGGTGGCCAGATGCTCCAGCGTGGCGGCAAGGGCCGGCAGCCGCCTGATCTCGCCGGCCCGCCAGGGCTTGCCAGCATTGAGGAACGTCGCGGCGAAGTTCGGCGCGGCGTGCAGGGTGTCGCCGGGGGCCGGCGCGTAGCGGGCCTCGGAGGCGGACACCGGAACGCCGTCGCGGGCCTGGGCGATAGCGCGCGCGAGCAGCACCGGCAAAGGCAACCGGCCGCCACGCGCCGCCGACCAGGCGAGCGCCATCTCCCAGCCGCCCACCGCGCCGGCCACGGTCACCATCGCGTCCGGCCCGCGCGGCGGGATGGCGGCATGGCCGCGCTCTCTGTAACGGCCGATGGTGGCCAGCGCGCCGGCCGGCCCGCAGGCCTCGATGCCGCGCACCCGGCCGCCTGGTTCGCGCACCAGCCAGAAGCCGTCGCCACCTATGCCGTTCATGTGCGGATAGACGACCGCGATCGAGGCCGCCATCGCCACCATCGCCTCTATGGCGTTGCCGCCTTGGGCCAGCACATCTCGGCCGGCTTCTGCGGCCAGGAGGTGGGGGGCGGCTACGGCGGCGTGGGGGAAGTTGGGCATAGGAAGAAAGCAGTCCTTTTTTGAAAAAAAGGACCAAAAAACTTTTGCTCCCCCGCATTCGGCGCGTGCGTGTTTATCCAAAAGCACACGGACGCC
>CAXTCL010000069.1:0-17090 GCA_964242035.1 uncultured Acetobacteraceae bacterium | reverse complement strand
AGGTCGCCGTCGGCGATCTCGGTGGCCTCGGCGATGAACTGGTCGGCGCGCTTGCGCTTCTTGGCCGGCCGGCTGATGCGCTCGCCCAGCAGGTCCTGCTCGCCGACGATGGCGAAGTCGTCCGCGGTGAAGCCGCGCTCCAGGCCGAGCGTGATGATGGCGATCACGTCCACCCGCATCCGGCGCACGGAGGCCCAGTCGTCGGCCGGCTCGGCGCGTATCCTGTGCTCGCCGAGCAGTGCTGCCAGCCGGGCGCGCGAGCCGCGGCTCCACGCGGCCACCACCGTGCGGCGCCCCTGTCTGGCCCAGTTCGCCGCCTGCGCCGAGAGTTGCTGATACACGTTCGACGCGATGCCCGCGCCCGCCTGGGTGAACACCACGCCGGGGCGGCCGCCGGCATCGAACCCGCCGGCGCCGTCCGGCATGCCGTAAGGGCTGAACACGAAGCAGGTGAGGCCGGCCAGCATCGCGTCCCAGCCGGCACGGTCCAGGTACAGCCGCTCGCTCGGCAGGGGCCGGTATGGCACCTCGCCGTCGCGCGGGACCATCTTACGGGACTGGTAGTGGTCGGCGATCATCTCCAGCCGCGCGGTCAGCGCCTCCTCGCCCTGCCCGTCCAGCGACACGGACGGGTTGGGCAGGTAGTCGAGCAGCGTCTCCATGCCTTCGTGGAACAGCGGCACCCAGTGCTCCATGCCCGGGTAGCGGCGGCCGGTGGAGATCGCCTCGTAGATCGGGTCGTTCGAAGCGGCCTGGCCGAACAGGTCCCGCCACTCGGTGCGGAAGCGGCCGATGCTGGCCTGGTCCAGGGAGACTTCGCTGACAGGACGCAGGAAGAAGAAGGCGGCGGGCTCGGTGCTGCGCTGGGTGGCGGGGTCGAAGCGGCGGACGCTTTCTACCGTGTCGCCGAAGAAATCCAGTCGGACCGGGTCGCCCTCGCCGGAGGGGAAGATGTCGATGATGCCGCCGCGCACGGCGTATTCGCCGGGCTCCATCACCGTGTCCGCGCGGCCGTAGCCGTGCGATTCCAGGTAGGCGATCAGGGCTTCGGGCTTCACCGTGCCGCCGCTGCGGACGTCCAGGCTTTCGCCGAGGAACACGAGGCGCGGGGGGACGCGCTGCACGGCCGCGTTCACAGTGGTGAGCACGATGCGCTTGCCCGCAGGCGGGTCCAGCAGGCGCGACAGCGTGGCGATGCGCTCGCTGATCACCGCGGGATTGGGGGAGACGCGGTCGTAGGGCAGGCAGTCCCAGGCGGGGAAGCGCAGCACCTCGATGTCCGGCGCGAAGTAGGCCAGCATCTCGGCCAGGCGGACCATGCGCTGCTCGTTGCGCGCCACGTGGAGCAGGGTGCCGTGGTGCTCCTGCGCGCGGCGCACCAGCAGGAGGGCGTCGTAGCCTTCCGGCGCGCCGTAGATCGTGGCGAGGCTCAAGCTTGCGGCCCCTGCCCGCGGGCCTCGCGCATCGCGCGCAGCATCGGCGTGTCGTGCTCGGCGGGGATGGGGGTGCGGCCGGTCAGCCAGTCGGCCAGCCAGGTGTCGGGCAGTTCCATGATCACTTCCAGCACGCCGATCTCCTCGGGGGAGAACGCGGCCAGGCGGGTGGCGACGAAATTGCCGATCAGGATGTCGTTCTCGCGGGTGCCGCGATGGTTGGCGCGGAACAGGAGACGGCGCCTGCGGCCTTCTAGCGGGGTGGTGTCTTGCATGGTGCGGGTGACATATAGCGGCGTGCGCGAGGGAAGGAAGGAAGCAGTTCTTTTTTGAAAAAAAGAACCAAAAAACTTTTGCCTCCCCGCCTGCACGAAGGCGCGGCCTGGTCCTGCCAACGCGCGTCTTTGCAAAACCTGTGCGGGTGTTGGTGCAAGCGGGGGAGCAAAAGTTTTTTGCTTCTTTTTTTCAAAAAAGAAGGCCTTGCTTTTCTTGACTGATCTTCTGTCGCCTCTCCTGGAACCAGCGTCCGCGTTACGTGGCGTAGGCCCCGCGCTCGCCACGTTGCTCGCCAAGCTCACCGGCGGCACGCGCGTGCTGGACCTGCTGTTTCACCTGCCGGAAAGCTTCGTAGACCGGCGGCACCGGCCCACCATCAAGGCGGCGCTGCCTGGGCAGGTGGCGACGCTGGAGGTGGAGGTCGTGCGGCACGATAAGCCGGCGACCAACCGGCAGCCGTGGCGGGTGATCGTCAAGGACGGGACCGCGTTCGCCGAGCTGGTGTTTTTCAAGCCGGCGCGGGCGCAGGCGCTGACGGTCGGGTCGCGGCTGCTGGTGTCCGGGCGGCTGGACAGTTTCGGCGACCGGCTGACGATGCCGCATCCGGACCACATAGCGCCTGCGGATCGGCCGGAGCTGATACCGCCGCTGGAACCGGTGTGGCCGCTGACGGCGGGGTTGTTCCCCAGCCAGTTGCGGGGCGCGCTGACGCAGTGCCTGGCGCGTATCCCGGCGTTACCCGAGTGGCACGAGCCGACGCTTCTGAAGCGCGAGCGCTGGCCTGCCTTCGCGGAGGCGTTGTGCGCCCTGCACACGCCGCGCGAGCATCCCGGCCCGGAGGTGCGCGCACGGCTGGCCTATGACGAGCTGCTGGCGCACCAGATCGCCATCTCCTGGATGCGCAACAGGGAACGCGCCAGGCCGGGCCGCCCGCTTGCTGGCGACGGCAGGCTGCGGCAGGCCGCGATCGGGCGCTTCGGCCACAGCCTGACCGGCTCGCAGACCGAGGCGCTGGGCGAGATCGACGCCGACCTGGCGGCACCCACCCGCATGCTGCGCCTGCTGCAGGGCGACGTGGGCTCCGGCAAGACGCTGGTGGCCACGCTGGCGATGCTGCGCGCCGTGGAAGCCGGCGCGCAGGCGGCGATGATGGCGCCGACCGAGACGCTGGCGCGGCAGCACCACCGCACGCTGACCAAGATCTGCCCGGTGCCGGTGGCGCTGCTGACCGGCTCGGTGAAGGGCGTCGCCCGGCGCAACACGCTGCTGGGCCTGCAGAGCGGGCGTGTGCCGCTGGTGGTGGGCACCCACGCGCTGTTCCAGGAGGGCGTAGCCTACCGGGACCTCGCCTTGGCCGTCATCGACGAGCAGCACCGGTTCGGCGTGGACCAGCGGCTCTCGCTGGGCGGCAAGGGCGAGGCCACGGACGTTCTGGTGATGACCGCCACGCCGATCCCGCGCACGCTGCTGCTGACGCATTGGGGCGAGATGGCGGTCAGCCGGCTGTCGGAGAAACCCGCCGGCCGCCAGAAGATACGCACCACGCTGCACAGCCTGGCCACGATCGATGACGTGACCGACGGCATCGCCCGCGCGCTGGACCGCGGCGACCAGGTGTTCTGGGTGTGCCCGATGGTGTCCGAGAACGAGATGCTGGACGTGGCCGCCGCCGAGGCCCGCTTCCGCATATTGCGCACCCGCTTCGGCGCGCGCCTCGGCTTGGCGCACGGCCAGATGGAAACGGAGCAGCGCGAGGGCGCGCTGGCCGACTTCGCCGCCGGGCGTACCCGCCTGCTGGTGGCCACCACGGTGATCGAGGTGGGCGTGGACGTGCCGGCAGCCAGCGTGATGGTGGTGGAGCACGCCGAGCGGTTCGGCCTGGCGCAGCTGCACCAGTTGCGCGGCCGGGTGGGGCGCGGTGCGGCCGCCAGCTACTGCCTGCTGCTGCACGATGACGGACTGAGCGAGACCGCCCGGCGCCGCCTGGTCCTGCTGCGCGACACCGAGGACGGCTTCATCATCGCCGACGAAGATTTCCGCATACGCGGCGGGGGGGACCTGCTGGGCAAGCGGCAGTCTGGGCAGCCGGGGTGGCGGCTGGCCGATCCGGTGGAGCATGAGGGGTTGCTGCGCATGGCCAATCGGGACGCGGCGCATCTCCTGGAACGCGACCCAAAACTAGAGAGCGAGCGCGGGATGGCGATACGGCTGCTGTTGCGGCTGTTCGAGCGGGGGGCAGCTTTGCGGACCTTGGGGTCTGGGTAGAAGGAAGAAAGGCCTTCTTTTTTGAAAAAAAGAAGCAAAAAACTTTTGTTCCTGGCGCTGTCCGGCCGTTATTATAAGTTCTTGGAGCACTTTTTTGTTGCGCCGCTCGAGGCTTTATGGCGGCCGGTTTGCCGCGGCTTTCATCTTCACCTCTCGGCGTATGGCGAGCAGGGACGCCGTCCAGAGAGCGGCAGCAGCCGAGAACCCTGCGATCTTGCTACCTAGGGGGTCACGCAGGGCGAAGCCGATGGCGGCTGCGATCAGGAGCGCCAGCCCGACGGCGTAAAACGGCCGAAACGGAATGCCGTAGGCCATGGGCAGGAAATGCAGACCCACCACCAAAGCTGAGGCTGCCAACAGCAGTTCGCGATGACCCAAATCGACGGCTAGGTTCGCGGCGATGAACAACCCCGCGACCTCGCCGATGGTACTCCACATGATCACACGCCTGGCCTGCTTCGAGCGGGATAAGCGTCCACCAGGCCGCTTGATGACCACACCAGCGGCCATCGCAAACGCGGCGAAGACCAGGAAGGGCAGGCTGAGAGCGCTGCCCGTGACGCCTAGCGGCAGCGCAAGGGTCATCAGCGCAAACACGGCGCCGAAGAAACCCATGATGATGCCGCCCGCAGCTCCCATGCTCGCCGAACTCCGACTCTTGAAGGCAAGCAAGCCTTCTTTTTTGAAGAAAAGAAGCAAAAAACTTCTGGTCCGCTGTCACGCACCTGTCCTTCAGCCGCCGACAGGGAGCAAAAGTTTTTTGGCCCTTTTTTTCAAAAAAGGACTGCTTGCTTTTTTCAGGGTGCCACATGCCAGCATCGACCAGGGAATATCCAGCGCGGCCCCTGGTAGGGATAGGCATCGTCGTGCTGCGGCCGGAAGCGGTGCTGCTCATCCGGCGCGCACGGCCGCCGGCCCAGGGCGCGTGGAGCCTGCCGGGCGGTGCGCAGCGCCTAGGCGAGACGGCGGAGCAGGCGGCACGGCGTGAGCTGGCAGAGGAGACCGGCCTGTCCACCGGGGCGCTGCACCTGTCCGCATATGCGGACAGCATCCATCCGGATGCGGACGGGCGCATACGCTTCCACTACACGATCCTGGATTTCTGCACCGCCTGGACAGGCGCGGAACCCGTCGCCGGTGGCGATGCGGCGGCGGTCACCTGGGCGCCTCTTGACGGGCTCGCCGGCTACGATCTGTGGGCGGAGATCCCGCGTGTGGTCCGGCTCAGCCAGGCGGTGCTGACGACAGCCGGATGAAGCGGGTGGCGACCGCGATGTCCTCGGCTACGTGGTGCCGGCGCTTGGCCGCCTCGTGGTCCTCGCCCCATTGTTGGGCCTGGAACAGCTCGTCGAGCGCCGCCAGTTCGTGCGCCTGTACTGCGTCCATGACTCCGTCCGCGACAGCCAGGCCGAGGACCAGGCTGCCCGTCGCGGGCACCAGGATGCCGAGGCCCGCGAGTTCGAACGCCGAGCGACGGGCAACGGCCGCACGCAAGGCGGCCAGGGCGGCCGGCGGCTGGGCGACATGGCCGATGGAGGAGGTGACGCGCAGATGGGCATCGTGCGCACGGGCCGCCCAGGCGAGCCAGGGCTGCCAGAGCTGCTCCTGCCGGCGGGCCGGCGCGTCGGGCGTGGCGGCGCGGTAGCAGAGAAGGTCGGTCTCGCCGTAGGCGGCGATGGCGGCGATAGTCGGTTCCGGGTCGGGCGCGACGCGTTCCTGGGCAGTGCCGGCTATGCGGGTGAGCGGCACGTGCTCGGCGGCGAGCGTCTCGCCGGCGGCCTGCCACTCTTCGGCGATGGCGTGGGCGAGGGCGCGGCTTTCCAGGGCCAGCACCGGGCCGCCGGGCAGGCGCATGGGGCGGCCGTCTAGCTTGATGGCGTAGCGGCCGGCCTCTTCGGTGACCGCTGCGTCTTTCCAGAAGCGTTTCATAGGCAAGGCAGGCAGTCCTTTTTTGAAAAAAAGGACCAAAAAACTTTTGCTACCTGCGCCTGCATCAACGCGAACCCTGCTTCTGCCAGCACGCGCGTCGGCAGAAAAAGTCCCCGCCCAGGTGCAGGCGCAGGAGCAAAAGTTTTTTGCTTCTTTTTTTCAAAAAAGAAGGCCTTGCTTGCTTGCCTCAGTGGAACAGCCCCTTCAACAAATCCTTAGGCTTACGTATCGAGAACCCCGCATCCGCCGCAGGCGCTGCGGCGGGCAACGGCCCGCCAAGCCCGCCGCGCGCCAGCGCCAGCTTGGCAGCGCACGCGGAAGGCCCGGCCGGCGCCCCGCCGATGGACATGCCGACGCGCCCGCCGCCGAGCACCGGATCGAGCGTGCCTTTCATGTCGCCGAACGGGCCGTGCAGCCAAACCGGTGCGGCCACCTCGGTGGGGCCAAGTCGGATGCGCGGGCGCAGATGCAGGTCCGCCGTCTGCGCGCGCAAATCCACCTCGCCGGTGCCGTCCAGAGAAAGTTTGGAGGTGTCGGCCGCCAGCGCGGTGACTGTGCCGGCGCCGTTGGTGAAGTTCATGCGCAGGGCGAGGCAGCGGACCTGGCTGGTGCCGCCGCCGAAGCTGGGCACGCCGGCGGTGTCCAGTGCGGCGCCGAGAAGGCCCTGCACCAAGCTGTCTTCGACCGATCCGTTGACCATGGCCAGGCCGAGATGGCCGTCCAGGCTGGATTTGATCGCCTGCACGGTCTGGCCCACGCCGCTGAGCTGGGCATCGACCTGCATGGTGCCGTGCGCGCCGCCCGGGTAGCCGGCCAGGCCCGCCACGGCGTCGGCCGAGATCGACGGCGAGCGCAGGGTGACGGCGATAGGCGGATCGTCCGAGCTGGCGTCCAGCGATGCGCCGCCGATGATGGCACCTTCGGCGGTCTGGGCGCGGAAGGGATTGAGCGCGAGCTTGCCGTCGGTGAGCTGCAGGTGGGCCTGCAGGTCGGAGAGCTTCTGGCCGCCATAGGTGAGGTCGCCGATCGACAGGGTCAGGTTGGCATCCGTATTACGCAGGCGGGCGAGCGGGAGCGGGTTGGCGCCCGGCGTGCCGGTCAGCGGCACGTCCGTGGGCGGGGGGGCGCCGGCGGTCTGCGGGGGTGTGGGTGAGGGGGCCGGCGGTATGGCCACGCTCTGGCCGCCGGCATCGGGCAGCGGCCAGATTGCGGGAAGCAGGCCGCCTTCCGACGCGCCGATGGCGTCCAGGTCCAGCACGCGGGAGGTGAGCGTGCCGGTCAGCACCGCGCGGGGTGCCCATTGCACCGTGAGCTCGCCGGAGATGTCGCCCAGCGAAGAGCCCACGGCCAGGTTGCGTATGGCCACGCCGCGGAGCCTCACCCCGGCGTCGCCCACCTGCGCGTCCAGGCTGAAATCATGCGCCGGCGGCAGCGGGCGGCCGACCAGAGGGGAGAGCGAGGACAGGTCGGCCGCGCGGGCGTTGACCGTCACGTCCAAACCGGCGGCGTTCATCGAGGGCGGGATGGCACCGTGGGCGGCGAAGTTGGCGCCGGCCGCCTGCGCGGTCAGCGTGGCCTGGATGGGGCCGCCGCTGCCCACCACGTCCGGCTGCATGGCGGTGCCGGCGACTCGCAGCGGCTGGTCCTGGTAGGTGCCGTCCAGCGACAACTGTACGAGCTGGCCCGGGCCGGGTGCCGAGAGCAGCAGCTGCTTGACGGCCAGGCCAGGCACCCAGGCGTTGAGGTCCGAGGCGCCGGTGTGGAGCGAGACCTGGGAGGTGCGCAGCTCGCCCGCGCTGCCGTCAGACAGCAGCGCGTTGGCGTTCACGTCCGCCAGCGGCGGCAGCGTGGCGCCCTTGATCAGCGGGTTCAGCTCGGCCAGCGCCGGCGCATTCGCGGTGATGCGGAACTGATAGCCGCGGCCCTGCTCCGGGTGGTTGATGCCGCCTTGCACGTGGATGCCGGCGCGCAGGACGGCCAGGTCGGCGGTGAGCGGCCAGGCGCCGGCGAGCGCGCTGGTGGGCCCGCCCTGCAGGCGCTGCAGGGAGCCGGAGCTGGCAGTCAGCGTGACAGGGACGTTCCCCTTGGCGCCCTGGAAGGCCAGCGACATCGGCAGGTCCACATCCTGCGCGGACCACACAAGATGGGTGATGCCGAGAGTGACCGGCGCCACCGGGCCCGCCGCCCAGGTGACCTGGCCGCCCTCGAGCGCCACGTTGCGTATCTCGACCCGGCCGCCGCCGCCGCCGTGGGACGCGCTGCCGGAGTGGCCGAACAGCGGCCGGCGCTCAGGCGTGAACTGCCAGTTGGCCACGCCGTCCGTGCCGCGCTCCAGGATGATGTCCGGATCGCGCAGCACCAGCGAGGAGATCACCGCGTCGCCGCCGAGCAGCGGCAGCAAGGCAAGCCGCGCGGTCAGGCTCTGCGCGGTCAGCATCTGCGCGCGCGAGGCGCCCGCCACGTTGGACAGCGCGATGCCGTCCACCTCGAATTGCGGCGAGAGGCCCATCGTCAGGTGCACGCCGCCGGTGATGGTGAGGTCGCGCCCGGTGGAGCGGTGGACGGAGTCCTTCAGCGTTTCGGCAAGACGCGCGGGGTCCAGCGCCTGGCCGGCGACGATCAGGCCGGCGACGCCGAGGATGATTATAGCGCCGGCGGTGAGCAGGATGGGGCGCAGGGGGGAACGGCGTTTTGGGGTCGGGCGCATGGGTGGGGTTGTGCGGGGTAGGCAGGCAAAGGGGAAGGAAGGAAGGCCTTCTTTTTTGTAAAAAAGAAGCAAAAAACTTTTGGCCCGCTGTCGCGCCGCGTGGAAAGGTCCGCGACAGCGCTAGTAAAAGCTTTTTGCTTCTTTTTCTCGAAAAAGAAGGCCTTGCCTTACTTCCTTCTTGGCTTTCCCGCCGACGGCGCCTGAAACCCCATCTGCTTGAACGTCTCCCGCATGTGCGACGGCAGGTCCGCCTCCAGCTCCAGCGTGCCCCCCTCCGGATGCGGCAGGCTCAAGGCGCGCGCGTGCAGATGCAGCTTGTCGGCCAAGCCCTCCACCTGCGCGGTCTCGCCGCCGTATTTGCGATCGGCCACGATCGGGGCGCCTAGCGCCACGCAGTGCACGCGAAGCTGGTGGGTGCGGCCGGTGAGCGGCTGCAGTTCCAGCCAGGCGAGCTTGCGGCCGGCGGCGTCCAGCGTGCGGTAGTCGGTGATGGCGTGGGTGCTGTCCTCCTCGCCGGCTTCGGCCACAGCCACGCGCTCGCCGCCGCGCAGGCCGCCGTATTTCACCAGCGGCAGGTCCAGCCGGCCCTCTTGCGGCGAGGGACGTCCGGCGACGACGGCCCAGTAGGTCTTCAGCACATGCCGGCTGCGGAAGGCGGCGGCCAGCTTGGCGGCGGTGCCAGGGGTGCGGGCGAGGACGAGCAGGCCGCTGGTGTCCATGTCCAGGCGGTGGACCAGGCGCGGCTTGTCGGCCGCACCCTGGCGGAAACCCTCCATCAGGCCGTCGAGATGGCGGACGATGCCTGGGCCGCCTTGGACCGGAAGGCCATGCGGCTTGTTCATCACGATCAGCGAGTCGTCCATGTAGACGACCATGCCTTCGAGTTCGCGCAGCGTGTTCTCATCCAGCGGCGCGCGTTCGGGCGGCGGCGGCGGGCCGTCCGGCATGGGGGGGACGCGGATCTCGTCGCCGGGCTGCAGGCGGGTGGAGGCTTCGGCGCGGCGGCCGCCCACGCGTATCTGGCCGGTTCGGCAGAGTTTCTGAATCATGCCCTGGGTGAGGACGGGGAAGTGGCGCCGGAACCAGCGGTCCAGGCGTATGCCGGCTTCGTCCTGGGTGACGTTCACGATGGGCCGCGTTCAGACAGGATGAGGCGCACTCCGGTGTTGGCCACCATGTGGGCAGCGAGGGCGAGTAGGCAAACGGTGTCCGCGTCAGTGTCACGGGACGGGCTCACTCCAGCATCCCTTGCGCACCGGCCGGCCAGGAACTCAAAGGCGGACACCGCCTTTGGGCGGATGTGGGAGTTGGAACATGGCTGCAACGTATGCAAGGGCGGGGGTAACTGTCGTAGTTGGCGAGCTACGCGGGGAAAAGGTGGACTATTCCTCGCCTGGCAGTCCGCTGCACCACGGCTCCCTGAGCTACGAGCTTACAAAAGACTCACTAGAAGTGCACACGATTGATGCTCAGCCGTTCCGAAGTGGACTAGGTTCACTCCTGATGTTCGAGGTCGCCTTGATTGCAGCACGGTATGCAAAGGCGATGGTGACTGCCGTCAACGTGGCGTTGGACGCGCAGGGCTTCTATCGCAGACTTGGCTTTCAACCCAGCTTGACAGAGTTGGAGGCCATCAACACGGGACAATTTTCGGAGGCGGAAAAGGCCGTCCTGCGAGGTAGAGTAGCGACCTGGCAAGTTGTGCGAAACACTCTGCAGGCGCGTGCCAGCAACGAGCTGCGGGAAAAAGGCTGGCTGTAGGCGCTCCTTCTGCATAGCTATCAACCATGCAGGCCCCGGCGCTTCCGCAACCGCGCGACAGCGGAGTCAAAAGTCTTTTGCTTCTTTTCTTCAGAAAAGAAGGCCTTGCTTACTTTCTTTTTTCCCGCAACCCCGCCCAATAAGCCTGCCGCTTGCCCAACTCCCGCTCAAACCCCCGATCCGCCGGCGCATAGAACTCCTGCCGCGCAATCCCCTCCGGAAAATAGTCCTGCCCGGAGAACCCGTCCGCGGTGTCGTGGTCGTATTCGTAGCCGCTGCCGTAGCCGAGCTTCTTCATCAGCTTGGTCGGCGCGTTCAGTATGTGGGCGGGCGGCGCCAGGCTGCCGGTCTCCTTCGCGGAGCGGGCAGCCGCCTTGTGCGCCTTGTAGGCGGCGTTCGATTTGGGCGCGGTGCCGAGGTAGAGCACGGCCTGCGCCAGGGCCAGGTCGCCTTCCGGGCTGCCGAGACGCTCGTAGGCGTCCCACGCGGCGAGCGTCAGAGGGAGCGCCTGCGGGTCTGCCAGGCCCACGTCCTCGGAGGCGAAGCGGACCAGGCGGCGGGCGATGTAGCGCGGGTCCTCGCCGCCGGCGAGCATGCGCTCGAACCAGTAGAGGGCGGCGTCCGCGTCCGAGCCGCGCAGGGATTTATGCAGGGCGGAGATGAGGTTGTAATGCTCCTCGCGGTCGCGGTCATAGAGGGCCGCACGGCGGGAGACGAACGCGGACAGGGAAGCGGGATTGAGCGGGGACGCGTCGCGCGGCAGGCCGGCGACCTGCTCTGCCATGTTGAGGAGGTAGCGGCCATCGCCATCCGCCATGGCGCGGACGGCCGCGCGGGCGTCGTCGGTCAAGGCAAGCTGGTGGCCGACATCGGCTTCCGCGCGGGCGAGCAGCGCCTCCATGTCGGTGTCGTCCAGGCGTTTCAGGACGAGCACTTGGCAGCGCGACAGCAAGGCGCCATTCAGCGCGAAAGACGGGTTCTCCGTGGTAGCGCCCACCAGGACCACGGTGCCGTCCTCGACCACAGGCAGGAAGCCGTCCTGCTGCGAGCGGTTGAAGCGGTGTATCTCGTCGACGAACAGCAGCGTGACCTGGCCGGTGCGGCGCAGGCGGGTGGCGTCCTCGAACACGCGCTTCAGGTCCGCGACCCCGGAGAACACGGCGGAGAGCTGCACGAAGGCCAGGCCGGACGCGGCGGCGAGCAGGCGGGCGATGCTGGTCTTGCCTACGCCTGGCGGGCCCCAGAGGATCAGGCTGGAGAGCTGGCGGCGGGCAAGCATGCCGGTCAGCGTGCCGGCGGGGCCGACCAGATGCTGCTGGCCCACGATGTCCGCGAGCGTGGCGGGGCGTAGCCGGTCGGCGAGCGGGCGCTGGCCGCCTGGTGTCAGCGGTGGGATTGGCGGCTCGGAGACGAAGAGGCCTGGCTGGTGTTCACCCATGCCGGCAAGATGGCGTTTGTGCATCAGTTTCGCCACAGGCTGCGGCAATTGTGCAGCGCCGCGTGCTGTGACTTGTGTTCCGGATGCGACTTCTCCAGGTGTAACTCGTTATGGCCGCAGACCGGATGCCCGGGTCTGCGCGAACAACCACCAAAGGAGTGTCAGCCGTGCGTAAGACAAATCTACTCGGAGTAACCTTCCTGGCGCTGGCGGCGTCCTCCCTGCCCCTCACCACCTTCGCGCAGGCGCCGGCGACCACGCCGTCCGCCCCTGCCCCCATGGCCGCGCCGGCACCTGCCGCCACGCCCGCACCTGCCGACGTGACCCCGTCCGCGCCGGCGCCAGATGCGTCGTCGTCTTCCGCACCGGCCGAGAAGCCGATGAAGAAGCCGATGCACAAGAAGATGATGGCGCACAAGGGCGGCAAGCTCGTCGCCACCAAGGCCGGCGACAAGGCTGTCGACGACCTGAACAGCGAGAGCCTCGATTCGGCGAAGACGGGCAAGCCGTTCACCCCGTCAGCGACGCCGCCGGCCGCCAAGGTGGCGGCGCATGCCGGCACCAGCCACAAGATGGCGCACCACGCGAAGAAGACGAAGACCACCACGACGACCCCGTCCGGTGACACGACGACCACCACCACGCCGAGCGCCGACGCGCCCAAGTAGGCCGGTCAGCTTCGGGTGCTGGCTCGCCCGGCACCCAAAGCACTTTTGCTCCCTGTCGGCGGCTGTTTCAGCACTCGCCAACAGGGAGCAAAACCTTTTTGCTTCTTTTTTTCAAAAAAGAAGGCCTTCCTTACTTCACGACCCGCAGCACCGACTTCTCGGCCGCAGCGCCCAAGGCGCGGAAACATCGCAGGTAATCCTCCGCCATGCGCCGCGCCGTGAACCGCTCCTCGAAGCGCCGGCGAACAACCTGGCGCGAAAGCGTGTTGAGCCGGCTGACCGCGGCGATGGCGCTCGTCTCATCTTCCACGATGAAGCCGGTCAGGCCGTCCTCCACGATCTCCGGCACCGAACCGCGATTGAATGCGATAACCGGCGTGCCGCAGGCGATCGCCTCGATCATCACCAGGCCAAACGGCTCCGGCCAGTCGATCGGCATCAGCAGGCCCAAGGCGCCTGACAGGAAATCCGGCTTCTCCTTGTCGCCGATCTCGCCGATCATCTCCACGCCGCCGCCGGCCAGCATCGGCTCGATGAGGGTGTCGAAATACTCCTGATCGGCGCGGTCCACCTTGGCCGCGATCTTCAGCGGGATCCCCGCCGCGCGCGCGATGCGTATGGCGCGGTCCGGCCGCTTCTCCGGCGCGATACGGCCGAGGAAAGCCAGATAGGACGGCGTCACGTCGCGCGGGGTCAGCAGGTTCTCCGGCAGGCCGTGCAGAACGGTGGCGGCGTAGTTCGCCTGCGGCAGCGGCCGGCGCTGGGCGTTGCTGATCGAGACGACCGGGACCTGGCTGAAGGTATTGAACACCGGCTGCAGCTCAGGCAGGTCCAGCCGTCCGTGCATGGTGGTGACGAACGGCGTGGGCTGGCGGGAGAACAGGCTGAACGACCAGTAGTCCATGTGGAAATGCAGCACGTCGAAATCGGCGGCCTGGCGACAGACCTCCTCCATCAGCAGCATGTGCGGCGCAATCGGGTCTCTGATCGACGGGTCCAGGCGCAGCGCGCGCGGCCAGACAGGGTGCAGCTTTGCGGCGGTCACCGAGTCGCCGCTGGCGAACAGGGTGACGTCATGCCCCTGGGCGACCAGCTCCTCCGTCAGGAAAGAGACGACGCGTTCCGTGCCGCCGTAGAGTTTTGGCGGGACAGCCTCGTGGAGAGGGGCAATCTGGGCAATACGCATCGGTGAGAGTCTCCCGCTTCGACCTTGCAGGTCCTGGCGGGTAAACACGGTCATGCAACGTTGGTTGCGCAGTGCAGCAAAACAGCGGGCGGGAGATGGGCCGGTTCAGCAAGAAAAGAAGGCCTTCTTTTTTGAGAAAAAGAAGCAAAAAACTTTTGTCTCTGCTAACGCGGCGTTAGCTTAGAGTCTGTTTGAGAACGTGGCCTGGCTGCTCAGCTGCCGCGTTTCGCTAGCACCGGAGCGGAGTTGCCGCCGGGCAATGGGCACCGGAGCACACCGAAAGGGCGTCAGATAGCCGCCGGGGCGTGCTTTCAAACAGACTCTTAGAAGCCCTCTCGCTCCAGCCGCTTGCGCTCTAGCTTGCGGGCGCGGCGGACGGCCTCTGCGGCCTCGCGGGCACGGCGCTCGGACGGCTTCTCGAAGTGGCGGCGCAGCTTCATCTCACGGAAGATACCTTCGCGCTGCATCTTCTTCTTCAGCGCCTTGAGCGCCTGATCCACATTGTTGTCACGGACGAGAACCTGCACTTGGTCGCCTACTCCTTCTTGCCTGGTGTGTCCGGACAGTCCGGCGCGCAAACGTGGCAGATCATCCGGCATTCGGCCGGCGAGGCGCGGTGCTTAGCATGGGTGGGCGGCTGCGTGTAAGAGGTAAAGCGAGGAAGCAAGGCCTTCTTTTTTGAAAAATCCGACTCCGCAGTCGCAGACTCACCGGAAAAGTCCGCGACCCAGGAGTCAAAAGTTTTTTGCTTCTTTTCTTCAAAAAAGAAGGCCTTCCTTCCTCCTGGCCCTATATCCGCATCATGGCGCTCCTGAAGATAGCCCGCATGGGCCACCCGGTCCTGCTACAGCGCGCAGCACCCGTGGCCGACCCAGGTGCCGCGGAAATCCGCCAACTGGTGGACGACATGATCGAGACCATGCTCGACGCCCCCGGGATCGGCCTGGCTGCGCCGCAGGTGCACGTCCCGCTGCGGCTGTTCGTCTTCCACCTGCCCGCCGCGCGCACCGGCGAACCGGCCGTGGCGCCACAAATCGTCATCAACCCGCGCGTCGAACTGCTCGGCGAGGAGATGGTGCTGCGGGTGGAAGGCTGCCTGTCGATACCCGGCCTGCGTGCCGCCGTGCCGCGCCACCTGCGGATACGCTATGCAGGCGTGGATTGTGACGGCGCGCCGGTCGGCGGCGAGGTGGACGGCCTGCACGCCAACGTGGTGCAGCACGAATACGACCACCTCGACGGCATACTTTATCCCATGCGCATCACCGATTTCTCACAGTTCGGCTTTGCCGAGGAACTCGCACGCGTGCCCCCGCCTGTCCAGGAGCCCCCGCCTTGAGGACAACATCATGAGCGACACCGCCACCCGCCAGATCGTCCGCGACGCCGCCATACACGCGCTTCTGCCGCTGGTGGCGCAGCACGGCTGGACGGGACCCGCGGTGCGGCTGGCTGCCGGTGTCAACGCGGACCTGCTGTTCCCGGGCGGGCCTGCCGAGCTGGTCGAAGCCTACATCGACATGGCCGACCGGGAGATGGTGCAGGCCGCCGCTTCCGTGGTCGCAGAGCAGAAGCTGTCGCGACGCGTGCGCACGCTGATCGCCACACGGCTGGAGCAGGCTGAGCCCCACCGCGAGGCGGTCCGGCGCGCGGCGGCGGTGCTGGCGCGACCGGGCAACAGCCTGGTGGCGGCCAGGTGCACGGCACGCACGGTGGACGCGATCTGGGCCGCCGCCGGCGACACCAGTGCCGATTTCAGCTGGTATACCAAGCGGGCGATCCTGGCCGCGGTGTACAGCGCCACGCTGTTCTACTGGCTGAGCGGATCGGGCGAGATGGCGCAGACGCTCGCCTTCCTGGACCGGCGGCTGGCCGGGGTAGCACGATTGGGCAAGCTGCGCGCGCGGTTGCGGGGTGCGTGAGGCAGGGAAGGCAAGCAGTCCTTTTTTGAAAAAAAAGGACCAAAAAACTTTTGCTCCCTGTCGGCGGCTGTCGAAACACGGCGCAACAGCGGACCAGAAGTTTTTTGCTTCCTTTTCTCAAAAAAGAAGGCCTTTCTTTCTTGCGCAACAATCGACCATAGCCTTCCCCCTCAGGGACGTTCGTTGCAACTGGCAATACGTTGTGGCGTTTGCGATGGACCTCAACAAAGGACGCAAACCAATGCGCGGCGGACTTCTCTGGTTTCTCGGCATCCCGATCCCGGTGATCATCCTGCTTTACCTGTTCCACGTGATCTGACGCGTTGCCGGCGCGCGAGGCTGGCCTTCGGGATTTTCTGTAGAACACTCGGCCTTGCCTCCCGACGCTGGCGGCCGCTGCCCGAATCACGCTACGAGTGGCTGCATCATGCTGAGGGCGCCCGTATGCTGATTCGAGTTCTGGCCGCGCTGGCCTTCCTGGCCGCACCAGGGCTGGCGCAGGCGGCCGGACTGGCCTTTGTCATCAACTCCAACGACGCCAGCCTAAGCCTGTTGAACCTGGACACGCACCAGGAGATCCGCCGCATCCCGATGCTGCGCGAGCCGCATCACATGGCGCTCACGCCGGACCACCGCTCGCTTGTCATCGGCGACACTACGGGCAACACGCTGTTCTTCCTGGACCCTGCCACCGGCGCCCTGCAGCGCCAGGCGGTGATCAGCGACCCCTACCAACTGCAGTACAGCCCTGACGGCCGCTACCTTACCGTTGCTGGCCTGGCGCGTGCGCAGATCGACATCTACGATGCGGGCACGCTGAAGCTGCTGCATCGCGTCCCCGCCCGCAGCCTGCCCAGCCACATCAACTACGCGCCGGACAGCAGCGTGGTGTTCGTCAGCCTGCAGGGCACCGATCGGCTGATGGCGATCGAGACGGCGACAGGCCGCGTCATGTGGGACAGCAAGGTGGGCCGCACGCCGGCGGGCGTCCTTTGGGACCGCGGGCGCCTGCTGGTGGGCATAATGGGCGAGGCGCATTTCGCTGTGGTCGACCCGGTGGACGGCCACGTGGAGCGCACGGTGCCCACGGGCCGCGGCGCGCACACCATGTTCCTGACCCATGACGGCAAGACGCTCTACGCCACCAACCGCGTGGACGGCACGGTGACGGTGATCGACCCGGTGAGCCTGGTCGTACTGCGCACTATCCAGGTGCCTGGCGGGCCGGACGACATGGATTTCGCGTCCGACGGGAAGATCTGGGCGACCCTGCGGTTCGCGCAGTCAGTGGCGGTGCTGGATCCGGCGACCGGAGCGATCGAGCGAATCACGGTGGGGCGGTCGCCGCATGGGATCTGGTTGAATACGCATGATGCTTTGCCGCAGACAATCAGCCAGAAGTAAGCAAGCAGTCCTATTTGAAAGAATGGACCAAAAAACTTTTGCTGCGTGTCGGCGGCTGTTTCAGCGCGCGCCGACAGGGACCAAAAGTTTTTTGCTTCTTT
>CAXTCL010000068.1:0-17159 GCA_964242035.1 uncultured Acetobacteraceae bacterium | reverse complement strand
CGACAGCGGAGTCAAAAGTTTTTTGCTTCTTTTTTCAAAAAAGAAGGCCTTGCTTACTCCGCAACAGTCAAGTTGGTATTCAGCGGCTTCGGTTCATTTCCCGGCAGCGCCATTCCGGTCAGTCGCTCTGCTGGCAAGCCGCTGCCTTCCTGCATCGCGAACGCGCCTATGGCTTTTGCTAAGGCAGCCTCTCCACCAAACTGAAAGCCGATTTGTGAGGCATAGGCTGCGGAGGCGGAGATCTTGCGCCCTAGAACTCGTGCAATCGGAATTGTGGTTTCAGGAACGACCGGCACGCCCGTGAGCGGGCGGGCGTCAGGCTGGCGCATGGCATATGGCGTGTCGCGGTAGAACGCTAGGCGATCAGGCGGAAAGACCTGCATCGCGGCCTGGACGACAATTTGGTGATCCACGTGTGCGCCCAGACCCTGTGGGACAAGTACAAGGCAGGGTCTCCTGGCGATGTCGATGCGGCTGAGTGCGTCCGCCACGGGGTGCGCGATATCGTCCGCCTCGGCGATCTCGCCGAACAGGGCAGGCGCGGAGCTGTAACCACGGTGCGGCGCCTCCGGAAAATCCAGCCAGTGCACGGCGGTGAAACCGAGCAATGCCGCGGCGCGCAGATCCTCCTGACGCCGGAGGGCCATGTAATCGGTGTCCGCGGACAGGCCCTTGTCCAGCTGGCAGGCGAGCGCGAAACCTTCGGTGGGCAGGACGGTGCGGGTGAACACGGTTGCAAGTATGGTGTACCAGCCGGCATCCGATAGAAGGGCCGCCAGGCCGCCGCAGGAAAAGGCGACATCATCCAGGTGCGGAGAGATGAACAGCGCCGTGCGTTCCGTCATAGCAGATGCGGTTCCGCGCGGAAGCGGCAGGGTGTCGCGGGCAACGCTTCCGGCCAGTCGAGATCCGGTTTGCTGCCGAGCCTGGCCTGATGAATATCCATTATTTGCCGGCCGACAGACTGCCAGGAATATTTCTGCCGGCATTCCTCCAGGCCGGCCTGAGCCAGCCTATCACGCAGCCTCTTGTCCGTGAGCATGCGGCGCAAGGAATGCGCAAGTGCAGCGACGTCACCGGGCTCGGTGAGCAGGCCTGTGATCCCATCGGTGATGCAATCCATGACACCGACGGCACGGCAGGAGACGATGGCGAGCCCACTTGCCATGGCCTCGAGTATTGTGTTGGAGAAACCCTCTGCGTAAGTGGGGGAGACGAAGATGTCTGCCTGTGCGTAGATTGCGGGCACGTTTTCGTACTGCACGTAGCCGGTCATCTCCGCGTGGTCCTCGAGCCCGAGTTCTTTTATCGATGAAGCGGCTTCATCGTAGCTCGGGCCTATACCGGAAATAATCAGTCTGAAACGCAGGCCTTCACGTGCGAGTGGCGCCAGGGCGGCGAGCATGTCCAGCACGCCTTTTCTGGCGTCGACGCGGCCGTGATAGAGCAGGACAGGCTCGCTTGTGTTTCGGACGGAAGGCGTGAACCGGGCGACATCCACCGCGCCGGGAACAATGGTGAAGCGCACAGGTTCCGTGCCGAGGCGCTGTGTCACTTCATCGGCGAAACTGCGGCAGCCGATCAGGACTGCGCCTGCGTGATCAAGCACCCGTGTCATGGCGATGCGGTGCGTCTCGCAACAGGAGCCGACCCAATGGCCATCGCCGCCTTGTATGGAGACGATGTTCGCAACACCTGTCTGTCGCGAGGCGAGCAGTGCTGCCCAGCCGCAGGGATAGCCATACTGCGCATGCAGTATGTCGAAGGGCGCACGCTTGTGTTCGGCCACGATCGCGTCACGCAAGTTCGCAACGTCGGTCTCGAAATCGCCGCCATCCTGTTCGCCGACCTGTTCGATGCCGATGACGCGCACGCCCGGGACATCAGGTGGCGGCCCACCGCCATAGACACGCATGCCAAGCGCGTCACCGCGGTATTGGCTTATCATTGTTACGTCATGTCCGGCGGTGACGAGCTCGCGCAGCAGGTTCAGCGCATAGACGCTCATGCCCGAAATGGCTGGGAAGAAGCGGCGGGATATGAAGCAGACGCGCATGTCAGGTTTCGGCGTGCGCCATTGCCTGGCGCAGATAGGCGAGTGCGGCGGGCACCATGATATCTGCCCGGTGGCTTTCCCGCGAAAGCTCCACGCAGACGAGCTTGCTGTAGCCGATGTTCTGTAGCGCCTGCAGGACCGATGGCACGTCCATATCGCCCTCGCCAAAAGGCAGGTGGACGTGCACGCCGCGCTTCATGTCCTCCATGGCAACGGTGCCGAGTTGATCGGCGAACATCGCCACGCTGGCCGCCGGATCGCGTTCACCGGTCACGATGCAGTGGCCGGTATCTAGCGCAAGTTTAAGGCCGGTAACATCGAGGGCGCGATAGTCGTCGGCTGTCTCGATGAGCATTCCGGGTTCGGGTTCCAGTGCCGCCACTACCCCGAGCTTTGCGGCGGCGCTTACGACCTGCTCGATACCTTCCCGCAGCCACGTACGGGCTTGCGCTAGGCTTACGCCAGGCTTTGGAACACCGGCCCAGAAGCTCATGGCTTCGCCGCCGGTCTCGGCGGTGACCTGCAGCGCATGTTCGAGAAACATGATGCGGCGTGCACGTCCTTCGGCATCGGCAGAGATCAGGGTCGGCTCATGCTTGGCGCGCGGGTTCAGCAGGAAACGCGCACCTGTCTCCACGACACAGCCGAGATCCAGCGCGCGCAAACGGGCCGCGACGGAACTCAGGTTTGCGCGGAAATCGCCGGCGAACGGATCGAGGTGGTGGATGTCCAGTGTCAAGGCCACGCCGTCATATCCGCTGTCGGCAATCAGGCCGAGCGCGTCGTCAAGCCGATGATGCGCCGTGCCGTTTGTGTTGTAGGCAAAGCGCAGGCTCATGGCCTGGCCTCCATGGCGATCGGCGTGCTGTGCACGAGGGGCTCGCGATACAAAGGATAGAGTGTGCCGACGATGCGGTCGATCTCCGCCACATCCAGCCAGGGCTGGCCGCCCAGCCGTGCTGTGGCACCTTCAGGCAGGCGAACCGGCCTGGCTCCTGCCGGCGGATCGTCAAATCCCACGAGATGCGAGGCGCGGTCGAGCAACTTGCGAACACCGCGTTCGCCTATGCGGTGGTAGCTCATCGTCTCGACTTCGAGGCCCGGAACTATGACTTTGACGACGTGCACATGGCTGGAGGCAGGCGGGGAGAAGTCCAGGAACAATATCTCCATGCCTGAAGCAGCAAGACGGCTCGCCAACTCGGTGAGTTGGGGTGCGCCGTCTGCAGGACCGCACCAGCTTGGCAATGTGTCGAAGCGCACGGTCGTGTCTCTGGAGAATACGGTGTCACGCAACATGGCGGTCAAGGCCGGGGCTTCTGCCCCGCACCACACCTTCATGGACGTCAACGCGCGGCTCTCTTCCTCGGCCAACGTGTGGTACGCCCGGAAGCGTTGCAGATAGCCGGGCGGCGCCACGTGTGCGATGCTGGCGAGCGGCGCGTGGCTGAACGCTTTGCGCATGCGGCTGGAGGCGAACTCCAGTAGCGCCTTGCGCAAGGCGTGTTCCCGGTCCAGGGACGCCGCCTCTCCACACGCGGTCACCATGATCGGGAATGGCGGCTCGCCTGAAACCTGCTCGCCCACAACATATAGATTGGCAACCCCGAACTCGTCCGAGGCGAATTTCGGTATGACCTCGATTCCGGCGGTGGCGAATCGTTGCAGCAGGGCGCGCGTGCGCCGGTCGGTCGGGCCGTCGCCGAGATCGAGCGTAATGCCTCGGTCCATGGCGCGAAAGCCTAGCCCGTTGCCGTCGCGTTGCAGTAGTTCGCCGACACCGTGGGCGATGGCGAATTCGACTGTCGGGCCGGCACCCAGTCCGTTCGTGATGGGCGTGGTGAACGCTTCGTAGCCGCGGCGCAGGTCACCGGGTGCGCAAGCCGCCAACTCGGCTGGCACGAACACAGTCTTTCCGGACGGCCAGCTTTGTGCCGGCGCCCAGTCAAGCACGCTGTCATGATCGATCATGCTGCCAGCGGGCAGGCACAGTGTCAGCGGATCAGCCACGCATCGGCGGCCGAGCTTGCCGGAGAGTGTGTTGTATGAGCCCGTGGTGAGCTCCATGCGGGCGAAGCCGGCGGCGGCATGCACGGCTTCGGCCAATTCGCCGGTGGCCCCGATCATCGCCTCCGGATCATCGAAGCCGTAACCTACGCCGTGTGGCGTCTCGCCGGTGAAGGGCAGACCCTCATCATTGAGAAAGATGGTGTTCCAGCAGGCGACTTTCGTGTTGTCGAGTGGTGTCAGGGAGAACATCTCGACGTGACCGGGCGGCATCGATTCGATGTACGAGATCGCCGGATCCGGCAGGCCCGGCGGGAGAATGTGCGCGGTCATCGTTCCAGCCGGACCGGCCGGGTGCTCGGGTGTTCGATCACCGAATCCAGCAAAGCGAGTGCCTGCGCGGTGTCCACGCCGGTCGCGTATTCGAATGGCGTGAAGACGGCATCAAAGTCGAGTTTTTCGAAGATGCTGCGATAGCGTCTTGCTTCATTAGGTGTCAGCGGTATCCTCTTGTGGTATGCCTTGTGGCAGGACAGGCCTTCTGCCGCCCCGCGGTCGTTGAAGTCAATCTTGAGGGCATCGCCGGCGAATACGGCGCGACGCTCGCTGTCATACAGGATCGCATGTCCCTCGTAATGTCCGCCGGTGTGATGGAGCGTCAGACCAGGCCGTATCTCGAACTCGGCGTCGTAGGGTAGCGTGACACGCATGGCCTTGGTCCAGGGCAGGTCGTCTTTCTGTATCAGCACCTCTGGCGCGAAATGCTCCTGCAATTGCCATAATGCGCCGTAGCCATGCGGATGGGACGCGGCCAGGATGCGTATGCCACCGAGTTGTTCGATCTGCGACAGTTGCGCGGCGTCGTAGAACGGCGCGCATTCAAAAGCCACGTTGCCGTCCGGATAGGTCAACAGCCAGCCGTGGCTGTCCAGGCCGAAGCGCGGTGTGGACCAGAACTCCCACACTCCGGGTATCGCCTCGCGCCAGTGGAACGCCAGGCGCGGTGCAAGGGTGGCCGGCGTGACGAAGTTCCAGCCATCTTCAGGCAAGTCGTTGCGCACGTCCGAGCAGATCGGGCAATCGGGTGGCACGGCGAAATACCGCTGCCAGTGACCGCAATTGCTGCAGGCATAAGGTTCAAGCGGCATGCGGAAGCGTTGCCTCTGCCTGGCGCTGCGCCTGTTCTACCAGGGCCATGATCTGCAGATCCTGCGACGGCTGATGCGGGAAGGCCCCGTTTGCGAGGCAGGCGTCTGCAAATGCTTCCATCTGGTTGAGGAACGGCGACCGGCCGGCGCCTGGAACGGTCACGTCCAGGCTGGCGCCTGTGGCTGCGTCGGTCATTGTCAGCGTCCCGCCTGCTGTCTGACCCATTGTATCATGTGCGACCAGTTGCGCACGTGTCCCCAGCACCTCCAGCCTGCGACGCGGAAACACCTCTGGGCAATTATAGGCAACGTGCAACTGCACCAACACACCTGACGCACTGCGCGCAATTATCATGGCGCCGTCTTCTACGGCATAGTCCTGCACACGCGTCTGCGCGAGGGAGGCAATGTCTGTCAGCCGTTCGCCCAACAGGTAGGACGCAAGATCCAGCCCGTGCGGCGCCAGGTCCATCAGGGCGCCGCCGCCCGCGCGTGTGCGGTCGATACGCCAGTTGTCATCCTGGAACTTGCTGTCCAGCCAACAGCAATAGGCGATCCTGACGGCAAACACACGGCCGAGCGCGCCGTCGCGTATCATGCTGGCGGCGTGCAGATGCGTCGGGTGGAAGCGCTGGTCGAAAGCTGTCGCATACAGGACATTGGCGCGCGCACAGGCGGTCACCATGGCCTTGGCATCTTCCAGTGTGACTGCCATCGGCTTCTCGCAGAGAACGGCGACGCCGGCGCGGGCGGCTTCTTCCACGATCTGGCGGTGTGCGTGATTGGGCGTGGCCACGTAGACGGCATCGATTTCCGCGAGGAAGCGGTCGAGATCAGAGTGCAGGGAGGCGTCGGGGAACGATGATGCCGCTTGCTGCCTGGCTTTTTCGGAAATGTCGTAGAAGGCGGCGAGGACGCCGTTGTTGGACGCGGCGATGGCAGGCGCTGCAAAATCCTGTGCGACCCAGCCGAACCCCGCGATACCCCAGCGAAGAGGCTTCACCAGCGTGCCGGCAGATCGAGCAGGACGCGGCGCCGGGCCAGTCGGTCCACGTTTGCATTTGCGCCAGCCAGCGCGGTCTCCGGTGCGTCGCAGACTTCCGGGTAAGTCACCAGGGCGGAATACTCGTCTGCATAGCGTGTGGAAGGCCATTGCACCTTGCCGCTGCTGTAGAGCGGGTTGCGGCGGAGTGGTGTGCCGGCAGATGGTCGCGTCAAGGCACCATGCGCGGTTGCGGGCGCGCCTGTGCCCCAGGCCAGTGCCACGGCTGGGGAGGCCGCAAGCGCGGAGGGGCTCGCCGGTTGAGGAGCACGTTCTTCGATGAGCGAAGCTGTCAGTTCCCTGTCATCGAACATGCTGCAGCCGGGAAACAGTTCCGCGTAGGCGTCGGGAGTCATCGGTGCCCCTGCAGACAGATTATCAACCAGAGCGTTGTGCATGTGCCCGACCAAAGCGCGCCGCGCGACACGCTGCATTTCAGCGGCGACATGCGGTTTGTCGGGCAGGAAATAGAAGGCGTCATGACAGAAGACGGTGTCCGCGATCTTGTTTGCAAACGGCCAGGCCCGCGCTGCATCGAAACACACGAGTGACGCGTCGGGCGCGATGAAATGCCGGGCCAGCCACAATTTTGCAAACACGAGGTCGCCGCCCAGGGCGTCGGGGCCGAAGGCGCGCAGATAGTGGCCAGCACCGCAGGCGACTTCGAGAAAGACGTGGTGCGGTGATTCGGCCGCGTCGCCAGCAAACGCCTGGGCCAATGCAAGACCGCTCAGGAAAGTCGGGTCTGACCAGCGGTGGGTGAAATAGGTGGCGACTGGTCCGAATGCCAGGAGGGACATCGCCTCGCGGAAGGTGAGTTCGTCACGTCGCCTTACGGCGTCACGACACGCCTGTTCGGACGGTGGCGGGGTGCTCGCCCAGCCATCTTGGTCTCCCAGAAGGCACACACAGGCACTTTCCGGATCGCCGCGATCGAGATGACGCAATGCCTCGTCGGCCAGTTCACGCCTGTCGTGGCGGAGGAACGCTATGCCGTCGATTACCGGCCAGCGCTCGTCGCCTGCTGCAAGCGCATGTTTCTGTGGCGACAGCACAGCACCGGTGATGGGGCTGCGAAGTATCACCAGAGCCCGGCCTGGGCGAGGACATCATGATGGAATTCCTGCACAGGCCCTTCATGAACCAGGTTGAGGTCTTCGAGTGCCTGACTCGCCCGGAAGGTGGCGACACGCTCGTAGTGACGCATCTGCTGCACGCGGTCGATCACGTCGGCCGCGTGAAAGGCGCGGCCCTCTGGCGTGCTCGCATCGACGATAACAGCGAGCGCTGCTTGCACGGGTCCTGTGAGATATGGCGGAAGACTTGCAATCTCGCGGGCGAATAGCTTCTGCATGAGCGGTGCCAATTGATCGCCGAGCAGGACCTCTCCCGCGAAACCGCTGTCTGGCAGGATGGCGTTGTGCAGATGGTGGGCCAGTCCGGCGAGAAAGACGATTGCCGGGTCCGCGCCGTAGAACTCCGAAAGCGTCACGCCGATTGCCGCGACTGCCAGGCAATGGTCGGCATGATTCTCCGCGGGCTCGAGTATGATGCGCGGTTTGCCGGGGCAGGTGGCGCCGGCGCGCGGCTGACCGGCAAGCGTTTCGACAAACGGCGGCAGGCCGGCGACGGCCCGGACAGGCCAGCTCTCGCCAGGTGATTGCGCCACCTGCCGGCGTAGCCTCGTTCGTGTTGCGTCCGGCAGGCTGTGCGAGGCGGCGTCATAACCGCGCTGCAGCAGGCCGAGCGCGTCAGAGATGCCTGACGCCTGTAGCACGCCACGATCTACCGCACCGAGCTGGGTGGCGACCAGCGCATCAGCCGTTATGCCGTCAGCGACTCTGCTGCACGCTTCTCCGGCACAGAGCAACTGCCAGGCAGCGCGAAAGCCACGTGTGGCAAGGCTGTCAGGGCTGCGTGCGTCACGTATGCGCTTCAGGTCAGCCAGTGCTCCGGCAAGCGCTGCACTGGTTCTCAGATATGCGGCGGGCGATGCCGAGGTGGCAGCGCTGCCGTCCATCAGGCTTCCAGCCATTCGAGCAGGTTGCGTTCCTGCACGGCGAATGCATGCTCTTCGCGCTTTCCGGCGGGCGTCATCGGCGCCTTGAAGAAGATTCCGAGCTGCTCCTGTATGCCGCCGCGGCCGCGCTGCTTGGCCAGATCAAGCACTCTGGCGATCTCGATGACCAGCGGAGCAGCGAGTATGCTGTCGCGGCAGAGGAAGTTTACTTTCATCTGCATGCGCTGGCCGAGGAAGCCGACGAGGTCGATGTTGTCCCAGGCTTCCTTGTTGTCGCCGCGCGGTTTGTAATACTGGATGTTCACCAGATGATCATCGACGTGATAGCCGAGTATGTCGTCCAGGACAGAGCCCTTGGTGTTCAGCTTTGATTTCAGGCTGTCTGGGTTGTCCAGCGCCAGGCCGTCGCGGTTGCCGAGGATGTTTGTGGAAAACCAGCCCTCGACATAGAGCGATCTGGCGCGGAACGCTGGCGCCAGAACGGTCTTTATGAATGTCTGCCCGGTCTTGCCGTCCTTGCCTGCGATCGGCACGCCACGCTCGTCCGCGAGCTGTGTGAGCGCAGGGATATCGGCGGCAAGGCTCGGCGTGAAGTTGCCGTAGGGAACGTCCTCCACAATCGCAGCGTAGGCATACAGCATCGCGGGGCTTATCGCCGCGTCATCCACATCCAGGCCGTGTTCGAACGCCACAGGTGTCTGCAACACGGCCAGGGACGTGTCCGGCCAGCGCTCGACAGATGCGAGGTTGATCATGACAAGGTTCGCCAGACCGGTGTCGGCGGTGAAGCGGCGGATGTCGGCACGTATCTGCTCGATGGCCGCGCGATGGCCGCCATTTATCATGTTCGTGCCGTGGATGTTGGCGCAGAAATCGCCGCGCCCTGCTGCCGGCCAGGGCTTCATCTGCGACAAAGGCTGCTCTACCAGGTCGGTCTGGTCACGATCCAGCACACGGTGCTCGCGCACGGCCGCGGCGAGGTCTTCACCACGCACATCCCATCCGGCGAAATGCAGGTTACGATAAGGTGCGAGACCTGAGACGCCGACGTTTGCGAGGGGAAGACCAGCGAGATCGTTCGAGCCAGCACGCAGCATCTCGATACCGGCAGCCGCCGTGGTGGCGACGGCGCCACCAAGCCCCACAACCAGCACGCCAAGCCGTCGCCCGAAATTTCCCGATTCTACGCCGCTATCCGGCATGCGACTGCTCCCCTTGTTGACCAATGAGGCAATTGCGGCCCCTAGCTGGAGCGCACATGGGCGCGGTTACCCGCTTGTAAATACCGGAGGCACAATAGTTGAGTGTCCCACACGGGCAGGACACAGCAAGCATCGCAGTGAATTGAACGATTTTATGTCGGCTTGATGTGCATTTCGCTACTTCTTGACTGCACTCACCGGGAAACCTGACTGGCGCCGAACGTCGTCAGGTGAATTGATGGGTCAAGGCGCGTGTTCAATAAGGCCTGATATTCCGCAAGATGCTCGTAATCCGGCATCAGGCCAGTCAGCACGTCATCGCGTTGCGTTGCCGGATGGAAATACATCTCCGTCAATCCCGGCTGTAGCCGCGCCAGAGCGGCGACCACGCGCTGCGACGTCATGTGACCGCTCCACCCAAGACCGATGATTTGATCGTTGCAAAGCAGGCCGGCATGACGGGCCTGCCGGCGCAGCAAGCGCGTCCAATGGCGCAGCAACGTGTCGCCGAAGCGGGCCGCCGGGCCGCCGGGAAACGGCGTCTCGGCCGGGATGCGCAGCGCCCGCAAGCCATATTCGCGGCCGATACCTATGAGCAGGCTGCCGACGGTTGGATGCAGGTGCATGTGCTTGTGCGCGTTCGCATGATCCAGCGCCAGGCCGGTGGCGCGGAAAGCCTCGAACTGCGCGCGTATCTCCGCCGCGAGTTGCCGCCTGATGTGCGGGCGGAAGAAATAGTCCACACCGAGGCGGAGCTGGTCAGACGGAAAACGACCATGCGCGTCGACAAGGTCCGGTATCGTTTCAGGCGGCAGCGTCGGCGTGCCTTCGATTGCGACCAGGTGCAACCCTACGGCGAGCGCGGGCAGGTTTCTGGCGCGCGCTACGGCGTCGGCGGTTTCGGGCGCGGACACCATCAGGCTGGCGGTGGTGAGGATGCCGTTTGTTGCCGCTTCGGATACGGCGTGGTTTACGCCGGCGCTCAAGCCGAAATCGTCGGCTGTGGTGATCAGGGAAGGCAAGGAAGGCCTTCTTTTTTGAAAAAAAGAAGCAAAAAACTTTTATCTGAGCTGTCGCGGACCTTTCCGCAGTCGCCGACAGGGAGCAAAAGTTTTTTGGTTCTTTTTTTCAAAAAAGAACTGCTTCCTTGCCTACGCTGCTTCCTTGTGACGCTCGCGCAGGAACTGGAAAAACTCCACACCCTCACGCAGGCGCCGCACCATCATCTGCCGGCTGCCAAGCATCTCGCCCACGATGGAGGCGATCTTCGGCGCGCGGAAATAGAACTTCTTGTAGAACGTCTCGACGTTGTCGAAGATCTCGGTGTGCGCGAGGTGCGGGTATGTCAGCGGGGCGATCTGGATGCCGTGGTCGTCGATCAGTTCGGCATTCTTGATGTCCAGCCAGCCGTTTTCCATCGCCTGCTTGTAGAGGAACGTTCCGGGATAGGGGGCCGCCAGCGACACCTGTATGGTGTGCGGGTTGATGTCTGTGGCGAAGCGTATCGTCTCCTGGATGGTCTCCTGGCTTTCGCCTGGTAGGCCGAGGATGAAGGTGCCGTGGATTTTTATGCCGAGCTCGTGGCAGTCCTTGGTGAACTGGCGGGCGACGTCGATGCGCATGCCCTTCTTGATGTTGTAGAGTATCTGCTGGTTACCGCTTTCGTAGCCGACGAGGAGCAGGCGCAGGCCGTTGTCTTTCAAGACCTTCAGCGTGGCGCGCGGCACGTTGGCTTTGGCGTTGCAGGACCAGGTGACGCCGAGCTTGCCGAGTTCGCGCGCGATTGCTTCGGCGCGCGGCAAATCGTCGGTGAAGGTGTCGTCGTCGAAGAAATATTCGCGGACCTGCGGGAACATCTTCATGCACTGCGCGATTTCGGCGGCCACGTTCTGCGGGCTGCGCACGCGGTAGCGGTGTCCGCCCACGGTCTGCGGCCACAGGCAGAAGGTGCAATGCGACTTGCAGCCGCGGCCGGTGTAGAAACTGATATAGGGGTGCAGCAGGTAGCCGATGAAATAATCTTCGATGTGCAGGTTCTGCTTGTACACGTCGGTGACGAAGGGGAGGCTGTCCATGTCCTCCAGCGTCGCGCGTTCCTTGTTGGCGACGATGGCGCCGTTTGCGTCGCGCCAGGTGATGCCGTCGATCTCCGACCAGGGACGGTCCTCGGCCACTTCCTTGATGGTGAAGTCGAACTCGTTGCGGGCGACGAAGTCGATGATGCCGGCGCTGGCCTCCATGCTTTCGCGCGGCTGCACGGCTACCTTGGCGCCGACCATGCCGATCTTGAGGGACGGCTTGGCAGCTTTCAGGGCGGCGGCGACTTTCACGTCGGAGCTGAAGGAGGGCGTGCTGGTGTGCATCACGACCAGGTCGTGCTCGCGCGCGGCCTGGGTCACCGTCTCCAGCGAGATACGGGCGGGCGGGCTGTCGATCAGCTTGCTGCCTGGGACCAGGGCGGCGGGCTGCGCCAGCCAGGTGGGATACCAGAAGCTTTTTATCTCGCGCTTGGCCTGGTAGCGCGAGCCGGCGCCGCCGTCGAAGCCGTCGAAGGAGGGCGGCTGGAGGAACAGGGTCTTCATCATCGTGGTCTATCCTCGCCGCTGTGCCAACAGCACCCGGCCGGTGGTGAAACTTGTGTCCTGGTCAGTGCGCAGCGTGTGGCCGCGCCAGGCGACTTCGGCACCCATATAGGCGGTCAGCAGCACGGCCATCGAGAGCACGTCACGCAGGGCAGGCAGCCACAGCGGCGTGCGTGCGCCGCCCATACTGCCTTCTATGCTGTGGCCCAGGGCACCACGCCAGAAGACCGCCGCCAGCCAGAGCCAGGCGGCCCATACCGCGCCGCCGGACATGGCAAACGTCAGCAGAGCCCAGAAGGCGGGGAACTGTATGACAGACGTGGCAAAGCCCACCGGCTCCACCGCCCGTATGGTGCGCGCCCAGCGCAGCTCGTGACGGAACAGGGCGGCCAGGCTGGGTTCGCCGACCGTGGTGGCAGGCACGCTATGCGCGAGGGCGACCGTCTTGCCGAGCGCGCGTACCTTGGCGCCGAGCACGGCATCGTCTGCCACGAAAGGTGAGAGTGCCGGGAAGCCGCCGACACGCATGAGCGTCTCGCGGGTGAGCGCCATCGTGGCGCCCATGCAATCCTGCCGTCCAAGCCCGCGTGCCATGAGGGCGCCGGCGGCAAAGCTTTGCGTGATGTAGGCGGCGCCGAGCTGGCCAATCAGTCCGACTTTGGCGGGAAGGCCGGTGTAGAGCGTGGTCACCAGGCCGGTGCCTGGCACGGCCAGCGCGTCGGCCACGCTGGCGAGGTAGCCAGGGGCTGCGTGCATGTCGCTGTCGGAGACCACGAGCAGGTCGTGGCGGACGGACGGATACATGTTGATAAGATTGGCGATCTTGCGGTTGGTGCCGTGCTGCGTGGGGTCGACCACCAGCTCCATATCCAGGTCCGGGAAGCGCGTGCGCAGGCGCGCCACCACGGCCACCGCGGTGTCGTTGGCCGACTGCACGCCGAACACGATCTGGAACCGCGGATAGTCCTGGGCGCAGAAGCTGGCCAGCGCCTGTTCCAGCAGAGGCTCGTCGCCGTGCAGCGGCTTCAGTACGGTGATCGGCGGCCTTGCACCTTGGATCGTCGATACGCCGCGGAAGCGGCGGACGGCAATCCAGCCGGCGGCAGCCTGCACGAAGCCGGCGACGGTTACCGCCGTAGTGACCAGAACGGGTAAGCAAGGCACAGCCGGGTTCACGGTTTGATGGTGCCGCCGGACATGGTGTCGATCTTGGCTTGCAGGCTGGCGGTGAGCTTCTGGGCGCCGCCGGCCGACAGCAGGCTGCGGAAATCGGAGCGCTGCACGGCCACCTGGCTGATTGTGCCTTCTTCCAGCACGTCCACTGCCTGCCAGCCGGCTGTGCCCTGGCGCATAACGTAGTCCAGCCGTGTGGAGGCGCCTGTCTTGGGCACGATCTCGGTCTCGACTACACGGTCTGCGCCGATGGTCCGTGTCTCCGGCAAGAGTTTGATCTGGGTGTCTGCACCGTTGGTGAAGTTGCTGGCGTAATTGCTGATCGTGTAGGCGCGGAAGGTGGCGAGCAGGCTTTTCTGCTGATCGGCGGGGATGCCCGACCAGCGCAGGCCCACGACCGTCTGCAGGATCTGCGGCAGGTTGAACGCCTGGTCCACGGCGGGCGCCAGGGCGGCGTAGCGGGCGGGGAATTGCTGCGCGCCCGTCTTCAGGGCGACCAGCAGGGCGGCGTCGAGCGTCTTGATGGAGGCGGACGGGTCGGCCGCCTGCGCCAGCGCGGAATTGGCGGACAGGGCTATCGCGCCGGCGAGGAGAAGGGCCCTCACAGGTTTACCGCTTCGCGCACGTCCCGGCCCAGGGCGCCCAGGACGGTGGCGACGATAGCCTTGGCGTCCAGTCCTGCCTCGGCAAGCTGGGCCGCCGGGCTGGCATGGTCGATGAAGCGATCTGGCAGAACCATGGGCCTGTATCTCAATCCGTTGTCCAGCAGGCCGTTGGTGGCCAGATGATGGCCGACCTGCGCCGAGAAGCCGCCGATTGCGGCCTCTTCGATGGTGACAAGCACCTCATGGTGACGGGCCAGTTGTTCAAGCAGTGCGGTGTCGATAGGTTTCGCGAAACGCGCGTCTGCAACGGTGGTGGCCAGGCCGCGCGCCGCGAGCTCGTCGGCGGCGCGAAGGGCCTCGCCTAAACGTGTCCCAAGGCTGAGTATGGCGACGCGGCCGCCTTCGCGCAGCACAAATCCGCGGCCGATGGGCAGGATTTCGCCGCGTGCTGGCAAGACGAGGCCGGTGCCTTCACCGCGCGGGTAGCGGAAGGCGGAGGCTCGGTCGCCTATGGAGGCCGAGGTGGCCACCATGTGCATCAGCTCGACCTCGTCGGACGGGGCCATCACGACGATGTTGGGCAGGCAGCACAGATAGGACAGGTCGAAGCTGCCGGCATGGGTGGCGCCGTCATTGCCGACCAGGCCGGCGCGGTCGATGGCGAAGCGGACGGGCAGGTTCTGCAGCACCACGTCGTGCACCACCTGGTCATAGGCGCGCTGCAGGAAGGTGGAGTAGATCGTGGCGAACGGTACCAGGCCCTCGGCGGCCATGGCGGCGGCGAAGGTCACGGCGTGCTGCTCGGCAATGCCGACGTCGAAGAAGCGCTCGGGGTATTTCTTGGCGAATTTGTCCAGGCCGGTGCCGGAGGGCATGGCCGCGGTGATGGCGACGACGGCCTGGTTGGCGTCGGCTTCGGCCATCAGGGCGTCGGCGAACACCTTTGTGTAGGTAGGCGGGCCGGCGGGGGCGCGTACCTGCTCGCCGGTGACGACGTTGAATTTGGCGACCGCGTGCAGCTTGTCGGCGGTGGCTTCGGCGGGGGCGTAGCCGTGGCCCTTCTGGGTGATGACGTGCAGCAGGATCGGGCCGTGCGCCTCCGCGTCGCGCAGGTTGCGCAGGACGGGGAGCAGGTGGTCCATGTTATGGCCGTCGATCGGGCCGATGTAGTAGAAGCCCAGCTCCTCGAACAGCGTGCCGCCGGTCAGGATGCCGCGGGCGTACTCCTCCGCGCGCCGGGCCGTGCGCTCGAGGCCGCGGGGGAAGTGCTTGGCCATGCGGGCGGCGAGGTCGCGCAGGTTCAGGAACGAGCGGCTGCTGATCAGGCGCGACAGGTAGGCGCTCATGGCGCCGACCGGCGGCGCGATGCTCATGTCGTTGTCGTTCAGGATCACCAGCAGGCGGCCCTTGCGGGCGCCGGCGTTGTTCATGGCCTCATAGGCCATGCCGGCGCTCATCGCGCCGTCGCCGATCACCGAGACGACGTGCCGGCCCTCCTGGCCCAGCAGGTCGTGCGCCACCGCCATGCCCAGCCCGGCGCTGATGCTGGTGCTGCTGTGCGCGGCGCCGAACGGGTCGTATTCGCTCTCGCTGCGGCGGGTGAAGCCGGACAGGCCTTTCGCCTGGCGCAGGGTGCGTATGCGGTCCCGCCGGCCGGTGAGTATCTTGTGGGGGTAGGCCTGGTGGCCGACGTCCCAGATGATCTTGTCGGCAGGGGCGTCGAACACGGCATGAAGCGCCACGGTCAGCTCCACCACGCCGAGCGAGGCGCCGAGATGGCCGCCGGTGGTGCTGACGGCGTCCACGGTCTCGGCCCGCAGCTCGTCGGCTACCTGGTGCAACTGCTCGTCGGACAGGTTGCGCAGGTCTGCCGGCGTGGTGACGCGGTCAAGCAGGGGCGTGGCAGGGCGGCCGCCCGTTTTCAACGTGGGCGAGGTGATACGTGGTTCAGCGGTCATGATTGACGTTCCAACTCCCTCGAGACGCTCAGCTACGTCTCCTCAGCTCCGGCGCGACACTACCCAGGAGGCGAGCGCACGCAACCGATCCGCCTCTGGCCCGAACTGGTCAAGATGGGCTTTCGACTGTTCACATAACATCCGAGCCTGGGCTTCGGCGCGCTCGACCCCCAAAATTGATACTACTGTGGCTTTTCCGGCAGCCTGGTCCTTGCCGGCAGTCTTGCCGATCTGCTCGGCGGTGCCGACCGTGTCCAGCACGTCATCGGCGATCTGGAAGGCGGCGCCTATGTCTCGCCCGTAGGCGGCGATCTGGGTGCGCACCTGCCAGGGGGCACGGCCGAGTATGGCGCCGGCCTCGGCCGCGTATTGTATCAGCCGGCCGGTCTTGAGCGCGTGCAGGCGGGAGACCTCGCCTATGGTGAGGTCGCGGCCCTCGGCCTCCATGTCTATCATCTGGCCGCCGGCCATGCCGCGGGCGCCGGCGGCCAGGCCGAGGGCGCAGACCAGCTCGCAACGGGCGGCAGGGTCGGAATGGGTGTCCTCCTCGGCCAGCACCTCGAAAGCACGGGCCTGCAGCGCGTCGCCGGCGAGGATGGCGGTGGCTTCGTCGAAGGCCTTGTGGGTGCTGGGCTTGCCGCGGCGCAAATCGTCATCGTCCATCGCGGGGAGGTCGTCGTGGATCAGGGAATAGGCGTGCAGCATCTCGACAGAGGCGGCGACTCGAGCGGCGCAGGCAGGGGCCACCTTGAACAGGGTGGCCACTTCCATGACCAGGAAGCCGCGCAGGCGCTTGCCGCCGCCGAGGGCTGCGTAGCGCATCGCCTCGATCAGCCGTGCTTCGAGCCCGGCTTCGAGCGGCAGCAGGCTGTCCAGGCAGGTCTCCACTTCGGCGGCCCGGTCGCGCAGCGCTTCCAGCAGGGCCGCTTCGGGGGTGCCTTGCAGGCCCACTTCCATGCTGTCCGTCGTCATGCGCGCTCCTCTATGGCTTTGAGGGCCAGCGAGCCGTCGGATCTCTCCACGATCGCCTGCACGCGGGCTTCCGCTTCGGCGAGCTTGGCCTCGCAATGGCGGCGCAGGGCGGTGCCGCGCTCGTAGCAGGTTATGGCGTCCTCCAGCTTCTGCTGTCCGCCTTCGAGCCCGCGCACGATGCGCTCGAGCTCGGCCAGGGCGTCCTCAAAGGAGAGGCCGGAAATTGTGTCCGACATGATTCGGTTTCGATAGCCTCAAAGTAGGGAGAAAGGAAGGCAGGCCTTCTTTTTTGAAAAAAAGAAGCAAAAAACTTTTGCTCCCTGTCGGCGACTGCGGAGAGGTCCGCGACAGCGCAGACAAAAGCTTTTTGCTTCTTTTTCTCGAAAAAGAAGGC
>CAXTCL010000067.1:0-17246 GCA_964242035.1 uncultured Acetobacteraceae bacterium | reverse complement strand
TCGGTTTCGAAGAAGCTACAGCATCTGCCGCTGTATATCGACGACACGCCGGCGATCACGCTTTCCGCTTTGCGCACGCGGTGCCGGCGGTTGCAGCGGACGCGCGGGCTGGGGTTGATCGTGATCGATTATTTGCAGCTTATGCGGCCCTCGGCGGGGGTGAAGAGCGAGAGCCGGGTGCTGGAGATCAGCATGATCACGCAGGGGCTGAAGGCGTTGGCAAAGGAGTTGAAGGTGCCGGTTATGGCGCTGAGTCAGCTCAGCCGTGCGGTGGAAAGCCGCGAGGACAAGCGGCCGCAGCTGTCGGATTTGCGCGAGTCAGGCTCGATCGAGCAGGACGCGGACGCGGTGATGTTTGTGTATCGGGATGAGTATTATCTGCAGCAGCGGGCGCCGAAGCAGATGGCGTTCGACAATGAGGAGAAGTTTCAGAACGCGCTGGAGAAGTGGCAGCGGGATATGGAGCAGGTGCATAACAAGGCGGAGCTGCTGCTGGAGAAGCAGCGGCATGGGCCTACGGGGAAGATCGATCTGTTCTTTGAGGGCGAGTTCACGCGGTTTGCGGATCTCGACATGGTGCATGAGTAAGTCATACCAATGGGCGAAACTGCTGACCTGCCAGTAAGCATGGGGCTCTGCCCCAAACCCCGTCGTGCGAAGCACGCAGTCGCGTGACGGGGCCTCGAGGCCCCAGACCCCCATCTATGTGGCAGGGCTCATAAATAGGTTCTAAGGACGACTGTCCTTAGCGGGGTCCAGGGGCAGAGCCCTTGGCCTTCTAGAGGAGGCAACACTTCAGCCCGTTGGTATAAGAAAGGCCTTCTTTTCTGCAGAAAAGAAGCAAAAGACTTTTGGTCCGCTGTCGCCGACTGCTTCAGCAGCCGCCGAAAGGGAGCAAAAGTTTTTTGCTTCTTTTTTTCAAAAAAGAAGGCCTTGCCTGCCTTCAGCTAAGATGCTGCGCCAGGAACTTGTTCATCTCGAACATCGTCACCTTCGGTTTGCCGAACACCTTCTGCAGCTTGTCGTCCGCCAGGATCTCGCGCCCGTCATCGGGATTCTGCAGTTTGTGCGCCTTGATATAGACCCACACTTTGCTGACCACCTCGCCGCGCGCCATCTTGCCTTCGCCTACCACGGCGGCCAGCTCGGCAGACGGCTGAAGCGGCTGTTGCAGGGCGTTGGGCTTGGCGCCGTCCTTCGGCTTGGCAATCTTGGCGCCCTTGGGCGCTGCTTCAGCCTTGGTGTCGGCGGTCTTGGCGGACTTTGCCTTGACCTTTGGGGCGTCTTCTTCGGCCTTCGCCGTCTTCTTGGGTGCCGTGGTGGTCTTTGCCGGGGCCTTGGACATTGCTCTCTCCGCTAGGGTGGATTCGGGGCGTGCCGGAGAGTCGCACCGGCAGGTGTGGGTTGGCAACCATAACGGTGATGGTCGGATGCGGTTTTCCGGTGGGATGGCGCAGAAAGTTGGCCAGCGCGCCGACAGGAAAGGGTTCGTCCGCCCGGTGCGGACTGGGCGGCGGCCAATCCTGGGGCCGGATGGAGGCTTTCGGTCCCTGCTCTTCGGCAACGGACGGCTTGCCGGCGTTCCGGCACTCGGCAAAGCTCCGTCAAAACCGGAGGCGCCCGTCCGATGCAGATAAACACCACCGCTGGCCCTATCAGGCCGGACCAGCTCGGACGTACCTTGGTGCACGAACACGTGCTGGCCGGCTACCCCGGCTGGTTCATGGATACCAGGCTGCCGCCGTTCCGGCGCGCGGACGCCATCTCCCGCGTGGTCGATTCCTTCCAGCAACTGCACGCCTACGGCGTGCGCACCGTGATCGACCCCTGCCCGAGCGATCTCGGACGCGACGTGGAGTTCGTGGCGGAGATCAGCCAGCGCAGCGGCATCACGCTGATCTGCACCACGGGCGTGTATACCGAGGCCTTCGGCATCCCCTACACCTTCCGTTACCTTGAGACGTCCGCCATCGAGGAGATCTACATACGCGAGATCGAGGACGGTATCGGCTCGACCGGTATCAAGGCCGGGCTAATCAAGATCGCCACCGGTGACGGCGCCGTGTCGGAGTACGAACGCCGCATGCTGACGGCGGCCACGCGGGCCGCGCGCGCCACCGGGGTGCCGCTCATCTCGCATACGGAAAACTGCAGTTGCGGCCACGACCAGATCGACATCGTGACCGGCGAGGGCCTGGCCGCCAGCCGCCTGCTGGTGGGCCATTGCGACGGCCGTGACGATCACCCGTACCAGGCGTCACTTGCCGCGCGCGGCGCGTATGTGGGCTTCGACCGCTTTGGGCTGGAGGTGTTCAACAGCGACGAGACCCGCATGCGCAACCTCAAGCAGATGATCGATGCCGGCTACCGTGACCAGGTGATGGTGAGCCAGGACAAGGTGAATTGCTGGCTCGGCAACATCCCCGGCGTGGGCAGCGCCGACGACATCGCGAAGATCGTGCCGAACTGGACGATGACGCATCTGTTCGAACGGATTTTCCCGCGGTTGCTGGAGATGGGCGTCGCGCAGGCGGACATCGACTCGATCCTGGTGGAGAACCCTCGCCGGTATTTCGGGGAGTAGAGAGAAAGCAAGCAGTCCTTTTTTGAAAAAAAGGACCAAAAAACTTTTGCTCCCTGTCGGCGGCGGTTTCAGCACTCCCCGACAGGAACCAAAAGTTTTTTGCTTCTTTTTTTCAAAAAAGAAGGCCTTGCTTGCTGGCTTTGATTAAACCCCAGCACGTTTCTTCAAAGCCGCGAGCCGCCGGGTAAGAGCGGCCACCTGCGGCGCTTCCGGTGAAAGTCTGGCGGCGACGCCGAGCTGCTGGCTCGCGCCCTCCAGGTCACCTTGATCGGCAAGAAACTTTGCCAGATGTATTCGGGCCGTGACATTCGTGTCGTCCAGACGAACGGCCTGGGTAAGCGCGTTCCGCTGCAGCACGGCATCACCCAGCCTTTGAGCCAGTGCAGCCTTGTCCAGATGAAGCCGCAACTCGCGTGCTACGCCCTGCCTGAGTGAGACGAGAAACGCCTCCATCGTTGCCGTCTGAACCGCTTCCAGAGGAACAGCGCCTTCGTCGTTTGGCAGATTGTCAAAGTTCATCCGGAACAGGCTGGTCTTTTCCGGGAAATAGGCGGCACGAACGGCTTCGTTCGAGGCCGCGTAGCGATCCATGAAAGCGCGTGCGTTCGCCTGTGTCGGCAGCCATCCCTTACCGGGCGAGGCAGTGCTGACAGCATCCGTGATGCGCTGCCAGATGGCGCCAACGGGCGCTTTATCTGGCGTATCCCTGTTCAGCCGCAGCCCAAGACGGCGCAGGGCTAGTTGTCCCGCTTGGGTCATCGACTGGTTTTTGTTGACCTCGGCGAGCACTTTCATCGACGCAAGGTCAAACCCGCATACGCCGGCAAAGTCCTCTAGGACATCGAAACGTCCGGCGGCCGGACGCTCGAATATGCGCGGCATGACGTTTTCCTTGCCGAACACGTCTGCCCACCGCGCCATGAATGCCGCGTAGTCGTAATCCTGATGAAATGGGTGCAGCTTTTGCATGTCCGGCTCGTCGATTTTGCCGAGGCGCAGGAATTGCGAGTACAGGCTGGCAAAATGCTCGTCCTGGCGGCGGAGGTACACGACAACAATACATCGGTCGGCAAGTTTATAGACAAAGTCGCGGAGCCGCCTGACGTCGGCTTGCGTCCTTTGATACATGCTGAACTGCTCGCAGGACAGGATGATACGGGATACATCGGCAGGCAGTGCGGCGATTTCGGCCTCAAGCTCTGCAAGGTGACTCTCAATAGCCACCTCTGGCTTGCGGCCCTGCCACATCACGTTGTCGGTTTCGCTGAACATCGCCGGAAATGACGTGAACGCTGCTGCCAGCAATATGTGCAGGTTGCCTGCTGGCGTAGCAGGGTAGCTGATCCCCTGGGCAAGGAGCGCGGTGCGGTTGATGTTCAGAAGATGCTGGATCGAGGTCGATCCCGTTTTGGACGTACCTATGTGGAGGATCAGGTCTCTCGGCATCTAACTTTCCAGCGAAGCTTGCGCCGGCAGAAAAGAACTTTCCGTTGCTAAAAGGAAGGGAGGAAATCGTGCTCCCCCCGCCTGGCACACGCTGGCTTCAGATATCCTTGCCCTGATCCTTGCCGCCTTCGGGATGCACCGCCGTCTCGGTGGCCAGGCGATCGGTGCCACCGTAGCCGGCATGGCTCTCCTCGCCCGTGGCGCCCGCCGGCACGCCGTGCTTGGTGCCGGTGCCGTCATGGGTCAGGTCGTCGCGGGCCGCTTTCGGCTTCTGGTCGCCCTTGGTGATCTCCGACATGTCCGTATCTCCCTGTTCAGGCTAGCCAGAACAGGCCAGCACCCCGTCAGGTTGCCCGCACAACCGCGTCTGCCACGCGCGCGGCTTGCGCTTCGGTCAGGTCGGGGTGGATCGGCAAGGCCAGGATGCGGGTGGCGAGGTCCTCGGAGACGGGCAGGGCGCTGCCGCGGTGGTGCGGCGCGTAGGCCGGCTGGTGGTGCAGCGGCCGGGGGTAATAGATCGCGGTGGGAATGCCGTCGGCCCGCAGCGCGGCCTGCATCGCGTCGCGCGCCGCCGCATCCGCCAACAGGATCGCGTAGATGGCCCAGGCGCTGGCGCTGTCCGGCACCCGCGCCGGGGTGACCACGCGGTTGCTCAAAGCCGCATCGTAGATACAGGCGATACGCTCGCGCGCGGCCAGCTCTTCTTCGAACACGTCCAGTTTGGCGAGCAGCACGGCCGCCTGTAGCGTGTCCAGCCGGCCGTTCATGCCTGTGCGCAAAACCTCGTAGCGCGTGGTGCCCTCGCCATGGGTGCGCAGGCTGCGATACAGCGCCGCCCGCTCGGCCGAATCCGTGAGAAGCGCGCCGCCATCGCCGTAGCCGCCCAGCGGCTTGCTCGGGAAGAAGCTGATCGCTGTGGCGTCCGCCTCGCAGCCCAGCTTCCGCCCGGCCAGGCTGGCGCCGAAGCTCTGCGCACAATCGTCCAGCAGGAAGAGCCCGTGCTCTTCGGCCACGGCGCGCAGCTCCGGCCAGGGTGCGGGCTGGCCGAACAGGTCCACGCCGATCACCGCCCGTGGGCGTAGGACGCCCTCGGCCTTTACCGAGGCGATGCGGCGGCGCAGGTCGGCCACGTCTATCTGGAACGTGCGCGGATCCACGTCCACGAAGACCGGGGTGGCGCCCAGCACCAGCGGCACCTCGGCGGTGGCGGTGTAGGTGAACGCCGGCAGGAACACGGCGTGGCCGCGGCCGATCCCCTCGGCCATCATGGCGATCTGCAGCGCGTCCGTGCCGGAGCTGACGCTGACGCAATGCGCGGCGCCGGCGTAGGCGGCCAGGCGTTGTTCCAGTTCGGAGACCTCTGGGCCCAGCACGAACTGGCAGTGGGCTAGCACGGCTTCCAGGCGGGCGCGCAGGGCAGGCTCGATGCGGCGTTGCTGCGCCTTCAGGTCCAGGAAGGCTACGGGGTCTTGCATGGGGGGTGTCCAGGAAAGGAAGGAAGGCCTTCTTTTTTGAAAAAAAGAAGCAAAAAACTTTTGCTCCGCTGTCGCGGGAGTCACCGGATGCAGGGCGCTTCGTCAACCAGGAGGGCGCGGCGGCCCGTGCAGGTCCGCGTCAGCCAGACAAAAGTTTTTTGCTTCTTTTTTTCAAAAAAGAAGGCCTTCCTTGCTTTCTTCCCGTGTGAGTTCCGGCACCAATCCCACCACGGAAGCCAGCGCCGCGTCTGTGTCCCCAACATGGCAGAACCCCGCCATCGCCTCGATCGCGGCACCCACTTTCGCGGCGTCCGACGTGCGGGGCGATGCCATCAGCAGCCCAGGATGCCCGGTTGGGACTGGCGGCTCACGGCCGTGGAACAGTTCTTCGAACAGTTTTTCGCCTGGGCGCAGGCCGGTGTAGGTGATGGCCACGTCCTGCTCCGGCCGTAGCCCGGCCAGGCGGATCATCTGGCGGGCCAGGTCCAGGATCCTGACGGGGGCGCCCATGTCGAGGACGAAGATGCCGCCTTCCGGGGTTAGGTCGTCTTCCATGCCGGCGACGCAGGCTTGCAGCACCAGGCTGACTGCCTCGCGGACTGTCATGAAGTAGCGCTGCATGTCCGGGTGGGTGACGGTGAGCGGGCCGCCGCGTTCCAGTTGGCGGCGGAACAGCGGCACCACGCTGCCTGTGCTGCCGAGCACGTTGCCGAAGCGCACGGTGACGCAGCGCAGGCCGTGGCCCGATTGGCGGGCGGCTATGTCTATCGCCTGGCAATACATCTCCGCCACGCGCTTGCTGGCGCCCATCAGGCTGGTGGGGTTCACCGCCTTGTCCGTGCTTATCAGCACCATCGCTTCGGCGCCGCAGGCGGAGGCGGCGTCTGCCACGATGCGGGTTCCGGCGGCGTTGGTCAGCAGGCCTTCCAGCGGGTTGGCTTCGACCATGGGCACGTGTTTCAGGGCGGCGGCGTGGAATATGAGGGCGGGTGCGGCCTCGGCGAACACCGCTTCGATGCGGGTGCGGTCGCGTATGTCGGCGATCACCGCGTGGCGTGGCACGTCGGGGTGAAGCTCGCCCAGTTCCACGTCTATCTGCCACAGCGCGTATTCGCTTTGATCCAGCAGCACGAGGGAGGCTGGGCGTAAGGCGGCGAGCTGGCGGGCCAGTTCGCTGCCTATGCTGCCGCCGGCGCCGGTGACGAGCACACAGCGGTTGGCGACCAGGCGCGCCATGCCTGGCAGGTCCAGCCGGACTTGCGGGCGGTTCAGCAGGTCCTCGATGGCTACGGGGCGTAATTCTATGCGTTCGGCTGCGGTGAGTGCGGTGGGGCGGGGGGCGCGGCGGACGGGGATGCCTGCTGCTTCGGCCGCGGCGATCAGGTCCGCCAGCGGGGCGCCCAGGAACTCGGGCTCGGTGATGACCAGGAGGGAGGGGGGCGGGCTGAGGCGCGCGAGTACGTCAGGCGCCTGCGCGGCGGTGCCCAGGATCGGCAGGTTGTGCATGCGGCGGCCGGCCTGGCGGTCCGCCAGGGCCAGCAGGCCGACGACGCGGAGTTCGGTTACCTGATCGGCGGCGGCGGCGCGTATGAAGGCGTCGGCCGCATCGCCGGCGCCAACCAGGATCACGCGCTGCAGCGCTGGGTCGTCGGTCGTGCGCCTGGGCCGGCCGCGATACAGCCGGTAGCCGAGCCTGGGGACGCCCAGCAGCACCATCAGCGTGAGCGCGTGCACGATGGGGAAGGTGAGGGTGGGCAGGTGGAAGCCGGTGACCACCAGGAGCAGGGCGAACAGGGCGGAGCTGGCGATGCTGCCGCCCATAACGCCGATCAGGTCCGCCAGGCCGGAGAAGCGCCAGTATTGCTGGGACAGGCGGAACGGCAGGCCGCCCAGCAGCAGGGTGATGCCGCCGCCGGCCAGGAACCACAGCGGGTGCAGCAGGCCGCCTTGCGGGTCCGCGATCCAGCGGGCGAGCGGGGCGGCGGCGGCGGCGAGGGCGCCGTCGAGGACGACGTTTACCAGTATGCGGTTTACGGAACGCTGGGAGGGTCTCACGGGGGGTCGTATAGGGGGTGGGATGGAGGCAAGGAAGGAAGGCCTTCTTTTTTTAAAAAAAGAAGCAAAAAACTTTTGCTCCTGTTCGCCTGCACCGGCGCTCCGGGTGCCTCCGGACGAACCGAGGCGCTGCACCGGCGTCAGTAGTAAAAGTTTTTTGCTTCTTTTTTTCAAAAAAGAAGGCCTTTCTTTCTTAGGAGCCCGCCATGCTGAACCCCGCCGCCCCCCTGAAACTCACCGACCCGGACCTGCTGCGCCAGGCGAACCTGATCGACGGCGCCTGGGTGCAGGCCGATAGCGGCCAGGTGATCGGCGTGCGTAATCCGGCCACCGGCGCGCTGGTGGGCGAGGTGCCGAGCATGGGGCAGGCGGAGACGGCGCGTGCGATCGCCGCCGCCTACCGGGCGCAGAAGGGCTGGCGGAAGCTGACGGCGAAGGAGCGCCAGCGCCCGCTGCGCAAGCTGTTCGACCTGATGATGGCGAACCAGGAGGACCTGGCGGTGATCATGACGGCCGAGCAGGGCAAGCCGCTGGCGGAGAGCCGCAGCGAGGTGGCCTATGCCGCCAGCTTCATCGAGTTCTTCGCCGAGGAAGCCAAGCGGGTGTATGGCGACACGATTCCGCCGCATCTGCCGGGGCGTCGGATCATCGTGCAGAAGGAGCCGATCGGGGTGTTTGCGGCGATTACGCCGTGGAATTTTCCGGCGGCGATGATCACGCGCAAGGCTGGGCCGGGTTGGGCGGCGGGGTGCGCCGGGGTGATACGGCCGGCGACCCAGACGCCGTTCTCGGCGCTGGCGCTGGGCCTGCTGGCGGAGCGGGCCGGGCTGCCGGCGGGGATCTGCAACATCATCACCGGGCCGGCTACCGGGATTGGTGCGGAGATGACGGCCAATCCGCAGGTGCGCAAGGTGACGTTCACCGGCAGCACGGCGGTGGGTGCGAAGCTGCTGGCGCAGTGTGCGCCGACGATCAAGAAGACGAGCATGGAGCTGGGTGGCAACGCGCCGTTCATCGTGTTCGATGACGCTGATCTGGATGAGGCGGTCAAGGGTGCGATCGCCAGCAAGTATCGCAATACCGGGCAGACTTGTGTGTGTGCGAACCGGCTGCTGGTGCAGGACGGTGTGTATGACGCGTTTGTGGAAAAGCTGACTGTGGCGGTGCGCAACTTGCGCGTGGGTAATGGCATGGATGACGGGGTGACGCAGGGGCCGTTGATCAACGGCGATGCGCTGCAGAAGGTGGAGGATCACGTGGCCGATGCGTTGCAGCGCGGGGCGCGCGTGGTGACGGGCGGCAAGCGTCATACGCTGGGCGGCAATTTTTATGAACCGACGATTCTGGCCGACGTGCCGCGCGCGGCGGATATCTTCCGCGACGAGACGTTTGGGCCGGTGGCGCCGCTGTTCCGTTTTTCCACCGAGGACGAGGCGGTGGAGATGGCCAATGACACCGAGTTCGGCCTGGCCGCTTATTTCTATACGCGTGATGTGGGGCGGGTGTTTCGGGTTGCTGAAGGGATCGAGGCGGGGATCATCGGCATCAACGAGGGGATCATCTCGACCGAGGTGGCGCCGTTCGGTGGTGTGAAATCCTCGGGGTTGGGGCGCGAAGGTTCGAAATACGGTATCGAGGATTATCTGGAGATCAAGTATCTCTGTCTGGGTGGCGTGGGTTGAGGAGCGGCGCTGTTTGTTTTGGCGTGGCGTGCGCGGCGTTGTGGGCGACTACGGCATTTGGCGAGGGTGTGATGACGAAATCTGTCGCGCGTGGCACGTTCGAGATCACGATGAAGCCGCTGGCGAGCACTGAGACGTCGATCGGCAGCATGTCGTTCGACAAGGTGTTCCAGGGTGATCTGCAGGGCACCAGCGTGGGGCAGATGCTGGCGGTGCGCACGCCGGTGGCGGGGTCCGCCGGCTACGTGGCCATGGAGCGAGTCACCGGTGTGCTCGCCGGCCATCATGGATCGTTCGTGCTTCAGCATAGCGGCACGATGACGGGCGGGTCAGCCACGGCGGTGATCACGGTGATACCGGATTCGGGCGAGGACGGGCTGAAGGGGCTGCAGGGTGCGTTGACGATCAGCCAGCCTGGCGGCGTGCATCATTACGAGTTTGATTACGAGCTTCCTGCGTCTCGGTAAGACAAGCAAGAAAGCAGTTCTTTTTTGAAAAAAAGAACCAAAAAACTTTTGTCTGTTTGGCGTGCGCCGTGTTGACGCGCACGCGTCGACGTTCGGCGACAGCGGAGTTAAAAGCTTTTTGCTTCTTTTTCTCGAAAAAGAAGGCCTTGCTTCCTTCAACTATGCCCAGCCGCCAAAATCGGTCCAGTACCCGCAGCCTGCAACAGGATAGCACTCTTCAGCCCACCAGCGGGCGCCGTCGGCAGCGCGAAAGTTTCCGCCTGGCCGCGCCATGTGCCTAGCTTTATCACCTGGTGAACCACGTTCCGATGCGGCAGCGTCTCACCCGCGTTTTCGCCGCGTCGAATCGGCACACGCACCAAAGCGGGATCGTAGCGCACCAGCATCACATCTGCCTGCCCTGAGCCGGCACCGATTTGTGCAGAAGAATCCGTCACATGCACTGCCGGGCCGGCGTTGCCGCGGTCACCTTGCGTGATCAGGCCTGCGAGTTCGCCGTCCTGGCTGCCCACGCCGTCCACCCGGCCGTTTACCACCACCTGGGGCGTGAACACGCCGTCATGGCCGAGCGCGCGCGCGTAATCGTATTGTCGCTGCGTAAAGGCGGCGTTGCCGAACGTGTCGCGCCAGCCGAGGTGGTCCCAGTAGGTCACCTCCCAGCTTAGCGCCAGCACGTCAGGCCGGCCGGCGATGGCCAGCACGCGCGCATTCGCCGGCGGGCAGGAGGAGCAGCCCTGGCTCTGGAACAGCTCGACGACCACCGGATGATCCGGATCGGCGGCAAACGCCGGTGCGGCCAGCGCGCAAGCGGCCAGTGCGACCAGCAGTGATCTTTTCATTGGCCACTCCTCTATCGCACCTGGTTCGGAGCGGGCTCGGGCCTGGTTACCTGGGCCGGGGAGAGGCGCTTAGTGCTCGTGGCCGCCGTGATGTCCGTCTCCGCGGGCGTGATCGACGGCGGCGTGGCTGGCTTCGGAGCGGGCCTGTGGCAGTGCAAAGACGTCCAGGACCGTGAAATCGCTGTTGCCGTGGAAGTAGAGCACTGCGACCTCACTTCGCATGGTATCGTAGTCGCAGTCTTCCCCTCGGCTATGATGGAAGGCGTCGAATGCTGGGCGGTTTGAAAACATGGAAATCGCGTAGCAGGAATATTCGCTGTTCAGACCACACCGTTTAATGGTCTGGCGGATTTGCGCTGGTGTGTAGGCCGGGGCAGCGCCGTAATCACGCCTCAGAATCCCAGGTAGCCGGCGTGCGTATGAACGGATAGCGCGATTTTTCGATATCGTCCGCAAGAAGCGCATGTCGAGTTCCACCATGAGCGGCGCCTCGGAGAAAAGGCACCACTCCCTGTCGGGTACAAGTTGGATGGAACGCCGACAGGGAGCAAAAATCTTTTGCTTCTTTTCTTCAGAAAAGAAGGCCTTCCTTGCTTAAGAAGCTCCCAGGAAATCCCGCTTGCCAATTTTCACGCCGTTATGCCGCAGGATGGCGTAGGCGGTGGTCAGGTGGAAATACAGGTTCGGCAGCACGAAGTTGGTGAGATACTCGGCGCCGCTGAACGTCATCTCCTGGCCGGGAAACTTCAGTGTTATCTGCCTTGTCTCGCTGCCGTCCAATTGTGCTTCGGTGATGCCTTCGAGGAACGCGATTGTCTTGGCGATACGCGCCTGCAGCTCGTCGAAATTGCTTTCCGTATCGGGAAAGGAGGGCGCTTCCATGCCGGCCAGGCGCGCGGCGCCGTTCTTCACCGTGTCGGATGCTATCTGCACCTGACGCGACAATTTGTGCATGTCCGGCGCCAGGCGCGCGTCGACCAGTATCTCAGGTGCGAACTTGCGGGCTTCCGCGTCGGCACGGCCCTTTTCCAGGACACCGCCGAGCGCGCGCAGGCCGCGTATGAACACGGGAATCGAGAACTGATACATCGAGACGGGCATGAACGCGCTCCTAGGACTTCGGTGCCGCTATACACCGATCCGGCGCACGCGCTAGCTGTGCGCGGCAAGCACCCGGTCGATCGCCTCGGCCATGCGTACGTCGCGCTCCGACAGGCCGTCCGCATCATGCGTCGTCAGCGTGATGGTCACGCGGTTGTACACGTTTTCCCACTCCGGATGATGGTCCATGCGCTCCGCCAGCAGCGCCACGCGGCACATAAATCCCCAGGCCGCGCTGAAATCGGCGAAGCGGAACTTGCGCACGATGGCGTCGCGGCCGTCCACCATCGCCCAGTCCGGCCGCGCGGCGGCCAGCGCTGTGCGTTGCGCCTCATCAAGCCTTGCCGCCATACTGCGCCTCCCTGCGTCCTGCCCCATCTTGTCCGAAGGTGCACCCATGCCAGCCTATACCACCCCGCCCGGCGAGGAGGACATCCTGGCCATGGCCGAGGCGGCCCTGGCCGCGCTGCCGCCCCGCCTGTCCCGTCACCTGGAAGGACTGACGATCATGGTGGAGGACATGGCCGACGAGGAGACGCTGGCCGCGCTGGAGGTCGAGAACGCGTGGGAACTGACGGGCCTGTATCGCGGCATCCCGATGACCGAGCGCAGCGTGTCGGACCCGGTGCGCCTGCCGGATATGGTGATGCTGTATCGCGATCCGATCCTGATCGAGTGGATCGAGACGGGGGAGGATCTGGCGCGCCTGGTCGGCAGCGTGCTGGTGCACGAGGTGGCACATCATTTCGGGTTTTCGGATGCGGAGATCGAGCGGATTGAGGCGGATATGCTGGACAGGTAGAGGCAAGGCAAGCAAGGCCTTCTTTTTTGAAAAAAAGAAGCAAAAAACTTTTGTCCTGACGGTGTTGAGCCGCCTCGTGTGGTCCTAACACGCGCGCGTGTTAGCAAGGTGCTCTTGAGCGAAGTGGCTGAGCTTACTGCGGAGTTGGAGCGCTGTCCGGCTTTCTTTCAGAGCCTGGCGGCAACTGGAGGCAGCGGGCAGCTCATAATCCAGTTCCTCGGCGCCGGCTATTTTGGGGACACGCTGCCGCCGTCACTTATGGCGAGACTGGGTGCGCTACAATTAGGTCTTGGGATCAAATGCTTCACCGTTTCGCAAGCGCCCCGACAAGAAGTCTGATCAGAAGCACTATAGAGTTTTGCCAATCCCATCCGCACCAGCTCGGTGCATCAGGTGAGCCGAAACTGTAATCTTCTGCGTGTCCTTGGTGTTCTTCGTGCCCTTGGTGTTGAAAGCCCGGTCTCCGCAGAGCGGATTTCTTAAGGGTAGCCTGAGCATGGATCGCTCAGACCGTGAACAGCCGTCCTACCCGCGCGGCACCGTCATCCCCAACCCCTCCCGCAACCCGACATCCGCCGAAACCCCCAGCATCTCCCGCGCCCGCGCTGCGGACCCTACGGAGCGCCGGATGTCGCCGGCACGCGCTGGCCCGTGCGCCACCGCGGCGGCAACGCCGCATACTTCGCCGAGCACACGCGCCAGTTCGAGCACGCTCGTTTCCCGTTCGGTGCAGACGTTGCTGACCCACGCACCTGGCACGCGGGCCAGATGTGCCATCGCCGCCGCCAGGTGCGCCACCACGTCGGACACGAACACGAAGTCCCGCGTCTGCCCGCCATCGCCGTGCACCGTCACGCCCGCGTTGCGCGCGATGCGGTCGGCGAATATCGAGATCACGCCGCTGTACGGTGAGTTCGGGTCCTGCCGCGGGCCGTAGACGTTGAAGAAGCGCAGGCCGAAACTCGGCACGCCGTGCACGCCCCAGCCGACGGCGGCGTGCAGCTCGGAGCCGTATTTGTCCGCCCCGTAGGCCGTCTGCGGCGCGCACGCCAAGTCTTCGTGCGCCACCGTGTCGCCTATGTTGCCGTACACCGCCGCCGAGGACGCGTATACCACCGGCAGGTGCGCCCCGCGGCACGCATCCAGCACGGTGATCGTGCCGGTCAGGTTCACCCGGTGCGTGCCCGCCCAGTCCTCGTTGCCGCGCGCCACGGAGGCGATTGCCGCCAAATGGTAACATCCCGCGGCCCCCTCCAGCGCGCGGCGCAGGGCGCCGGCGTCGCAGATGTCCGCCTCGATCAGCTCCGCACCTGGCCCCAGATTGTGCCGGTGTCCGGTGGAGAGGTCATCGACCACCCGCACGCCGTGCCCTTGCGCCAGCAGGGCGTCGGTCAGATGCGAGCCGATGAACCCGGCCCCTCCGGTGACGACGAACACAGCCATTCCAAACCTCCGCCCGACACGCAAATGCGTGCGCTACCTGCCACGAAATTTATTGATATCAAATGTGCGCGTGTTGGCGCTTTCCCGCCGCCACCACCACCGGTAGAACCGGCTGCATGCCCGCTCCACCCAGCCCGCCAGACACCTGCGCCGTCATCCTGGCGGCAGGGCTGGGCACGCGGATGAAATCCGCCTTGCCCAAGGCCGCGCACGCCATCGCTGGCCGGCCCATGCTGCGCCACCTGCTGGACGCGGCCGAGGCGGTGTTCACCCGCATCGTGGTGGTGATCGGACCGCAGATGGAGCATCTCGCCGGCCTGGCCGCCCCGCACCCGACGGAGATCCAGCACGATCGGCTGGGCACCGCCCATGCCGCCTTGTGCGCCGCCGCCCGGTTTGGCACCGGCGAGGTGGCTATCCTGTTCGCCGACAACCCGCTGATACGCCCCGAAACCCTCGCCCGGCTGATAACCACGCGCCAATCCACCGGCGCCGGCCTGGCGCTGATGGCCATGCGTCCGGCTGATCCCGCGCGCTACGGCCGCCTGCTCCAGGACGCGACTGGCCGCGTCACCCGGATTGTGGAATGGGCGGACGCCACCGAAGATGAGCGCGCCATACCCCTGTGCAACGCCGGCGCGCTCTGCGGCCCGGCGGACCGGTTGCTGGGCTGGCTGCGCGAGATACGCCCGGACAACAGCAAGGGCGAGTACTACCTGACCGACCTGGTGCGCCTGGCGGTGCGGGACGGCGCCGGCGTGGTGGCCGTGGAGGCCGACGAGGCGGAACTGCGCGGCATAAACTCGCGCGCCGAGCTGGCCGATGCCGAAGCCGTGGTGCAGCGCCGGCTGCGCGTTGCCGCCATGGAAGGCGGCGCCACGCTGCAGGCGCCGGACACGGTGTTTTTCAGTGCCGACACCAGGCTGGCGCCGGACACCGTGGTGGGTCCGCACGTGGTGTTCGGCCCTGGCGTGCACGTGGAAGGCGCGGCCGAGATACGCGCCTTCAGCCACCTGGAAGGCTGCCGGATCCACGCCGGTGCCATCATCGGCCCTTACGCGCGCCTGCGTCCCGGCACGGTCGTGGGCCCCGGCGCCCATGTCGGCAATTTCGTCGAGCTGAAGGCCACCACGCTGGGGCAGGGGGCCAAGGCCAACCACCTGACTTACCTGGGCGACGCTTCCGTGGGCGCCGGCACCAACATCGGCGCCGGCACTATCACCTGCAATTACGACGGCTATGCCAAGCACCGCACCACGATAGGCGAGCGGGTCTTCGTGGGCTCTGACGCCGTCCTTGTCGCCCCCGTCACCCTGGCGGACGACGCGTTCGTGGCCGCCGGTAGCGTGATCACCGAGGACGTGCCCACCGACGCGATGGCGATCGGCCGCGCCAGGCAGGCCAACCTGCCGGGCCGTGCGGCAAGCTTCCGTGCGGCACACAAGAAGGGACAGAACTGATGTGCGGCATCGTGGGCGTCATCGGGCGCGGTGATGCCGCCCCGCTTCTGCTGGAAGGCCTGCGCCGGCTGGAATACCGCGGCTACGACAGCGCCGGCATCGCCACGCTGGTCGATGACCGGATCGTCCGCCGTCGCGCCCAGGGCAAGCTCGCCAATTTGGCCGCCGTGCTCGATGCCACGCCGCTGGGCGGCACCACCGGCATCGGCCACACGCGCTGGGCAACGCACGGCGCGCCCACCGAGAGCAACGCTCATCCGCACGGCACGGAGCGCGTGGTGGTGGTCCATAACGGCATCATCGAAAACCATGCCGAGCTGCGCCACGAGCTGGAGAGCCGCGGCCAGGTGTTCAGCACGGAGACCGACACCGAGACGGTGGCCCAGCTGCTGGACCACCTGCTCGCCAGCGGCATGAATCCGGGCGAGGCGGCCCAGGCCGCTTTCGCGCGGTTGGAAGGCGCCTACGCGCTGGCACTGCTGTTCTCCGGACAGCCCGACCTGATCATCGCCGCCCAGCACGGCGCGCCGCTGGCGGTGGGCTTCGGCGACGGCGAGATGTTCGTGGGGTCGGACGCGCTGGCGCTGGCGCCGATGACCAGCCAGATCGCCTATTTGCGCGACGGCGACTGGACCGTGGTCACGCGCAGCGGCGCTACCTTCCACGACGCGACTGGCGGCGAGGTGCAGCGCGAGATCAAGCGTACGGCGATGTCCGGCGCCTCGATCGGGAAAGGCCAGTTCCGCCACTTCATGGAAAAGGAGCTGCACGAGCACCCCGCGGTGATCGGCGACAGCCTGCACCGCATGGTCGATCCGGGCACCCGCGCGGTGGTGCTGCCCGAGCTGGGCTTCGACCCGGCCACCGTGCCGCGCCTGACCATGACCGCCTGCGGGTCGGCGTATTACGCGGGCCTGGTCGGCCGCAACTGGATCGAGACGCTGGCCCGCGTGCCGGTGGATGCCGACGTGGCCAGCGAGTTCCGCTACCGCGACCCGCCAATGATTCGCGGCGGCGCTGGCCTGCTGATCAGCCAGTCCGGCGAGACCGCCGATACGCTGGCGGCGCTGCGCACCATGCGCGCCGGCGGGCAGACGATTTTGTCCATACTGAACGTGGCCGAAAGCACCATGGCGCGCGAGAGCGACGCGGTGCTGGACACGGTCGCAGGTCCCGAGATCGGTGTGGCCAGCACAAAGGCGTTCACCGCGCAGCTGGCCGTGCTCGCCTGCCTGGCGGTGGCACTCGCGCGGGCGCGCGGTACGATCGGCGCCGACGAAGAGGCCGCCCTGACCGACGCGCTGCTCAAAGTGCCGGGCCACGCAGCCGAAATCCTCGCCGAGGGCGACGCCGCCGTGCAGCGCATCGCCGCCATCGTGGCCGAGGCGCGCGACGTGCTCTATCTCGGCCGCGGCAGTTGCTATCCGGTGGCGATGGAGGGCGCGCTGAAGCTGAAGGAGATCAGCTACATACACGCCGAGGGATACGCCGCCGGCGAGATGAAGCACGGGCCGATCGCGCTGATCGACAAGTCGGTGCCGATCATCGGCATCGCGCCTAGCGGGCCGCTGTTCGAGAAGACGGCGAGCAATTTGCAGGAGGCGCACGCGCGCGGCGGGCAGATCATTTTGTTGAGCGATGCGGCGGGCGTGGGCAAGCTTCGGCACATCGCGGTGGACACGCTGACGCTGCCGGATGTCCATCCGTTTGCGGCGCCTATCCTGTACAGCATTCCGGTGCAGTTGCTGGCGTATCACGTGGCGGTGCTGCGCGGGACGGATGTGGACCAGCCTCGGAATCTGGCTAAGTCGGTGACCGTGGAGTAACGTCTGGGACGCAGCAAGAATGGGGCTCTGCCCCAAACCCCGCTGGGGCCTCGAGGCCCCAGACCC
>CAXTCL010000066.1:0-17273 GCA_964242035.1 uncultured Acetobacteraceae bacterium | reverse complement strand
TGCCGGAGCCCATCGCCTTTTCGAAGATCGACGGGTTGGAGGTGACGCCGCCCAGCCCGTCGCTATCGACCAGCTTCTGCAGGCTGCCATCGGCAATGAAGCTGCGGCGGATGAAATCCAGCCACGGCGACTGTCCCTCGCCCAGGAGCTGCTTGACCGGATTTGCCTGGCTCTGCACCGGCGTGTTGACGACCGTATCCATGACGATGGTCTCCTAAAAATGTCAGGTGTCTGCCGCTGACCCGCCGACAGGGAGCGAAAGTTTTTTGCTTCTTTTTTTTAAAAAAGAAGGCCTTGCTTGCTTTCTACCCGTGCCCGGCCTGCTTGCGAGCAGCCTCCGCCACCGCATCAGGCGTAAACCCGAACTTCTTCTGCAGCGCCGCCATCGGAGCCGAGGCCCCGAACGTGTGCATGCCGATCATCGCGCCTTTCAGCCCCACATATCGGTCCCAGCCCATCGTGGAGCCCTGCTCCACGGAGACGCGCGCGGTGATGTGCGGCGGCAGCACGCTGTTCTTGTATTCCGGCGGTTGGTCCTCGAACATCTCCCAGCTCGGGAAGCTGACCACGCGGGCGCGTATGCCCTCTTTCGTCAGCGTCTCGTACGCGCCAACCACGAGGCTTACCTCGCTGCCGGTAGCCATTAGGATCACTTCCGGCTCGCCGCCCTGCGGCGGGTCGGCCAGCACGTAGGCGCCGTGTTTCAGGCCGGCGGCGGGTGCGTATTTCTCGCGGTCCAGCGTGGGCAGCGGCTGGCGGGAGAGGACCAGGCAGGCCGGGTGCTCCTTCAGGGTTACGATATGGCGCCAGGCTTCTGCCACCTCGTTGGCGTCCGCGGGGCGGATGACGCGCATGCCGGGGACCGATCGCAGCGAGATAAGCTGCTCGATCGGCTGGTGGGTCGGGCCGTCCTCGCCCACGCCTATGCTGTCATGGGTGAAGATGTACACCACCGGCAGTTCCATGATCGCCGAGAGGCGTATCGGCGGCTTCATATAGTCCGAGAAGATCAGGAAGCCGCTGCCGTAGGAGCGCAGGGCGGAGAGTGCGAGTCCGTTGCAGATGCTGCCCATGGCGTGTTCGCGTATGCCAAAATGCAGGTTGCGGCCGCCGTAATTGTCGGATTCGAAGCTGCCGGCGCCGTCAAAGGTCATGTTGCTCTTGGTGGAGGGGGCAAGGTCCGCCGCACCGCCGATCATCCAGGGGATGTGCGCGGCGATGGCGTTCAGCACCTTCTGCGAGGAATCACGCGAGGCGAGGCCCTTGGCGTCCGCAGGGAAGCTGGGGATGTCGCGGTCCCAGCCATCCGGCAGCGTGTGCTGGTTCATGTGCTCCAGCTCGGCGGCCAGCTCGGGGTAATCCTGCTTGTAGCCGTCAATCAGCTTCATCCAGGCGGCCCGCTGGGTGGCGCCGCGCTTGCCAATGCCGGCGGAGAAATGCTCGTACACGCCGTCGGGCACCAGGAAGGAGCTGTCCTCGGGCCAGCCATACGCTTTCTTGGCGCCGCGGATTTCCTCTTCGCCGAGCGGCTCGCCATGCGCCTTGTTAGTGCCGGCCTTTTTCGGCGCGCCATAGCCGATGACGCTCGTTACCTTGATGAAGCTCGGGCGGTCGGTGACCGACTTCGCGTGCTCAAGCGCGCGGCCCATGGCGGCCAGGTCGTTGGCGTCGTCCACGTGCTGCACGTCCCAGCCGTAGGCGGCGAAGCGGGCGACCACGTCCTCGTCGAACGCCAGGTCCGTGCCGCCCTCGATGGTGATGTGGTTGCTGTCGTAGATCCAGGTGAGATTGCCGAGCTTGAGGTGGCCCGCGGTGGACGCGGCCTCGGAGCTGATGCCCTCCATCATGTCGCCGTCGCCTGCAAGCACCCAGACATGGTGGGTGAACAAATCATAGCCCGGCTTGTTGTAGCGGTTGGCCAGGAAGCGCTGTGCCATCGCCAGGCCCACCGAGTTGCCGCAGCCCTGGCCGAGTGGACCGGTGGTGGTCTCCACGCCGGAGGTCATGCGGTATTCCGGATGGCCCGGCGTCTTGCTGTCCAGCTGGCGGAACTTCATCAGGTCGTCGATGGTCAGCGCCGGCGCGTTGCGGTCCTCGTGCTCGTTGACGGCGCGCACGCCGGTCAGGTGGATGAGCGAATACAGCAGCATGGACGCGTGGCCGACGGAGAGCACGAAGCGGTCGCGGTTGGGCCAGTTGGCGTCCGCCGGGTCGAAGCTCAGGAAGTTCTGCCAGAGACTGTAGGCGACCGGGGCCAGCGCCATCGGCGTGCCGGGATGGCCGGAATTGGCTTTCTGCACGGCGTCCATCGCCAGCGTGCGCATCGTGTTTATGCAAAGCAGGTCGATGTCGCCGGCTTTCTGTGAGGCTTCCATGGTGGCTGATGCTGACATCGTCTTCTCCCGAGGGCCTACGCCGTGCTGACGTTCCTGGTTACACCCAGTTTCCTTAGGTTCGTGTCGAGGGGGGGTGCACGCCTTCCCCACCCTTTCCGGCCCGGTTTGGCGCAAACCGGGCCTTCACCCGCTCGCGTCCGGTCTGGAAGGTGACATAGAGCATCGGAATCAGGAAAATTCCAATGGCACTCGCGGCCAGCATGCCGGCGAACACCGGTGTACCCACGTCACGCCGGCTGATCTCCGCCGCACCGGTGGCGATCACCAGCGGCACCAGCCCGAGCACGAAGGCCACCGACGTCATCATCACCGCGCGGAACCGCATCTGCGCGCCCATCGCGGCGGCCTCGGCGATCGGCACGCCGCGCTCGCGCTGGTCCTTGGCGAATTCCACGATCAGGATGCCGTTCTTGGCCGCCAGCGCAATCAGCACCACCAGGCCGATCTGCGCGTACAGGTCCAGCGCCAGACCGGCCACCCTGATGCCGATGAACGAGCCCAGCACGCCCACGGCCACCGACAGCAGCACCGGTATCGGGATCACCCAGCTCTCGTAAAGGCCGACCAGGAAGAGGTAGGCGAACAGCACCGCCAGCGCGAGTATGGTTCCCGTCTGCCCGGCGGCCGCCACCTCCTGATACGCCGTGCCCGTCCATTCATAGGCGTAGCCGGCGGGCAGCGTGTGGCCAGAGATGTCCGCCATGGCCGCGATCGACTGACCCGACGAGGCGCCCGGCGCGGGCGAGCCGTTTATGGTGACAGAGCGGTAGTTGTTGTAGCGGTTGAGTATCTGCGGGCCGAGCCTGATGCGTACGTCCGCAATCGAGCGCAGCGGCACCATCTGGTTGGTGCGGTTGCGCACGTAGATCTGCCACAGCGCGGGTATGTCGCTGCGGTCGCGCGCCTCGCCCTGTATGTTCACCTGCCAGACGCGGCCGTACAGGTTGAAGTCGTTTATGTAGATGCCGCCGAGCGTGGCCTGCAAGGCGGCGAACACGTCGGACATGTTCAGCCCGAGCGCCTGCGCCTTTTCGCGGTCAATTTCCAGGAACAGCGAGGGGTTGCTGGCATTGAAGGTGCTGAACACCTGGCCGAGCCGGTGGTCCGCGCGCGCGGCACTCAGCAGGCCGTTCAGCGTGCTGTTCAGGTCCGCCGGGTCCTGGCCCTCCAGCGCGTCCAACTGGTATTCGAAGCCGCCGGCGGTGCCCAGGCCGATGATCGGCGGCAGGTTGAAGGCCAGCACGTTTGCCGAGCGTATGGCGGCCCCCATGCCGAACACCTGGCCGATCATCGCGGTGATCTGCGTCTGCGCCGTGGTGCGGCTGCCGAACGGCTTGAGGCGTATGAACATGAACCCGCTATTGGGCTCCTGCGCATTGTCCAGAATGGAGAAGCCGATGATGGCGAAGGTGTCCGCCACGCCTGGCATCTTGATGATCTGCTTCTCGACCTGGCCCACCACCTGGCTGGTGCGCGCGACCGAGGCGCCATCCGGCAATTGTATGGAGACGAAGAACCCGCCCTGGTCCTCGCTTGGCAGGAAGCCGGATGGCGTGATGGTGGACAAACCGAAGATGCAGATGCCGCACGCCACCACCACGACTACCGCCAGAATGGAGCGGCGTATCAGCCGGCGCACGACCGAGGTGTAGCCGTCGCGCGCGCGGTCTATACCGCGCAGCACGCGCGCCAGTATGCCGCGTTCCTGGCGCGGGCGGTGGCGCAGGAACAGGCCGCACAAAGCGGGCGAGAGCGTCAGCGCGTTCAGCGCTGAGATCAGCATGGCGGCACTTATGGTGACGGCGAACTGCTTGAACAGCACGCCGGAGATGCCGGGGATGAAGCCGATTGGCACGAACACCGACAGCAGCACCAGCGTGATGGCGATGATCGGCGCGGTGATCTGGCGCATTGCCTCCTTCACCGCGTCACGCGGGTCCCACTCGGGATGCTCCTCCAGCACGCGCTCCACGTTTTCCACCACGACGATCGCGTCGTCCACCACGATGCCTATGGCCAGCACCAGGGCCAGCAGCGTGACGGTGTTTTCCGTAAATCCCATGGCGAACAGCACGGCGAAGGCGCCTATCAGGCTGACGGGCACGGCGATCACCGGGATTATGGTGGCGCGCAGATTACCCAGGAACAGGAACACCACGATCACCACGAGCACGAACGCCTCGCCGAGCGTCTTGAGCACTTCGGTGATGGTGTCGTTGACGAACAGCGTGGAGTTCCACGTGATCTGGTAGTCCATGCCGGCGGGAAAGCGCGCGCGCAGGGAAGCGAGCTTGGCGTTGACCAGCTTGGCCGTCGCCACCGCATTGGCACCAGGTGCCAGGCTGATCTTCATCGCGACCGACGGGTTGCCGTCCAGCCGGCTCTCGCTATCGACGTTCTGCGCGCCGAGCTCCACACGGGCCACGTCGCCAACGCGCAGCAGGGAGCCGTCATTGTTGGCGCGCAGCACGATGTCACCGAACTGCTTCGGCGTGGTCAGCCGGCCCTGCGTCTGCACGTTGAGCTGGAACTGCACGTCCGTGGTGGCCGGCCGCGCACCGATGCGGCCGACCGGTGCCACCACGTTCTGCGCCTGTATGGCATTGACCACGTCGGCCGGCGTGAGGTTCAGGTTGGTCAGGCGCTGGTTGTCGAACCAAATGCGCATCGAGTATTTCTGCTGGCTGAACAGCGAGGCATCGCCCACGCCGTTGATGCGCGAGATCTCGTCCAGCACGCTGATGGTGACGAAATTGGTGATGAACAGCGTGTCCTGCTTGCCGGACGCGCTGTAGAAATTGACGAACTCCAGCACGGCGCTGCTGGCCTTCTGCACCACCAGGCCTTCCGCCTGCACCGCGGCCGGCAGCTCGGCCAGCGCGGTCTGCACGCGGTTGTTCACGTTGACGGTGTTGATGTCCGGGTCGGTGCCAAGCGCGAAGCTGACGGTCAGGTTATAGGTGCCGTCATTGGCGTTCGTGCTCTTCATGTAGAGCATCTTGTCCACGCCGACGACGCGCGCCTCTATCGGCTGGGCGACGGAGGCTTCCACGTCGGCCGCCGAGGCGCCCGGGTAGGTGGCGGTGACCTGCACCTGCGGCGGCACGATGTCCGGGAACTGGGCGACCGGGATGCGGGTGAGCGAGATCAGGCCGGCTATGGTTATTACGATGGCTATGACGATCGCCAGGCGGGGGCGATCTACGAAGACCGAAGAAATCATAAGGAAGAAAGCAGTTCTTTTTTGAAAAAAAGAACCAAAAAATTTTTACTCCCTGTCGGCGGCTGCTGACACGCGGGGCGACAGCGGAGCAAAAGTTTTTTGCTTCTTTTTTGCAAAAAAGAAGGCCTTGCTTCCTTCACTGCGCCACCTTCGGCGCCGCACTCGCCGGCCCAGGCTCCACCAATATCCCCGGCCGCACCTTCTGAATGCCCTCGGAGATCACCGTCTCGCCTTCCGCAAGCCCGCTGGTCACCGCAGCCACGCTGGCCGTCGACTGGCCGAGCTGCACGCGCGTCTGCCGCGCGTGGTTCTGCGCGTCCACGGTATAGACGTAGTCGCCCTGCTGGTCCGACAGGACGGACGCGCGCGGCACGCCCAGAACCTCAATCGGGGTCACGCCCTGCACCAGGACCTGGACGAACTCGCCGTCTATCAGCTCGCGCTCGGTGCTTTTGGCACCGGCACCCTCCGGGCCGGAGACGCCGAGCTGCGGATTCGGCAGCACGGCACGCGCCGTCAGCGTGTCCGTCGAGGTGGATATGGTCGGATCCACGTAGTCCAGCTTGCCGGTATGTGCGTATATCTGGCCGGTCGGCAGACGCACCTGCACCTTCACCGCCGCCAGCCCGCCTTGCCCGGCATAGCGCTGCCGCAGCTCCAGCGCGGTGCGCGAGGAGACGGGGAACACCACGTACATCGGGTCCTGACTTACGATGGTGGCCAGCGTTCCGCTGGTCGGCCCCACCACGTTGCCCTCCGTGACGTTCGTTCGCGTGATGCGGCCGGCGATCGGCGCCCTTATCTGCGTGTAGTCCAGGTTGATCTTCGATGTGGCCAGGTTGGCCTGCGCGCCCATCACCTGGGCCGCGTCGCTGCGCTGCTGGGCGACCGCGCTGTCGACGTTGGATTGCTGGCCTGCCGGTGTGTGGAGCAGCGCCTGCTGCCGGTTGAGCGTCTGGTTAGCGTTCAGCAGCAGCGCGTTCTGCTGCTCCAGCGCCGCCTGCTTGGCCATGAAATCCGCCTGGAACGGACCTTCCTCGAGCTCGTAGAGCATGTCCCCCTGCTTCACCTCGGTGCCCTCGGTGAACAGCCGCTTGTCCAGGAACGCCGTCACCCGGGCGATCAGCGCCACGCGGCTGACGGACTGGACGCGGCCGATGAACTCGTCCGTCTCGGTGATGGGCATGCGCCTGGCGTGCACCACGCCGACCGCGGGCGGGCCCTGGTCCGGCTGCGCCATGGCGGGGGACGCGAGGATGAGGGCGAACAGGGTAAGGGAGCGGCGATCGAGCAAGCGTTGGCCCCGCTTTGGCATTGGGCGCACAATGGTTGGGGGGGCGTCTTGGGTCAATGGGGTGCAACGAAGGCCTTCTTTTTTGAAAAAAAGAAGCAAAAAACTTTTACTGCGGCTGTCGCGGTCCTCTCCTGCAACGTGTCGAGTGCTGGCCGAATAAACCGCCGACAGGAAGCAAAAGTTTTTTGCTTCTTTTTTTCAAAAAAGATGGCCTTCCTTCCTTGCCTAAAACAAAGACAACTGAGGCGCCTCAACCTTCTCCCCGATATCCGGCACGCAGAAATGCCGCGTCTCCAGCGCGGTCCTGTCCTCGAACCCCCATTGCCGGGAAGCCCGGGTGAACCGCTTGCCCAGCAGCTCCGCATAAGGCCCTTGCCCCGTAAACCGCGCGTGGAACTTGCTGTCGTTCAGCGCGCCGGCGCGCGTCTCGCGCACCAGGCTTAGCACGTGGCGCGCGCGGTCCGGGTAGTGCTGGCCGAGCCAGGTCTCGAACATCTCGCGCAGCTCCAGCGGCAGGCGCAGCAGCACGTAGCCGGCGAAGCGCGCGCCGGCACGCGAGGCGCGCTCCAGGATTGCCTCCAGCTCGGCGTCGTTCAGGCCGGGGATCATCGGCGCGGCCAGCACGGCGGCCGGCACGCCGGCCTGGCTCAGCGCGGTGATCGCCGCCAGGCGCCGCTCCGGTGTGGCGGCACGCGGCTCCATGCGGCGCGCCAGCGTCGCATCCAGCGTGGTTACGGACAGGTACACCCGCACCAGTCCGCGCGCCGCCATGCGCTGCAATATGTCGATGTCGCGCAACACGCCGGCGGATTTCGTCACGATGCTGACGGGGTGGCCGTAGCGCTCCAGAACCTCCAGCACTGCGCGCGTGAGCTTCAGCGTACGCTCCACCGGCTGGTAGGGATCGGTGTTGGACCCGAGCGCGATCGGTTTGCACTCGTAGCCAGGCCGGCGCAGCTCGCGCTCGAGAAGCGCGCCCACGTCCGGCTTGAACACCAGCTTGGTCTCGAAATCCAGACCGGGCGAGTAGCCGAGATAGGCGTGCGTCGGCCGCGCATAGCAATAGACGCAGCCGTGCTCGCAGCCGCGATAGGGGTTCACCGCGCGGTCGAAGCCGATGTCTGGCGAGGTGTTCCAGGAAATCACCGATCGGCTGGTGTCACGCGTCAGGGTGGTCGGCAGCGGAGGCAGGTCGGTCAGGCCGTCCAGCGTCTCCCAACCGTCATCGAACGGCTCCAGCACGCCCGTCTCGAACCGGTTGGCCGGGTTGGAGGCGGCGCCCCGCCCGCGCAGCGAGCCAGACAGCCGCGCGTTCGTCATCGGCGTGCTGGCTGGCTGGCGATTATGCGCCGGGCGGATCGGGGCGACGTGCATCGGGGTTCTCGCTTCGTTCCAGGCGAGATTTGCGTGCCCTCAATCTTGTGTCAAGAACAAAATAAGAACCGTCTTACTGGTAGGCGGTTCCGTCCTGCGCGCGTGCAGGCGTGGCCACATACGACCCGTGCTTGGGCACCGCCACCTGCTCGAACTCGCGCGCGAGCTGATCCAGAGCCGCGGTGAACGCTGGCCCTGCCATCGCGCGGCCATGCCCGGTCACCGCCAAGGTCGGCTGCAACGCCGCGAGCTTCTGCACGGACATCCGCGCCGCCTGCCAGTCCGGCGTGAAATACATCGGCGGCCCGTGCAGTTCCGGCTCTTGCGTGATCACCGAATAGAGCGATTCCTGCGCCGTGGTGATGAACGCGTCCCCGGCGATCATCGCGCGGTCCCGCTCACGCCAGAACGACACATGGCCCGGCGCGTGCCCCGGTGTGTGCAGCCACCGCCAGCCCTCCATCCCAGGCACGCTGCCATCCTCCGGCAACGCATGCAGCCAGCGCTTCACGTCCACGGGGCTGCGCGGAAACAGCTTGGAGAACGCCGCCATCAGCCCGCCGCCCACCGTGGCGTCTGGCGGCGGATAGGACGACGTGCCGTTCAGATACGGGTGCTCCAGAACATGCGCATAGACCGGCACCTCCCATTCCGCCGCCAGCGACTCCAGCGCGCCCACGTGATCGATATGTCCGTGCGTGAGCACGATCGCTGACGGGCGCGCGCCTTTTCCAAAGCGCGTCTCGACCGCATGGTGCACCACACCGTGCGCGCCGGGCACCCCGGCGTCGATCAGCACGAATGGCCCGCCGGGTCTGCCGGCCAGCACGATGTTGACGATGCCAACGCGACGGTAGGCCAGGTCGGGCGCGAGTTCGATCACGCCTTCGCCGGCGTCGGTGCCTGTTACGGCGTGCGGGTCGATCTCGATTTGCTGCGCCATGGTGGGGATCCTTAGAAGGAAGAAAGCAAGGCCTTCTTTTTTGAAAAAAAGAAGCAAAAAACTTTTGTTCCGTTCGGCTGCATCAAGGGATGCGCTGGTCTTGCAAATGGGGTGCTGGCATAGCCTGCGCGGGCCTTGGTGCAGGCGGGGAAGCAAAAGTTTTTTGCTTCTTTTTTCAAAAAAGAAGGTCTTGCTTGCTTACGCGCCACCCCAATGCATCGTCAGTCCGCCATCCATCGTCCACGTCTGCCCCGTCACATAATCGCCAGTCTCCGCCGCCAGGAACAGCGCTAACCCCGCAATCTCCTCCGGCCGCCCGGGACGCTTCCACGGTATCGCCGCCATGCTCTTCTCGCGCTCCACCGGGTTGTCCAGACGCTTCTGCGTCATCGGCGTCGCGATCAGGCCTGGTGCTATCGCGTTCACGTTGATGTGGTCAGGCGCTACCTCCACGGACAGCGAGCGCACCAGCGAGTTCACACCGGCCTTCGCCATGCCATACGGCGCGCTGTTCGGCGTGGGCAGATGCCCGGCCACGGAGCCGGTTATCAGGAACCTGCCGCCGCCGCCTGCCGCGCGCCGCAACTGCACGAAAGTCCGTGCGCAGAACAGCGGCCCTTTCAGATCCGTCTGCAGGATTCTGTCCAGGGTCGCCGCGTCCATCTCGGCCACCTGCTTCGGCTCGCCCATGCCCAGCCCTGCATTGGCCACGAACACGTCCGGCGTGCCGAGCGCTTTCACCGCCGCAGCGAAGAACGCCTCGACGGAGGCCTGATCGCCGGCGTCCAGCTGGAACATCTGCGCGCGCCGCCCTGCCGCTTCCACCAGGCCGGCGGTCTCGCGCGCGCCTGCCTCATCCGTGTGGTAGCCGATCGCCACATCCGCACCTTCCTCGGCGAAAAGCTTCGCCGTGGCCTGGCCGATGCCTGAGTCGGCGCCTGTGATGTAGGCGATCTTGCCTGCCAGTTTCATCGGTGAATCCCTCGTTGCCGGAGGCCCAAACCAGCAAGCAAGCACGCGGTTCTTTTCTGAAAAAACGAATCCGCCGTCCGCAATGGCGGCTGCCGCGCTCAGCGCTCTTTCAGCCGCGGCATCAGTTCGACGAAGTTGCAGGGCTTGTGGCGCACGTCCAGTTGCCAGACCAGGATGTCGTCCCAGGCATCCTTTACGGCGCCTGTGCTGCCCGGCAACGCGAAAAGATAGGTTCCGCCTGCCACACCGGCGAGCGCGCGCGACTGTATCGTGGACGTGCCGATCTTCTGGTAGCTCAGCATGCGGAACAACTCGCCGAACCCCTCGATGCGCTTTTCCAGCACACGGTCGAAGGCTTCCGGTGTCACGTCGCGGCCGGTAACCCCGGTGCCGCCTGTGGTGATGACCACGTCTATCTCCGCATCGCTCACCCAGCCGCTCAGATGGCCGGCGATCACGTCCGCGTCGTCGCGGCAAATCGTGCGCGCGCGCAGCACATGACCGGCCGCCAAGATGCGTGAAGCAAGCGTGTCGCCCGAAGTGTCGTTGGAAGCATCACGCGTATCCGAGACGGTAAGCACCGCCACATGCACCGGTACGAACGCGATAGTCTCATCGATCCGAGACAAATAACCCCGCCTTGAAGAAAAGTCCGCGACAGCCCAGCCAAAAGTTTTTTGCTTCTTTTTTTCAAAAAAGAAGGCCTTGCTTGCCTTAGTGCACCCGAACCGCAGCAAGTTCCGGAGAAAACCGCGGCCAGTCCCCAGAAGCCAAAGCCTCCAGGCTAGGCGCCGCCACCCGGAACCGCGCCGCATACCCCCACAAATTCGTCAGCGTGCGCTCCACGAAATGGCGCGTCTCGTCCACCGGGATAGCTTCCAGGAACAGCAGGGGATCCTCGCCCGCCATGTGCGCCCAGCGCAGAACGGCATTCGGCCCGGCGTTGTAGCTAGCGAGCACGCGCAGCAGGTCGTCACCGGCCATGTCCGGACGGCTGAGATAGGCGAGGTAGGCCTGGCCCAGCCTGAGGTTCTGGCCTGGATCCGTCAGCGTCCGGTCGCCGGCCCCCGCGCCTACGGTCTCCACCACGTCGGGCATCAATTGCATCAGGCCGTGGGCGCCGGCCCCGGAGACGGCCGCTTCGTCGAAGTTCGATTCCACCCGCGCCACCGCGTACACCAGCGCGCGATCCAGCCGGAAGCCGCCGCGCGGGTGCAGGACCGGCGCCGGTAGGTCGGCTTCGGTTGCGTCCACGATGCCGGAGAGGTCGGCCACCAGATCTGCCAAGCCCGCCGCGCCCGCCACCAGGAACAAGGCGCGGGAGAGCGCGGGCGTGGCTTGTGCCGCGGGCCAGAGCAGGCGCAATTCGCTCTCGGCCCTGGCTGGCTGGCCCACCTGCAGTAAGGCAAAGGCGCGGCGGCCCTGCGGCGTGGCGGCGATGGCCTCCAGATCCGCTTCGGCCAGGATGGGGCTGGCCGGCGCGGCCTGCACGACCAGGCCGAGGGCGCGTCGGGCCAGCATGCCGTGCAGCGTGTGCGGCTCGGCCGCGGCGCGCATCATCCAGGGGCGCCAGGCGGCGGTCTCACCCTGCCGCAGATGGGCGCGCGCGGCCCATAGGGCGGCGGCCGCGCGCAACCCGGCGCCCGATCCGTCCGCCAGGGAGGCGAGCTCGAACAAAGCGGCCGCGGTTTCCAGCCGGCCGGCGCGGAAGGCCGCCAGCCCGGCCACGTAGGCGGCCTGGCCATCGCGGTTCTGGCTGTGGGCGAAGGCGTCGCGTCCCAGGCGCTCGGCCTGGGCGTCATGTCCGGCGGCAAACGCGCCGCGTGCGGCGGTAGCACCCTCGCTGTCCGCCGCGGCGGCGTGGGCGGCGGAGCCCAGCGCGGCATTGGCCGGCGCCGGCGGCCGTGTGGCACCCGGCGGCAGGCGGCGCAGCAGTAGGGCATAGATGGCGCAGGCGTCGGGCAGGTCCGCGTAACGGCCGAGCCAGTCGGCGAGGGCCGGCGTGCGTATGCGGGCGGGCTTCAGCAGCAGCCGGTCGGCCAGGATGTGCCCCAGAAGCGTGTCGTCATCCAGCCGCGCGGTCTCCGCCACCGCCTGCGGCAGGGCGCCGGCGCGCTGGAAGGCGAAGATGCGGCGAACCTTGGCCGCCTCGCTCGGGGCGAGCGGCTGCGGCAGGCCCAAGCCGTTGGTTCCGGCGCCCGGATGTATCCGGGGCACGGCCATGGCCAGATCGTCAGACTGTGGCGCCAACCCACTGCTGCCGGATGCCTGGGCGGGCCGCCACGCGGTTCCGGCCAGGAGGGCAGCGCCCGCCAGAACGGCGCGGGCAGTGGACAGGCGGGAGATGGAAAACCCGATCCCTCGCATGGCGCTGCCCTTAACAGCGTTTGGCGGGCGGACGCAACCGCCAATGTAGTTCGCTGCGGTGCAAGAGTTGGTGTGACCCCTGCCAGTAAGTGCCTGTTGCACCCGCCAATACCGGCGTGCTCCAGGTTCGATGTCGGATGTCTAGATCACTCGTTTCGACATCAGAAAAGAGCCGTTCCTTTTACAAACGGGAAACGAAATCTCTTCGCCGTTCACGCGAACGTTGGGTTTGTTGCTGACGACAGGTCAAAGTGCCGCCAGGGCGCGTTTCAGCGTGATCAGGTCTGCCCAGGCCTCCCGCTTGCAGGCTGGTGTCGCCAGCAGCAGCGAAGGGCCGAACATCGGCAGCGTGGGTATCGGCGCGGGCAGGCCAGGCACCGCCACCTGCACCCAGCGGCCGCGCAGCTTGCGTATCGTGTCCGCCCTGCCGGTCAGCAGGCGCGCCGGCAGCGTGCCGGCAGCCACGATCAGCCGGGGACGCAGCAAGGTCAGATGCCGCCAGAGGAACGGCGCGCAAATCTGCACCTCGGACTCCGTCGGCGGCCGCCCGCCAGGCGGGCGCCACGGCACCAGGCTGGTCAGCAGCATGTCCGCGCGCGAAAGCCCGATGCTGGCGAACATCCTGTCCAGCAACTGGCCGGCAGGGCCCTGGAACGGCAAGCCCGCCACATCCTCCTCCGCACCAGGCACCTCGCCCACCACCACCAGCCCCGCCGCGGGATTGCCGTCCGCGAACACCAGGTTTGTGGCCGTGGCGGCCAGCGGGCAGGCGGTGAAGGACGCCAACGCCTGTCGCAACGCCTCGAGGGTGTTGGCGCCCTCGGCCACCGCTTGGGCTAGTGCTGCCGGCGGCAGGCGCGGCGTGGCTGCGGCGGCCTGCATCGCGCGGGGAGGGGTGGGCGTGGGGGGCGGTGCCGCCAGGCGGTTTATGGGGGCGTCGTCCAGCGCCTCGTCGGCGCCCCATTCTATCTGGAGGCGTAGGGCGGCCAGGGTGTCCATGAAGGAAGAAAGGCCTTCTTTTTTGGAAAAAAGAAGCAAAAAACTTTTGGTCCCTCGACGCTGAGGGTGCTTTGGCGCTTCCGGAGAGAGCTGGCTGGTGCGGATGCGGTCAGCTCAGCGGATCGTGCCCCCAGTTCATCAGGGAGTGGCGCCACCTGGTGTCCGTCACGTCGCCTCCGGGCCGCTGCGCGGCGTGCCGTTTGATGTAGCCGGCCACCTTGCGCATGTCGGCGTAATCCACGTCCGTCAGCGCCGTCTTCTTCGCGGCGCGTATCTCCAATATGCGCTCGCCCATGTGATGGCCCACGGACTCGCCCTGCGCCGCGCCTGTCACCTTCTCGCCATCGGGCGTCATGCCCACGGTGCGGCTCTCTTCGCCTTGCAGCCAGTGCCGCAGCTTCGCCGGCGTCATGTTCACCAGGGTGTGGAATTCGTCGTAGGCGGCCGCCTTTTCGTCTCCGTCCAGGGCATGCGCGGCCATTACCCGAGCGCCTTGACCAGCTCGGCCTTGCGCATGCGGGATCGGCCGGAAATGCCCGCGTCCTTGGCGCGCGCCAGCAGCTCGGCCCGTGGCAGTGCGGCCAGGTCGCTGCCACCATCCCGGTCCTGCGCCGTCTTGCGCGCGATCTCCTTCGGCTGCGACGAGAATTGCTTGCCGGCCTTCGTATCAGCTCGCTTCTTGGCGGTTGTCTTGGCGTATTCCGCGTCGCTCAGGTGCTCGCGCGCCTTTTCCGGGAGATAGCGCTCGCCGGTTTCGCCGGAAGGCTCGCCGGATTTTGTGCCCCAATGCTCCTCGGTCCATTGGTGGAGGTGGTTGTCCTCGCTTTTGGCACCTTTGTAGCCGCCGCCTTCCGCCTTGTAGTCGTGCACGGCAAGTTGCGCCTTGCGCGCGGACCATCGGCCGGGCTTGCCGCCTTTGTCGCCTTCCGTGACCTCGTGCTTGACCTTTTCCCACAGGGCGGGATCGGTTTTTTCTGCAGTTCCTGTCATTGGCGTTTGCTCCGGACTGATCGCCTTCAGCAACACGTGGCGGGCGCGTGGTGTTCCCGCGCAGAAAGCAAGCAAGGCCTTCTTTTTTGAGAAAAAGAAGCAAAAAACTTTTGCTCCCTGCATTCGCAGCGTGCGCGATTTTCCGGAAGCGCCCGGACGCTGTAAATGCAAGGCAGACAAAAGTTTTTTGCTTCTTTTTTTCAAAAAAGAAGGCCTTGCTTACTTCCTACACGGTCTCCTCAACACGCCCATTAATGGAAAGCCCCTCCATCCCGGCCGAAACCCGCACCGCCTCCCCCTCATGCACTGTGCCCTCCAGCAACAGGCTGGCCAAAGGGTTCTGCAAACTCCGCTGGATCACCCGCTTCAGGGGACGCGCCCCGTAGATCGGGTCGTAGCCCTCATTGGCCAGCCAGTCCTGCGCGCTCTGGTCCAGGTCCAGCGTGATCTTCCGCTCGCCCAGCAGGTGACGCAGCCGCGCCAGCTGGATGTCGACGATCACGCCCATGTCCGCGCGCGCCAGGCGGCGGAACAGCACGATCTCGTCGAGCCTGTTGAGGAACTCGGGGCGGAAATGTTCGCGCACCACGCGCATGACTTGGGCATGCGCCATCGCCATCGGCTCGTTGTCCGGCTGGGCGGCGAGTATGTCGCTGCCCAAATTGGAGGTGAGCACGATGATGGTGTTGCGGAAATCCGCCGTGCGTCCCTGGCCGTCGGTGAGGCGGCCGTCGTCGAGCACCTGGAGGAGAACGTTGAAGACGTCCTCGTGGGCTTTCTCCACCTCGTCGAACAGGATCACCTGGTAAGGACGACGGCGCACGGCTTCGGTCAGCACGCCGCCTTCCTCGTAGCCCACGTAGCCGGGCGGCGCGCCGATCAGGCGGGCGACGGCGTGCTTCTCCATGAACTCGCTCATGTCGATGCGCAGCAGCGCGCGCTCGTCGTCGAACAGGAACTCGGCCAGCGCCTTTGTCAGCTCCGTCTTGCCTACGCCGGTGGGGCCCAGGAACAGGAAGCTGCCGATCGGGCGGTTCGGGTCGCCCAGGCCGGCGCGGGCGCGGCGCACCGCGTTGCTGACGTGCTTTAGCGCATCTTCCTGGCCGACGACGCGGCGGCGCAGCTCGTCTTCCATGCGCAGCAGCTTGGCGCGCTCGCCTTCCAGCATCCGTTCCACCGGCACGCCGGTCCAGCGGCTGACCACACCGGCGATCTGCTCGGCGGTGACGGCTTCGTTGACCAGCTTGCCGCCGGCTTGGCTGCCTTCGATCTGGCGCTGCAGGTCCGGGATCACGCCGTAGAGCAGCTCGGAGGCGCGGGCCAGGTGCCCCGTGCGCTGGGCGATCTCCACCTCGCTGCGCGCGTGGTCCAGGCGCTCCTTCAGCTTCTGCGCGCCGGCCACCTTCTCGGTCTCCGACTTCCACGCCGTGGTCATGGCGTTGGAGCGTTCCTCGATCTCGGCCAGTTCGCGCTGCAACTTCTCCAGCCGGTCGCGCGAGGCGGGGTCCTCCTCGCGCTTCAACGCCTCGCGCTCGATCTTCAGCTGGATCAGCCGGCGGTCCAGCTCGTCGAGTTCCTCCGGCTTGGAATCCACTTCCATGCGCAGCCGGCTCGCCGCCTCGTCCATGAGGTCGATGGCCTTGTCAGGCAGAAACCGGTCCGTGATGTAGCGGTTGCTCAGCGTGGCGGCCGCCACCAGCGCGCCGTCGGTGATGCGCACGCCATGGTGCAGCTCGTATTTCTCCTTGATGCCGCGAAGTATGCTGACGGTGTCTTCAACCGACGGTTCGCCCACGAACACCGGCTGGAAACGCCGCGCCAGTGCCGCATCCTTCTCCACGTGCTTGCGATACTCGCTGAGCGTGGTGGCACCGATGCAGTGCAGCGCGCCGCGCGCCAGTTCCGGCTTCAGCAGGTTGGACGCATCCATGGCACCGTCCGCGCGGCCGGCACCGACCAGCGTGTGCATCTCGTCGATGAACAGGATCACCTGGCCCTGCGCGCTCTCGATCTCCTTGAGAACGGATTTCAGCCGTTCCTCGAACTCGCCGCGGTATTTCGCACCCGCCACGAGCCCGCCCATGTCCAGCGAAAGCACGCGCTTGTTCTTCAGCGCTTCGGGCACATCACCACGCACGATGCGCAGCGCCAGGCCCTCCACGATCGCCGTCTTGCCAACGCCAGGCTCGCCGATCAGCACGGGATTGTTCTTCGTGCGGCGCGCCAGAACCTGGATCGTGCGGCGTATCTCCTCGTCGCGGCCGATCACCGGGTCCAGCTTCTGCTCGCGCGCCTGCTCGGTCACGTCCTTGGTGTATTTCTTCAGCGCGTCGAACCCGCTTTCCGCGTTGGGGCTGGTCACCTTGCGGCCGCGGCGTATCTCGCCCAGCGCGCGATCCAGCGTCTGCGGGTTGGCGCCAGCGCCGCGCAGCGCGCGCCCGGCCGGCGTCTCGCTGCTCGCCAGGGCGACCAGCACACGATCCTGCGCCACATATTCGTCGCCCGCCTGCGTCGCCTGCTGCTGGGCCGCGTCCAGCACGCGCACCAGCTCGGGCGTGGCCTGCGGCTGACCCTGGCCGTCGCCATGCACCTTAGGCACGCGCGCCAGGTCGGCATCGTTCGCGGCGCGCACCCGCGCGGCATCGCCGCCGGCCGCCTTGATGAGGCCCGAGGCCGCCCCTTCCTCGTCGTCCAGCAGCGCCTTTAGCAGGTGCT
>CAXTCL010000065.1:0-17350 GCA_964242035.1 uncultured Acetobacteraceae bacterium | reverse complement strand
TCCTTCCGCCATGCCGATCAGGATCGGTCAAGGCCCGCGCGCCGACCTGCGCCACATCGTCCACGTCAACCCAACTCAGCCGCGCGTTCTCGACATAAGCGTGGATGACGCCGTTCGTGATGGCTTTCCTGCCGCCGTAGCTCAGCACGTTCTGCATGAATGTTTCCGGACGCAGATGCGTGTAGGAAAATCCGCTCCACTCGATGTAGCGCTCGACCATTTGGTGCCACGCCCAGTGCGCGACCGTCGTGTCGTCCGGACCGCAGGCGCCTAGATGAACCACATGCTGCACGCCCGCCTTCTTGGCGTTGTCCAGCAGGACCTTGCTCTGGCGCAGCATGTCAACCGTATAGCCGGTCATCAGGAAAAGGCGCTCGACACCTGCAAGCGCCGCCAAGTGAGTCCCGTCATCATCAAGATCGACGACCACGGCGGTGACTCCTTGCGCTTGACAGGTGGCCACCTTCCTTGCCGAGCGTACCGCCGCGACGATTTCGACGTCATCGAACGACCGAAGCAGGCTCATGATCCTGCTGCCGACCTGCCCTGTCGCTCCGGTGATCAAGGTCTTGCGCCGCTTTGTGCCTGTCATCGCCTGATGTTCTCCGAATCTGCGCTTGATCGCGACGACAGTGATCTTGCGGAAGCAAGCAAGGCATTCTTCTTAAAAAAAAAGCAAAAAACTTTTACTTCCCCGCACTGTCAGCGTGTGCGTTTTTCCGGGAGCACCCGGACGCTGCAAATGCGGGGGAACAAAAGTTTTTTGGTCCTTTTTTTCAAAAAAGGACTGCTTGCTTTCTGTCACGAGGTCAACGCGAACACCGCGTAGTCATACTTAGGATTTCTGGGACTGGCGCAAACACTGTGCAGTGCCTTCACGCCAGCAACAACCGGTTAAGCCCGTTCAGCGCCAGATACGTCTCATCCCAGGCGCGGTCGAACGCCGCCGCCGCAAACGGCTCGGCGATCTGCGCCAGCGTGCGCGCGCCATCCACCCGGCGCAAGATGGCCGCCGCCAGTCGCGGCATCGGCAGCATCACCGTCAGCGCGTTGAACTGCGCGGGCAACGTGCCGTCCGGGCGTATGCGATCGGCGAACACGCCCATCGGCGTCTCGCGCGCCACCGGCACGCAGGCGGGGTCGCGGTGGTCGCGCACGGGCAGCTTCGTGTCGGCGCGCACGCAATAGACGATGTGGGTGGCCATGTTGCCGGCCAGAGCCTCGGCCACCGCGGCGCGGCCGATCGGGTCCAGCGCCGCTACGCGGGCGCGCAGGCGCGGGTCCGGCAGCAGCAGCGCGGGGTCATAGGCGGACGGCTCCACCAGGCAGGCGATCTTCAGGCCGGCGCCGTGCAGCAGGGTGGCAAAGGCGTCGATCGTGTAGGCGCGGTCGCGCGGGTTCAGCAGCAGGTCGTACAGCCCGGCGTCGCCGCCCGTGGTGATGTCGGTGAAGTTGGGGTTGACCGCCAGCCAGTTCGTGGGCGGCAGGTGGCGCAGTACGCGGCGCGCGGTGTCCAGCCGCGCGGCGGTCGGCTCCTCGGGGGGCGCGAGCCGGGCCAGCGCGTCCTGCACCATGTACACGCCGGTGCGGCCATGCGGCGCATACACCATCAGCCCCAGGCCGCCGCCCGGCGCCAGCACGGACAGGAGCGCACGCAGCCCGGCCGCCGGGTCCGGCAAATGGTGCAGCACGCCGCAGCAATCGATGTAGTCGAACGGGCTCAGCCCGGACCCGGCCAGGTCCAGCAGCGAGCGGCTTTCGAACCCGATGTTGGCCAGCCCACGTGCCGCCGCCCGCCCCTCCACGATGCGCCGCGCCGCCTGGCTGCGGTCCAGCCAGGTCACCCGTCCGCCACGGCCGGCCCACGCCATCTGCTGCGCCAGCATTATGGCGCCGTCCCCGGTGCCGCCGCCGGCGAACAGCGCCCGCAGCGGGCGCGCACCGCCGAACAGCCAGTGGTCTATCTCGCGCAGGTGGCTTGGGCTGCCGACATGAAGGTGACGGGTCTCGGCGCGGGGGTCTCGGGCCGGGTAGGGGAGGGCCTCGTATTGGGCGGCCAGGTGGGCGTCGGTCGGGTCGGTCATGAGGGTAGGAAGTAAGGCAAGCAGTCCTTTTTTGAAAAAAAGGACCAAAAAACTTTTACTACCCCGCCTGCACCACAGCGCGGCCAGGTTCTGCCAGCGCACGCGTTTGCGACGGCGTCAGGAGTAAAAGTTTTTTGCTTCTTATTTTAAAAAAGAAGGCCTTTCTTGCCTGATGCAACACAACCGCGGCTATTTCGGCATAGGCGCCGAGGGCGTCTCCAAATCCGCCAACATCGGCGCCCTCCTCCGCACCGCCCACGCCTTCGGCGCTGCGTTCTGCTTCTCCGTGGGCGCCGGCTGGGACGCGCGCGCCGGCCGCACGTCGGACACCGCAGACACGCCCGCCCACGTGCCGTTCTACCGCTTCGCCTCACTCGACGAGATGACGCTGCCAGGCGGCTGCGCGCTCGTCGGCGTGGAACTGCTGGATGACGCGGCCGACCTGCCCAGCTTCCGTCACCCGCTACGTGCCGCCTACGTGCTGGGCCCGGAGCGCGCGGGTTTGTCGCCGGCCATGCTGGCGCGCTGCCGGCACGTGGTGCGCATCCCCACACGGTTCGCGCTCAACCTGTCGGTGGCCGGCGCGCTTGTGCTGTATGACCGGCTGATCCAGCACGGCAGGTTCGCGGATCGCCCGGTGGCGAGCGGCGGGGCGGCGCAGGAGACGGGGCCGGTGCGGCATGGGGACCCGGTGTTCCGGCGGACGCAGCCGGACTGGAAGTGAAGGCAAGGAAGGCCCTCTTTTTTGAAAAAAAGAAGCAAAAAACTTTTGTCCCTGAGGTTGGCATAAAGGCGCGCGCTGGTTCTGCAAACACGCACGCTGGCAGAACCAGGCCGCGCCGAGGTGCAGGCGTGGGTAGCAAAAGTTTTTTGGTCCTTTTTTTCAAAATAGGACTGCTTGCCTTGCCTTCCTTGCCCTTGAAGGCACCCAGCCGTATCTCTCCCGCAATGCGCGCCGCCCTGCCCGCCCTTCTCCTCTGCCTCGCCACGCAAGCTATCGCGCAGCCGGTGCGGCCCCATGCCATCGGCAAGTTCGGCCAGTGGCAGGCGGCAACCCATGCCGAGGATGGCGGCACCACCTGCTTCGCCTTCACCCGCCCCGAGGCCAGCCCGCAGCATATCCCCGGCCGCGGCGACGTGGTGCTCAGCGTCACCCGCCGGCCGCGCAGCCATGACGTGGTGGCGATCAGCGCAGGCTTCGTGCTGTCCGGCCACGAGGATGCGCCGTTGCAGGCCGGCGGCACGCGTATGCTGTTCTACATCGCCGGCCGCTCCGCCTTCGCGCACGACAACGCCGCCGCGATCGCCACATTCGGCCACGAGGCCAGCGTGTATGCCCGCCTGCCCGGGCCGCGCGGCGTCACCGCCAACGACCGCTTCAGCCTGAAGGGCTTCGGCGAGGCGCTGGACGCCATGTCCAAGGCCTGCCCCGCATGAACGCCTTGCCGCCCCTTGGCGGGAGCGCTTCGCCCGCCCGTGTCGTGTTCTCGCGGACTCCTGCCAGCGCCGAGCTGACCGAGGCCGAGCGCACCCGCATCCTCGCCAAGTCCGCGCTCTTCAACCCGCCGCCACACGTGCTGGCCGACGGCAGGCGGGACCTGGTCGGCCTCTCGCGCGAGGAGCTGGCAGGCGAGATCGCCGCCATCGGGGAGAAGCCGTTCCGGGTGAAGCAGCTCTGGCACTGGATCTACCACCAGGGTGCGACCGATTTCGCCGCCATGAGCTCGATCGCCAAGCCGCTGCAGGCCAAGCTCGCCGAGCGCTTCGTCATCGGCCGCCCCGAGGCCGCCACGGTGCAGACCAGCACGGACGAGACGCGCAAATTCCTGTTCCGCTTCCGCGACGGCCAGGAGGCGGAAACCGTCTACATCCCCGACCAGCAGCAGGACCGCGGCGCCGTCTGCATCAGCAGCCAGGTCGGCTGCACGCTGTCCTGCCGCTTCTGCCACACCGGCACGCAGACGCTGGTGCGCAATCTCGGCCCGGCCGAGATCGTGGGCCAGTTCATGGCCGCGCGCGACAGCTACAACGAATGGCCCAGCCCGCAAGGCGAGACGCCGCGCCTGCTCAGCACTATCGTGCTGATGGGCATGGGCGAGCCGCTCTACAATTACGAGAACGTGGCCAAGGCGATGCGCATCGTCATGGACGGCGAAGGCATCGGCCTGTCGCGCCGGCGCATCACGCTGTCCACCAGCGGCGTGGTGCCGATGATGGACCGCGCCGGCGCCGAATTGGGCGTCAACCTAGCGGTATCCCTGCACGCGGTGCGTGACGACCTGCGCGACGAGCTGGTGCCGCTGAACCGCAAATACCCGATTGCCGAGCTGCTGGACGCGTGCCGTCGCTATCCTGGTGCCACCAACGCGCGGCGCATCACCTTCGAGTACGTGATGTTGCGTGGCGTGAACGACAGCGAGGTGGAGGCGCGCGAACTGGTGCGCTTGATCGCGGGCATTCCGGCGAAGGTGAACCTTATTCCGTTCAATCCGTGGCCGGGGAGTTCTTACGAGGCGAGCAGCGGGAATGCGCTGCACCGGTTTTCGAAGATCGTGATGGAGGCTGGGTTTGCTTCGCCGATACGCACGCCCCGGGGGCAGGATATATTGGCGGCTTGCGGGCAGTTGCGGACGGAGAGTCAGCGAAGGAAGTAAGGCCTTCTTTTTTGAAAAAAAGAAGCAAAAAACTTTTGTTCCCCCGCCTGCGTGAAGGCGCGCTCTGGTTCTGCAACGTTGCGCATTGCAGACTCAGGCGACACGCCGATGCAGCGGGCGGAGTAAAAGTTTTTTGCTTCTTTTTTTCAAAAAAGAAGGCCTTCCTTACACCTCTCGCCCCAACACAAAATCGTCAAACCTCGCACTGCCAACCTGAAAAACCCGCGTGCCGATCTCGCGAAACCCCTGCCGCCGATAGAACGCCACCGCGCGCGTGTTCCGCTTCAGCACGCCGAGCACCACCTGCCGGGCACCGCGCCGCGCACTCTCCTCGATCGCGCAGGACATCAGGGCGTGGCCAGCACCCGTGCCGTGGTAGCGCGAAAGCACGTAGATGCGCTGCACCTCCAGATCATCAGGATGGGGCGCGTCGCTGGGCAGCGTGGCCGGCATCATGACCAGGTAGCCGACGGCGTTGCGCCGCACGGTCTCTGCAATCCAGATGACGATCGTGGGGTCAGCCAGCCAAGCCTCGTACACCGCCACGGCATGGCGGTTTTCGCAGTGCGCCACGATGTCCGGGCCGTCCACCAGTTCGGCATACGTCTCCAGCATGCTGGCCGAGCCAATCAGGGAAAGTGCGCGCGCGTCTTCCCGCGCGGCAAGGCGGATGGAGAGTTCGCCCAATGCTGCGTTATCCAAAACTGCATCGCGGCTCAGGCAAAGCAAGCAAGCAGTCCTTTTTCGAAAATAAGGACCAAAAGACTTTTGTTCCCCCGCATCTGCACCGGCCCGATGCCTCCGGATAAAGCCGGGCACTGAAGCGTCGGGGAGACAAAAGTTTTTTGCTTCTTTTTTTCAAAAAAGAAGGCCTTTCTTGCCTTCAGAGCGCCCCACCACGCCGCCCTGCGCTCGCACCCAGCCGCAGCCGCAGCGCGTTCAGCTTGATGAACCCCTGCGCATCCACCTGGTCATAGGCGCCCTGGTCGTCCTCGAACGTGACCACCTTGGTGGAATACAGGCTGTTCGGGCTTTCGCGCCCGACCACCGTGGCATTGCCCTTGTAGAGCTGCAGCCGCACCTGGCCGCTGACGCTGGCCTGGCTGGTGTCGATCAGCGCCTGCAGCATCCGCCGCTCCGGCGAGAACCAGAAGCCGTTGTAGATCAGCGAGGCGTAGCGCGGCATCAGGCTGTCCTTCAGGTGGCCCGCCTCGCGGTCCAGCGTGAGGGACTCGATGGCACGATGCGCCGCCAGCAGGATGGTGCCGCCGGGCGTCTCGTAGATGCCGCGGGACTTCATGCCGACGAAGCGGTTCTCCACCAGGTCCAGCCGGCCGATGCCGTTGGCGCGGCCGAGTTCGTTCAGGCGGGTCAGCAGGGCGGCGGGCGACAGGCGGATGCCGTCGATCGCCACCGGGTCGCCGGCTTCGAAGTCGATGGCCACCAGGGTGGCGCGGTCGGGCGCGTCCTGCGGGCTGATGGTGCGCTGGAACACCATCTCGTCCGGCGGCAGCGCGGGATCCTCGAGGATCTTGCCCTCGGAGGAGGAGTGCAGCAGGTTGGCATCGACAGAGAACGGTGCGTCGCCGCGCTTGTCGCGCGTGACCGGGATCTGGTGCGCGTCGGCGAACTCGAGCAGGCGGGTGCGACTGGTCAGCTCCCACTCCCGCCAGGGGGCGATCACGCGGACGTCCGGGTTGAGCGCGTAGTACGCCAGTTCGAAGCGTACCTGGTCGTTGCCCTTGCCGGTAGCGCCGTGGGCCACCGCGTCGGCGCCGGTGGCCTCGGCGATCTCGATCTGGCGCTGGGCGATCAGCGGGCGGGCGATCGACGTGCCGAGAAGGTATTGGCCCTCGTAGAGTGTGTTGGCGCGGAACATCGGGAAGACGAAGTCGCGCACGAAGGTCTCGCGCAGATCTTCCACGAAGATCTCGCGCACGCCGGCCTGCTCGGCCTTGCGCCTGGCGGCCTCCAGCTCGGCGCCGCCGTCTTCCACGGACTGGCCGAGGTCGGCGGTGAAGGTGACGACTTCGCAGCGGTAGGTGGTTTGCAGCCACCGGAGGATGACGCTCGTGTCCAGGCCGCCTGAGTAGGCGAGGACGACTTTTTTCACGTTGGATACTGTCACGGGTCGGGTGGTAGCGAGGCGGGGAAGGCAAGGCAAGGAAGGCCTTCTTTTTTCAAAAAAGAAGGCCTTCCTTGCTTACCACCCCTTCCGCAATCCGGCACACATCCTGCGCCGCCGGACTGTTGGGGTGCCGCGTCAGCAAGGGCGTCTGCCGGCGTATCGCATCGCGCACCCGGTCATCCCGCCGGATGATCCCCGCCAGCGCCGGCGCGCTTCCCAGGAACTGCGTGCAGGCGCGCGCCAGCGTGGCAAAGGTGCGCTCGCCGCTGGCCGCCGTGGCCGCCTGGTTCACCACCACGCGCGCGTCCGGCACCCGGCCGGCGGCGGCGCAGTCCGACGCGTATAGTTTCAGGACGGCGTAGGCGTCGGTCAGCGAGGTCGGCTCGTCGGTCGCAACCACGAACAGCGTGTGCGCCCAGGCGGCGAGCCGGCGGTTCGCGGCATCCAGCCCGGCGCCGAGATCGACCAGCAGGGTGGCGTAATCCTGCGTGGCCAGGCCTTCCAGCAGCCATTCCAGTGTGGCCGGCGGCAGGGCGGCCAGGGAGCCGGAGCCGGAGCGGCCGGGCAGGATATGGAACCCGCAGGCGGGAACGTGGATGGCGGCCCGCGCCAGGGGCACGCGGCCGGAGAGCACGGCGGCCAGGTCGCAGGGCGGGTTCAGGCCGAGCTGGACATCTATGTTGGCCAGGCCGAAATCACCGTCCGCCAGCAGGATGCGGCCGCCCGCCTGCGCCAGCGCGTGGGCAAGCGTGATGGCGAACCAGGTCTTGCCGACGCCGCCTTTGCCGGAGGCGATGGCGATCCGGCGCGGGCCGGGATGCGTGTCGGGCAGCAGGCTATCCATGTGGCTGCGTGTTCCATCCTTGGGCTTGAGCGTGGGCTTCGGCGTGGGCGCGTGCGGTGGGGAAGACAGGCGGGCGAAAGCGGGCGGGCGGCGGCTGGGCGCGCAGCAGCCGCTCGGCCAGCAGGGTGGGCGTGAGGGCCACCAGACCATCTGTGGCGCCGGTGCCGATGCCGGCTTCCGTCAGCGCCAGCCCGGGCCCCGACGGGTCCGCCACGGCCAGGACGCTGCCCAGGCGCCGCGCAATGTCCAGGCGGGTTGGCAGCAGGTGGGCGATGCCGATGCCGGCGAACACCGCTGCCTGCTCAGCCGCCTCTTCCGGATGCGCGCCGGCCTGCATAACGAGGACCGGGGTGGCGCCGGCCGCAGTGATCAGCCCGGTGAGCGCCTCGGTCTCCGCGGGTTCGAACGGGTTGATGCCTGCGGTGTCGATAAGGACCGGCGTGCCCGGAGCGGCCTCGGCCAGCGCGCGGGTGAGCGTCGCGGGCGTGCTTGCGGCCAGCAACGTGAGGCCGAGCAGGCGGGTGTAGGCGGCCAGCTCCTCCGCGCCGCCGGCGCGCCTGCCGTCCGCGGTGATCACCAGCGGCCTGGTGCCGGCGAGCACGAGCCGGGTGGCCAGGCGCGCGACCGAGAGCGTCTTGCCCGCGCCGGGCATGCCGGCGAGCAGGAGGGGCGTGCCGCCTTCCAGCCCGAGGGCGGCAAAGCGCAGGGTTTCCTGCAGGCGCAGCGCCAAGCCGGGCCCGACGAGCCTGCGCACAAGGCCCGTCTGTATGCCGTGATACTGCGCATCCAGCTCGCCTTGGGGTGCCGCGGCTTGCGGTGGTGGGGGCGGCGGTGGCGGTGGCGGCGCGGGTGGTTCGTCGGGCTGGTCCAATGCGGCAGTCAGCTCGATGCCGCCCGGCACGCGTTTGGTGGATAATATCAGTGCCTCGGGCCCCAGCTCGTCGCGGAGCTGGGCCATCGCTTCGGCCATGCTGGCCGCCCGATAGAGTTTGAGGCGCATGGGGGCGGTTGTAGGCGAGGTGTGTTGCCAAAACGTTTCGGGGGCGGAGGAAGGGAGCAAGGCCTTCTTTTTTAAAGAAAAGAAGCAAAAAACTTTTGCTCCCCGCCTGCACCAGGACGCGCGTCGATCCTGCCGAGACGCATGCCGGCAGAACCAGGGCCGGCCGTTGTGCAGGCGCGGGGACAAAAGTTTTTTGCTTCTTTTTTTCAAAAAAGAAGGCCTTTCTTCCTGCCTTGAACCGGAGGACCCCAAATGACAGACAACCTGCACGGCCTGGAGCTACGCTCCTGCGTCTCCGCCGACGGCCAGCTCGTGCTGAGCCTGGAGGAGGTGGACGCGCCGGCGCCCAAGCCTGACGAGGTGGTGGTCCGCGTGCAGGCGGCACCGATCAACCCGTCCGATCTCGGGTTGCTGCTCGGCTGGGCCGACCCGTCCGTGCTCACCGCCGGCAAGCGGGATGGCCGGCCGATACTGACAGGGTCCCTCACCCAGGCCGCGATAAGCGGGATGGCCGGCCGGCTGGGCCAGTCGCTGCCGGTGGGAAACGAGGGCGCCGGCGTGGTGGTGCGCGCCGGCGCGAATGCGCAGGCGCTGCTGGGCAAGACCGTGGGCATGTGGGGCGGGGCGATGTACGCGCAGTATCGCACGATCTCGATGCATGCGTGCCTGGAACTGCCGGACGGCGCCACGGCGGCCGATGGCGCCTCGATATTCGTCAACCCGCTCACTGCGCTCGCGATGACGGAAACAATGCGCGCCGAAGGGCACAGCGCGCTGGTGCACACGGCGGCCGCCTCCAATCTGGGGCAGATGCTGAACCGCATCTGCCTGGCGGACGGGATCAGCCTGGTGAACATCGTGCGCAGCGCCGAGCAGGCCGCGATACTGCGGGGGCTGGGCGCCAGATACGTGCTGGACAGCAAAGACGCGGATTTCCCCGCGCGTCTGACGGACGCGATCGCCGAGACGGGCGCCACGATCGCCTTCGATGCGATAGGCGGTGGCGGTCTGGCCAACACCATCCTGCATGCGATGGAAGCGGCGGCGAACCGCACTGCCACGGCGTATAGCCGTTATGGTTCCAATACGTTCAAGCAGGTGTATGTCTACGGCATGCTCGATACCGGACCCACGACGCTGGATCGGTTATACGGCTTCGCCTGGGCGGTCAGCGGCTTCCTGCTGACGCCGTTCCTGGCCAAGATCGGGCGCGACGGCCTAGCGCGTTTGCAGGACCGGGTCCGGCGCGAACTCACGACGACCTTTGCCAGCACCTATACGGATACGATTTCGCTTGCGGAGGCGCTGAAGCCAGAGGTGGTTTCGGCTTATGCGCGCAAGGCTACGGGGCAGAAGTTTCTTATAGATCCGAGCAGGTATACCGATCAGCCTGGAAGCTGACCATTGCGAAGAAAGTAAGGCCTTCTTTTTTGCAAAAAAGAAGCAAAAAACTTTTGCTCCGCTGTCGCGCGACTGTGGGAAGGTCCGCGACAGCGTTGCCAAAAGTTTTTCGCTTCTTTCTTTCAAAAAAGAAGGCCTTGCTTACTTCCTTGCTGACTCAAGAACCCGCGTCATCACGCGAGAGGTCAGTCACGGGCCTGGCGGCGAGCAGAGGGTTTGACTGCCGGATCTGGCGGACGCGGAGAGGACTTCCAGGGCGTTTTGCGCGTTCTCTGCTTCGACGACGACGAATGCGGCGTCTCTCAGGAGCTCAGCCGCGAGAGCTCTCAGAACGGAATGATCCTCGACGAGGATCACGAGCTTGGGCGATGTGTCTGACAAGCAACTGCCATGCTGGTCTCCTGGAATGGCGACTACGCCGCCAAACCGAAAAGCCGGGCTAGGGTCGGAACATACTCAGACCAATAAGCAGGCCTTCTGTTTTGAAAACAGAAGCAAAAAACCTTTTACGCCTTGCCCCGCCGATGCAGTCAAACAACGTGTTCGATACGCATGTTGCCGATGCAGCCGACAGTAGTAAAAGTTTTTTGCTTCTTTTTTGCAAAAAAGAAGGCCTTGCTTCCTTCCTACCCCGCCCGGAACGCCGCCAATAATCCAGGCAGCCCGTCCCGCACCCGCACCACGGACTGCTCCTTCACCACGTCGTACCCGCGCACCTGGTCATGCGCGCGCAGCACCGCTTCGGCCTGCGCGATGTTGCGGGCGCTCAGCCCGGCCAGCACGGTATCGACCAGCGCCAGGTAGTCGGCGACCAATTGCCGTTCCATGCGACGGTGGGCGCCGTAGCCGAACACGTCGAGCGGTGTGCCGCGCAGCGCGCGCAGCCTCGCCAATGCCGCGAAGCCGTGCGTCATGACGCCGCCGAAGCGTGTCTTGCGCGGGCGGCCGGTGCGGGCGTCGCGCCGGGCGAACAGCGGCGGGGCCAGGTTGTAGGCAATCGTGTAGTCGCCTTCGAAGTTCTCGCGCAGGCGGCGGGCGAACGCCGGGTCCGTCATCAGCCGGCCGACCTCGTACTCGTCCTTGTAGGTCATCAGCTTGGCGGCGACCTGCGCCACCGCGCGCGACAGGCGGCCGTCGGCTCCCGGCAGCTTCGCCTCGGCCGCCTCTACGCGGGCCACCAGCGCGCGGTAGCGTTTCGCGTGGGCCTCGCCACCCCAGGCGCGCAGGCGCGGCATGCGGTCGGCCAGCAGGTCGCCCAGCGTGTCGGGGATGTGGGCTTCCTCGTGGCCGCGCAGCCAGGTCGCTGCCAGGTCGGGGCGGGCGGCGGCGATCCGGCCCAGGCCGAAGGCACGCTTGTTCATGTCGATTTCGGTGCGGTTCAGCTCGATAGCGCGCATGATGTTCTCCGCGTGCAGCGGGATCAGGCCGCGCTGCCAAGCGTAGCCGACCAAAAAGAGGTTCGCGCCCACCGCATTGCCGAGCATCACCTGGGCGATGCGGGTGGCGTCTATGCTCATGACTCGCTCCTGGTCGGCGCGGGGCATGACTTTCGCCAACAACGGGTCGAAGCTGAGGTCCAGGTCCGCATTGCGGGCGAACATGGCGTTCGGCGAGACGAAGCGGTTCAGCAGCACCGCGCTGCGGCCGTGGCCGAGCTTGGCCAGCGTCTCGGGGATGGCGACCACCATCGGATCGGCGCCGATCACCAAATCCACGTCGCCATTGGGTATGCGTGGGGAGTGGCGTTCGGCGCCGTCGCCCAGGCGCAGGTGGCTGGTCACCGAGCCGTTGCGTTGGGCGAGGCCGGAATTGTCCAGCACGGTCAGCAGCAGGCCTTCCAGGTGGGCCGCCATGCCGAGCAAGGCGGCGACGGTGACCACGCCCTGGCCGCCTATGCCGGCGAGCAGCATGTTGTACACTTCGCCGATGCGCGGCAGCGTGGGCTCCGGTAGGCCGGCGATGAGGGATTGTTCGCCGGCGAGCGGGTCAGTGGCGTCGTCGTCCGCCTCCGGACGGGCGCGGACCTTGCCTCCTTTGATGGTGATGAAGCTGGGGCAGAGGCCTTTGACGCAGGAGAAATCCTTGTTGCAGACCGTCTGATTGATGCGGCGCTTGCGGCCCAGCGCGGTCTCCAGCGGCTCTATGGCAATGCAGTTGGACTGCACGCCGCAATCGCCGCAGCCCTCGCACACTTCGGGGTGGATGAAGACGCGCTCGTTCGGGTCCTTCAGGGTGCCGCGCTTGCGCATGCGCCGGCTCTCGGTGGCACAGGCCTGCTCGTAGATGATGGCGCTGACGCCGTCGTAGTCCCGCAGCTCGCGCTGCACGGCGTCGAGGTCCTCGCGGGGGTGGAAGGTGACGATGCCGGGGTAGTCCGCGCGGTTGTGGCGGGTGACGTCATCGGTGACGAGGGCCACGCGCTGGCAGCCTTCGGCGGTGAGCTGGGCGGCCACGTGCGGGCCGGTGATCTGGCCGGCGAACTGCTCGCCCTCTACGGTCTGGCCGCCTGTCATGGCGATGGCACCGTTCAGCAGTATCTTGTAGGTGATGCGCGATTTCGCGGCGATTGCGGCGCGCACGGCCAGCAGGCCTGAGTGGAAATAGGTGCCGTCGCCGAGGTTCTGGAACATGTGCGGCGTGTTGGTGAACGGCGCCTGGCCGATCCATTGCGCACCCTCGCCGCCCATGTGGGTGGCGGACACCGTGTGCCGCTCCGGCATGGCGGCGGCCATGATGTGGCAGCCAATGCCGGCGCCGGCGATCGAGCCGTCAGGCACCACGGTGGACGTATTGTGGGGGCAGCCGGCGCAGAAGCTCGGCGGGCGCAGCAGGTCCTTCACGCCGTAGGAGATGGTGGGTATGCCGGTCTGCAGCTCTTTGATGGTGCCGAAGCGGGCGCGTAGCGCGTCGTCCTCTATGGGGCCGCGCAGACGCCCGGCGATGACGTGCAGCAGCAGGTCCGGGTCCAGCTCGCCCACTTCGCGCAACAGCGGGCGCGCGTTCTCGTCCAGCTTGCCGGTGAGGCGTGGCCGCAGGTGCGCGGGCTGGTTGTAGAGTATGGTGGAGATCTGGTCCTCGATGATCGGGTGCTTCTCCTCGACCACGAAGATCTCGTCGCAGGTGGCGGCGAACGCGCGCAGCCGCTCGGGCTCCAGCGGCCACACCATGCCGACTTTGTAAACGGCGATGCCAAGCTCCGTGCAGCGCGCCTCGGTCAGCCCCAGGCCGCGCAGGGCCTCGATCACGTCCAGATAGGCCTTGCCGGTGCTGACAAGGCCGAGGCGGTTGCGCGGAGCAGAGCCCCAGGCGAGGCGGTCGAGGTTGTTGGCACGCACCCAGGCCTGGGCGGCGGGGTGGCGCTGCTCGAAGTGCCGCGCCTCGATCTCAAGCGCGCTGCCGTTGCGGGCGCGCAGGTTCAGGCCGCCTTCCGGCATTTCGAAGTCGGTGGGCAGGACGAAGGGGAGCGTGTCCATGTCGGCCGGGATGGAGGCGCCGCCCTCCACCGTGTCCGTCAGCGCCTTCATGCCGATCCAGCAGCCGCTGTAGCGGCTCATCGCCCAGGCGGACAGGCCGTAGCTCACCAGCTCCTCCACCGTGCTGGGGTTCAGCACAGGCATACCGAAATGGATCAGCGCCAGGTCGCTCTGATGGGCCAGTGTGGAGGAGCGCGCGCCGTGGTCGTCGCCGCACAGCGCTATGGCCCCGCCCAGCGCCGGCGTGCCGGCGTAGCTTGCGTGCTTCAGCACGTCCGCAGAGCGGTCCACGCCCGGGCCCTTGCCATACCAAAGGCCAAAGACGCCGTCCTGCTTAGGATTCGGCAGCAGGCCCACCTGCTGGGAGCCCCAGACGGCGGTCGCAGCCAGGTCCTCGTTTATGCCCGGCTGGAAGACGATGTCATGCGCGTCGAGATGCTTCTTTGCACTCCACAGTGCCAGGTCGTAGCCGCCCAGCGGGCTGCCGCGGTAGCCGCTGATGAAGCCGGCGGTGCGCAGGTCGGCGGCACGGTCCCGCCGGCGCTGCAGCAGCGGCAGCCGGACCAGCGCCTGTATGCCGGTCAGGAAGACGCGCCCGTCGAAGCGGGCGTAACGGTCGTCCAGCGTGACGGCGGAGGGTTGGCGGGGCGTGCGCTTGTCCTGCAGCACGTCCATCGTCGCCGGCTCTACGTCCATCGGCCTCATCCCTCACACGCTCATGCAGTCCTGAGCTAGACGCGAGGCTGACATTGCACAACGCGGCTTGGCAAATTCGGTGTGTTGTGCTGGCCGGAGGCGGCCGCGGCGTCATTTCCGCAAAGGTTTTTGGGGCGCGAGCGCAAGAGAGTGCATGCGGCAAGAAAGGGCATTAGTAAGCAAGGCCTTCTTTTTTGAAAAAAAGAAGCAAAAAACTTTTGGTCCGCTGTCGCGCGCTGTTTCAGCAACCGCCGACAGGGAGCAGAAGTTTTTTAGTCCTTTTTTTCAAAAAAGGACTGCTTGCCTTGCCCTACGCCACCGCCAGCCCGGACACAGCGGCCCAGGGGCGCTTGACGGTCACCGAAGCCGGGCGCGGCTTGGTGGGCGGCTCCACCGGCGCGTTCTCGCACACCCAACGCAGGCAGGCCGCCAGGCGCCGGCGTTCGGCCGGGTTGTCGCGCACACGTCCCATCTCTGCCAGCAGCGCCTGCATCATCTCGTCGCCCACCTGGCGCAGGATCGCCAGATGCGCAGGCGGGATGTGCAGCTCCAGGCACTGCGCGACGTAGCGGCAGGCGGCCACGCCAAAGCGTTCGCACGCCTGGTCGGCGCCGGCCGCAAAGAACAGCGCCCAGGACTTGGCGACGTTGCCGAAATGATGCTCCACGGCGAACACTTCGGCCAGCACGCAATAGCAGAACGGGTCACCGCGTCGGACGCCCTCCTTGAGGATGGACAAGGCGCGGCGTCGGCTGGCCTGGTCCCGGCGCCCGGTGAAAAGCTGCAGGTAGATTCGGCCAAGGCGCTCGTGCGCCTCGACCGCGCCGGCCGAAGCCGCGAGCTTATAGCAGCGCACGGCCTCCCCGGTGTCCTGGCGCGCGCGGCCCAGACCGTATAGCGCGCGGTCTCCGGCGGCGAGCAGTGCCTCGGCCGTCAGAGGGGCCTGCTGGCTGGCCGGCGTGGCGGTGTCAGCGCTGTCCGTCTGCAGCAGAAGGCGCACGATTTCGGCGGGCGCGCAGGCGAAGAACTCCCGCCGCGCATGCACGCGCAAGCCGCGCTGGTCCAGCTCGGCGTGGATTGCGCGCTCGGCCGCGTGGCAGTCGGCGAAGGCCTGCTCGTAGGCGACGACGAATGGCGTGGCGACTCCTGTCACGCCGGACAGCTCCGCCGCGCGGTCATGCGGCGCGCGCGTGGTACACCCCACCTTGGACAACCCAGGCATGGAAGAGTTCACCAGCACGTATACCCAACCCTGTTCCATTCACCCGTTCTCCGTACCCTGGTCGCTGCCGTCGGGCGTGTATGCGAGCGCGGTTCAGCAACCCTGAGTTACGATGTCGGAAGGTTCATAGACTGTGAAGAGAACGTAATTCGAACGAGGTTAATTTATTTCAATTCCAGGTTGAAAGGCGCCAAACACGATCGCTTGTGGCAGGTTGCGGTCTGGCTGGATCGGCGCCCCTGACGGAACACCGGCGCGGTCAGAGCGCGGCGAGCACGGTCTCTGCCCGGCTGACATCGAAATCGCCCGGCTGCTCCACGGCCAGGTGCGTGACCTTCATGTCGTCGGCCACCAGCGCGAAACGCTGGCTGCGCACCCCCATGCCGCGGCTGACTAGGTCGAGTTCCAGGCCAAGGGCCTTGGTGAAGGCGGCCGAGCCATCGGCTATCATGAGTATGGACGGGCTGATGTCCTGCGACTTGACCCAGGCGCCCAACACGAACGCGTCGTTCACCGCAAGGCAGGCCACCGTGTCGATCCCCTTGGCGCGGAAGCTGTCCAGGTTCTCGTTGAAGCCTGGCAGGTGGCGGGCGGAACAGGTGGGCGTGAACGCACCCGGCACGGCGAACATTACCACACGCTTGCCGCGGAACACATCCTCGGTGGAAATCTCCCGCGGGCCGTCCGGCGTGGCGCTCATGAGCTTCATGGCGGGTAGGGTGTCGCCCTGCTTGATCATCGGGATGGGTCTCCTTGCGGTGCAGGCAAGCTGTAAGGGCTCGGTTACGCTATGTCACCGGGGGGCGTTGGCAGAAGGGGCGTTGGCATGGGCAGGTTGCGCCCCATCTGATTTGTTCAACCAAGACGCGGGACAACGGTAAAAGGGCATGGGCAGGCGCAAGGCGGTGACGCCAATCCGCGACGAGCCGGAAGCCGGGCAGCCGGAAGGGCTGCTGACGGGCCAATTGCTGATCGCCATGCCGGCGATGACCACGCCGCATTTCAGCCAGGCCGTGATCTACATCTGCGCGCACACGCCAGAGGGCGCCATGGGCATCGTGCTTAACCGCCCGCTGGCCAGCCCCAGCTTCGGCGACCTGCTGGAGCAGCTCGACGTGATGCCAAAGCCGCCTGTGCGACAGATCGAGCTGTATCGCGGCGGGCCGGTGGATGCGGCCCGTGGTTTCGTGCTGCACACCGCGGACTGGACCGGCGACGGCAGCCTGATGGTGGACCCGCAGATCGCGCTGACGGCCAGCCTGGACGTCCTGAAGTCGATCGCCGACGGAGGCGGGCCGGAGCGTGGGTTCCTGGCCCTTGGCTATGCCGGCTGGGGGCCCGGGCAGCTGGACCGCGAGATGACGGAGAATGCCTGGCTGTCCGCGCCGGCCAGCATAGACATCGTGTTCGATGGGGGTCACGAGACGAAGTGGCGCCGGGCGATGGGAATTTTGAAGGTGGACCCTGTGCTTTTGTCGGGGACCGCGGGGCACGCTTAGAAGGCAAGGCCTTCTTTTTTGAAAAAAAGAAGCAAAAAACTTTTGGTCCCTGTCGGTGGCTTTTGATAGGCGCGCGTCTAACCGCCAGCCGGCGACAGCGGAGTCAAAAGTTTTTTGGTTCTTTTTTTCAAAAAGGAACTGCTTGCCTTCCCTTGCCTGTCCCTCCTCACCAAATATCCGCAACGCGCAGCCTACAGAGGGGCGCGTCGGTTTTTGTCGCCTGAGGCATAGGGACACGCACATATGGATATGGAAAAACTTACCGAGCGGACGCGGGGTTTCCTGCAGGCTGCGCAGACGATAGCGATACGCGAATTCCACCAGCGGCTGACGCCGGAGCACCTGCTAA
>CAXTCL010000064.1:0-17377 GCA_964242035.1 uncultured Acetobacteraceae bacterium | reverse complement strand
GGCGGCGATGGCGGCGGCGCACGCGGAGGGCCGGGTGCCGATACTTTGCGGCGGGACGGGCATGTACCTGGCCGCATTATGGCAAGGGCTGGCCGACATTCCCGATCCTGGCGAGGCGGCGCGCATCGAGGCGCGCGGTCTGCTGGCCGAAGCGGGCCCGGCCGCGCTGCACGCGCGCCTGGCGCAGGTGGACCCTGCGACCGCTGCGGCCCTGCGCCCCTCCGACGGCCAGCGGCTGGCGCGCGCCTGGGAGGTGTGGCGCGGCACCGGCGTGGGTCTCGCGGCGTGGCAGTCCCGCCCTTGCACCGCCGAGGCGGGATGGTCGGTGCGCGCCATCGTGCTGGACCCGCCGCGTAAGGAGTTGCGCGCCGCCATCGCAGCGCGTTTCGCGGCGATGCTGGGCGCAGGCGCGCTGGAAGAGGTGCGGGGCCTGCTGGATCTCGGGCTGGATCCGGCACTGCCGGCGATGCGGGCGCACGGTGTGCCCGAGCTGTCCGCCTATCTACGCGGCGACATCGGCCTGGAGGAGGCGTCGCGCCGTGCGATCGTGGCGACGGGCCAATACACCAGGCGGCAGGCGACATGGTTCCGCCACCGGCCGGTGGCACCGGCCGGCAGCAATGCTGCCCAAACAAGCACGCATAGGTTAATTGCGCGCTATGCATGCCTGACGCAATTACCGGTTAGTTTCACCGTCTAGTCTTGGAATTTTATTTTTCCGCGATTTGACGCGCTGTGGCTTGACGGGTTAGAAACGTGTCATGAATGCCGTTACGCAAGCCGCCAGCGAACCCGGACACGTCACCCAGACCGCCTCCGGCGCCGAGGTGCTGCTGCGCTGCCTGCGCGAGCAGGGTGTCGAGGTGATTTTCGGCTACCCCGGCGGCGCGGTGCTGCCGATCTACGACGCACTGTTCCAGCAGAGCGACATACGCCACATTCTGGTGCGCCACGAGCAGGCCGCCGTGCACGCCGCCGAGGGCTACGCGCGCAGCACCGGCCGCGTCGGCGTGGTGCTGGTCACCAGCGGGCCTGGTGCCACAAACGCGGTCACCGGCCTGCTGGACGCGCTGATGGATTCGATCCCGCTGGTATGCCTCACCGGCCAGGTGCCCACGCACCTGATCGGCAACGACGCGTTCCAGGAAGCCGACACCACGGGCATCACTCGCCAGGCCACCAAGCACAACTACCTGGTCAAGCGCAGCGAAGACCTGGCGCGTACGGTGCACGACGCGTTCACCATCGCGCGCACCGGCCGGCCCGGCCCCGTGGTGGTGGACCTGCCGAAGGACATCCTGATCGCGCCCGCCGCCTACGAGCCCGCCGGCAACAAGCCGCATCGCAGCTATCGCCCGGTCACACAGCCGGACCCGGCGGCGATCCGCCGCGCCGTGCGGGCGCTGAAATTCGCGCGACGCCCGATGGTGTATGCCGGCGGCGGCGTAATCAACGCCGGCCCGGAGGCTTCGCGCCTGCTCGCCGAACTCGTGCGCCTGGGTGACCTGCCCTGCACGAACACGCTGATGGGGCTGGGCGCGTTTCCTGCCTCAGACCGGCATTTTCTCGGCATGCTGGGCATGCACGGCACCTACGAAGCCAATCTGGCGATGCACGGCTGCGACGTGCTGTTCAACATCGGTGCCCGCTTTGATGACCGTGTCACCGGCCGGCTGTCCGCCTTCAGCCCTGGCAGCTTCAAGATCCACGGCGACATCGATCCGTCCAACATAAACAAGAACGTGGCGGTGGATGTGGCGCTCGTGGGCGATGCGGGCGCGATCCTGCGCGCGATGATCGAGGCCTGGCACGCCGAGCCGGCGCCGCAGGAGAGCGGCGCCGTCGCCGCCTGGTGGCGCGAGATCGCCGCCTGGCGCACAGTGCAAAGCCTGGCGTTCACGCAGGACATGTCGCCTGACGCGGTGATCAAGCCGCAATACGCGGTGCAGCGCCTGCACGGGCTGTGCAAGCTGTCCGGCCGCGACACCTTCATCAGCACCGAAGTGGGCCAGCACCAGATGTGGGCCGCCCAGCATTTCCACTTCGACAAGCCCAACCGCTGGATGACCAGCGGCGGCCTGGGCACCATGGGCTACGGCCTGCCCGCCGCGGCGGGCGTGCAGGTGGCGCACCCCGACGCGCTGGTGATTGACATCGCCGGCGAGGCCAGCATCCTGATGAACATACAGGAAATGGGCACGCTGGCGCAGTACCGCCTGCCGGTGAAGATCTTCATCCTCAACAACGAATACATGGGCATGGTCCGCCAGTGGCAGGAGCTGCTGCACGGCTCGCGTTATTCCGAAAGCTACAGTGCAGCCCTGCCGGATTTCGTGAAGCTGGCGGAAAGCTTCCACGCGCACGGCTTGCGCGCCCGCAATGTCGGCGAGCTGGACGATGTGATCGCGCGCATGCTCGCGATAGACGGCCCGGTGATCGCCGACATCTGCGTCGATCGCAAGGAGAACTGCTACCCGATGATCCCGTCCGGTGCCGCGCATAACGAGATGATACTCGGCCCGGAAAACGCCGGCCGCACCGCGAGCATCACCGATGAAGGCCTGATGCTGGTCTGATGCCTGAGCCGGAACAGAACCTGCGCAGCGCCACCATCTCGGTGCTGGTCGATAACGAGTCCGGCGTGCTCGCGCGTGTCATCGGGCTGTTCTCCGGCCGCGGCTACAACATAGACAGCCTGACGGTCGCTGCCGTGGACCAGGACCGCACGCGTAGCCGCATCAACGTGGTGACCTCCGGCACGGAAATGGTGATCGGCCAAATAAAGGCGCAGCTCGACCGGCTGGTGCCGGTATACCGCGTGGCCGATCTGTCGAAAGACGGCCCGCACGTGGCGCGCGAGATGGCGCTGATAAAAGTGGTGGCCGGCGGCGAGGCGCGGTCGGAATCGCTGCGCATCGCCGACGCGTTCCGCGCGCGTGTGGTTGATACGACGACGGGGAGTTTCGTGTTCGAGCTGACCGGTTCCATCGAGAAGATCGACGCGTTCATCGAGCTGCTTCGGCCGCTGGGTCTCGCGGAGGTTTCGCGCACGGGTATTGCGGCGATCGCGCGTGGGGTGGGGACGCTGTAAGGCAAGCAAGGCCTTCTTTTTTGAAAAAAAGAAGCAAAAAACTTTTATCACTGACGCCGCTCCAACGAGCGCCTCTTTCAGGACAAACACGAACGCTGCAGATGCGGGGGAGCAAAAGTTTTTTGCTTCTTTTTTTCAAAAAAGAAGGCCTTGCCTTCCTTACCTAAAGGACCCACCCGAAAAATGCGCGTATACTACGACAGAGACGCCGACGTGAACCTGATCAAGAGCCGCCGCGTCGCCGTGATCGGCTACGGCAGTCAGGGCCATGCCCATGCGCGCAACCTGCATGACAGTGGCGTGCCCGATGTGGTCGTGGGCCTGCGCCCAGGCTCCGCCGGCGTTGCCAAGGCGGAAGCCGCCGGCTTGCGCGTGATGGGTCCGTCGGAAGCCGCCGCCTGGGCGGACGTGATCATGGTGCTCACCCCGGACGAGGGCCAGGGCGATCTCTACCGGGACCACCTCGGCCCGAACATGCGCGAGGGCACCGCACTGGCCTTCGCCCACGGCCTGAACATCCACTTCAACCTGATAGACGCCCGGCCGGACATAGACGTGTTCATGATCGCGCCGAAGGGGCCGGGCCACACCGTGCGCTCCGAATACGAACGCGGCGGCGGCGTGCCCTGCCTCGTCGCGGTGGACCAGAACCCGTCCGGAAACGCTTTGGAGATCGCGCTCAGCTACGCCAGCGCCATCGGCGGCGGCCGGGCCGGCATCATCGAGACCACGTTCAAAGAGGAATGCGAGACCGATCTGTTCGGCGAGCAGGCCGTGCTGTGCGGCGGCCTGGTGGAGCTGATAAAGGCCGGGTTCGAGACGCTGACGGAGGCCGGCTACGCGCCGGAGATGGCGTATTTCGAGTGCCTGCACGAGGTGAAGTTGATCGTGGACCTGATCTACGAGGGCGGCATCGCCAACATGAACTACTCCATCAGCAACACCGCGGAGTACGGCGAATACGTCACCGGTCCGCGCATCATCACCGCGGAGACCAAGGCGGAGATGAAGCGCGTGCTGGAGGACATACAGTCCGGCCGGTTCACGCGCGACTGGATCCTGGAGAACAAGGTGAACCAGGCGAGCTTCCGGGCCACGCGCCGGCGCAATGCGGAGCACCCGATCGAGCGGGTGGGCGAGCGGTTGCGTGGGATGATGCCTTGGATCAGCAAGAACGCGCTGGTTGACAAAGCGAAGAATTAGGCGAGCAAGGCCTTCTTTTTTGAAGAAAAGAAGCAAAAAACTTTTGCTACGCTGTTGCGGACTCACCGGATAGAACCGCGACAGCCGTGGTGAAAGTTTTTGGTCCGTTTTTCAGAAAAGAACTGCTTGTTTGCTTACGCCCTTCCGACACACCCACGTGTCCGAAAAGCCACTCCCCCACCCCGCCGCCCCTCATTACCAAAAAACAAGCTGACGACTCGGGATTTTCGTGGCCATAGGAGCAGGCGTTTCAGACATGCTGCTACGGCGTCGTGTATGGCCGACGCGTCCCACCCCACCCCCAGCTAAAAGAAGTATGGAGACCCTATGAAGCTCCCCCTGATGAGCGCCGCTTTCGTAGCCGCCGCCCTGGCCGCCGCGCCTGCCTTCGCCCAGACGCCTGACGCCTCCTCTCCCGCTCCGGCCACAACCACCACCACCACGCCGCCGGACAGCACGACCACCACCACCACCACGACCCACAAGAAGCACCACCACCACTCTTCGCACCACCATCACCACGCGAAGGCCGCCAGCAGCGACGCCGCTGCCGCTCCGGACGCCTCCGCGCCGGCGCCTGACGCGCCGAAGTAAGGTTCAGACAAGGCCTTCTTTTCTGAACGCAAACACCCTTGCGCCCTGTCGGCGGCTCACCGGCCAGCCTCCAGCAGGGCGCAAGAGTCGTTTTCTTGCCTTCTTAAACTCCGCCCGCCTATGATCGGCCGCATGACCACGGCCGTCGCCCTCGCGCTTCGACTTATCGCCCCCTGAGCGGGATCGTTCAGGGGCGCTCCGTGCCACAGGCACCACCACGATAATTCCGAGCCGAGGACCAATCCATGCCCATCGACCATCCGAGTTTCGGCCGCCTGGCCGACGACCGCGTCATAATGTTCGACACCACTTTGCGCGACGGCGAGCAGTCGCCAGGCTTCTCGATGAACCTGGCCGAGAAGGTGCGCCTGGCCCACGCGCTGGCCGAACTCGGCGCCGATGTGATCGAGGCCGGCTTCCCCATCGCCTCGCCAGGCGATTTCGAGAGCGTGGAAGCCATCGCCAAAGCCGTCCGCCGCCCGGTGATATGCGGCCTGGCACGCTCCGCACCGGGCGACATCCTGCGCGCTGCCGAGGCCGTGCGCCACGCCGAACGGCCGCGTATACACACCTTCATCAGCACCAGCCCGCTGCACATGAAGTACAAGCTGCGCATGGAGCCGGACGCCGTGCTGGAAGCCGTCATCGCCAGCGTCACGCTGGCGCGGCGCCACACCGCGGATGTGGAGTGGTCCGCCGAGGACGGCAGCCGCACCGAGCCCGATTTCCTGGCGCGCTGCGTGGAAGCCGCCATCGCCGCGGGTGCCACCACCATCAACATCCCCGACACCGTCGGCTACGCCCTGCCGGAGGACCTCACGCGCATCTTCACCGATCTGCGCGCCCGCGTGCCAGGTGCGGACACGGTCGTGTTCTCCGCGCACAACCACAACGACCTAGGCCTGGCGGTGGCCAACACGGTCGCCGCCCTGCGCGCCGGTGCCCGCCAAGTGGAATGCACCATAAACGGCATAGGCGAACGCGCCGGCAACGCGGCGCTGGAGGAGATCACCATGGCGCTGCGCACGCGCCAGGACGCCGTCCCCTTACGCACTGGCATCGTCAGCGAGCACATCCTGCGCACTTCCCGTCTGCTCAGCACGATCACCGGCTTCGACGTGCAGCCGAACAAGGCGATCGTCGGCCGCAACGCCTTTGCGCATGAGAGCGGCATCCACCAGGACGGCATGCTGAAGAACGCGCAGACCTACGAGATCATGACTCCGGAAAGCGTCGGCTGGACCAAGACAAACCTGGTCATGGGCAAGCATTCCGGCCGCGCAGCCTTCCGCGACAAGCTGGCCACGCTGGGCTACGCGGACATCGGCGACAACCTGCTCAACGACGCGTTCCGCCGCTTCAAGGACATCGCCGACCGCAAGAAGATCGTCTACGACGAAGACATCGTGGCCCTCGTCGACGACGAAGTCGGCCGCGACCACACCCGCATACGCTTTGTCGGCCTGGACGTGCATGCCGGCTCGCGCGGGCCGGCGCGCGCGGAACTCACGCTGGAAGTGGACGGCGTGCAAAGCACCGAGTCAGAGGTGGGCGACGGTCCAGTGGACGCCACCTTCCGCGCCATACGCGCGATCTTCCCGCACGAGGCCTCGCTGGTTCTGTTCTCCGTCGGCGCGGTGACCGAGGGCACCGACGCGCAGGCGAAAACCACCGTGCGGCTTACGGAAAACGGCAAGATGGTGGATGGCCAGGGCGCGGATACGGACACTATCGTGGCATCTGCGCGCGCTTATGTTCATGCGCTGAACAAGCTGCTGGTCAAGCGTTTGCGCACGGAACCTGGGGCTTTGTTGGCTAGCGCGTAAGAGAAGGCAAGTAAGGCCTTCTTTTTTGCAAAAAAGAAGCAAAAAACTTTTACTCCCCCGCATTTGCGACAGCCCGATGCTTTTGCAGCACGCGACCGTTGCAACTGCGGGATAGCTTCGTCCACCGTTCGCGAGACCATCGACGCGGGCATCATGCGCTGTGGCATGGACAACCGCGTAAGAACCCGGAATCTGGTTGGATTGTGGTTGATCCCGGGTGGCTGCTCATCCGGACCGCCAGGCATGTCAGACGGTCCGGATTAGCAGCCGGTTGCGGCTAATAGCCGTTATAGCCGGGCGGCGGGGGCGGGGGCTGCTGCTGATAGCCGGGCTGCTGGTAGCCCTGCTGCGAGTAGCCAGGCTGCTGCTGGTAGCCAGGCTGGTAGCCGGGCGGCGGCGGCGGGTAGCCGGGCTGCTGGTAGTAGCCGGGCGGCGGAGGCGGCGGCGGGGTGGGTGTTGTTACCACGCCGGCGCCGGCGCCAAGCGCACCACCGGCCAGCGCACCCACGATTGCGCCGCGGCCACCGCCGGCGAGCGCGCCGATGCCGGCGCCTGTCGCAGCACCTATGCCGGCCCCGCCCAGAGCCCGCTGGTTCGGGTCATACGGATTGGTGACGCAACCGGTCAGGCCGAGCAGGCCGGCCAGGCCCAGTGCTAATGCTGTTTTACGCATGGTGTGCTTCTCCTAAATACGTCTCAACGGCCAGGCGTCGTGGCTGCCCCGGTGGCAGCACCGGCCGCACCGCCGAGCACGGCGCCGGCGCCCGGGTTGCCGCCGATCAGCGCACCGCCGACCGCACCGGCGCCGGCCCCGATGCCGGCGCCGCTCAGGGCACGCGTCCCGGGATCATTGCCGCAAGCCGCCAGGCTAAGCAGCAAAAGTGTCGGAATTGCGAGGCTGAGCCGCATGTGGATGCTCCTGTCTGGTCTGGAAACGCCCGCAAGGTCGCACGGAAGCGTTGATTACAAATTGAAATGCGTCGCACCCCCCAGGGTTGCCCCTATTAACCCCGAACGCTAAGACCCGCGCCTGCCCAAGGGGCGAAGCCCGGGGTCTGGGGCCGACTGGCCCTAGCGGGGTCAAGGGGCAGAGCCCCTTGCCTTGCCCTGACAGTAGTAGGGTCAAAGAATGTTCAGCCGCCTCCTAGGCGCCATGTCCGCCGACATGGCCATCGATCTCGGAACCGCCAACACGCTCGTGTACGTGCGCGGCCGCGGCATCGTGCTCGCCGAGCCCAGCGTGGTGGCCATAAGCGACGTGCGCGGCAAGAAGCAGGTCCTGGCCGTAGGCGAAGAAGCCAAGCTCATGCTGGGCCGCACCCCCGGAAACATCAGCGCCATCAGGCCGATGCGGGACGGCGTGATCGCCGATTTCGAAGTGGCCGAGGAGATGATCAAGCACTTCATCAGAAAGGTGCACAACCGCCGCAGCTTCGCCGCCCCCGTCATCATCGTCTGCGTCCCCTCCGGCAGCACCGCGGTCGAGCGCCGCGCCATCCAGGAGAGTGCCGAATCCGCCGGTGCCAGGCGCGTGCGCCTGATCGAGGAGCCGATGGCCGCCGCGATCGGCGCTGGCCTGCCGGTCACCGAGCCGTCCGGCAGCATGATCGTAGATATCGGCGGCGGCACCACGGAGGTCGCCGTCATCTCGCTGGGCGGCATCGTCTACTCCCGTTCCGTCCGCGTGGGCGGCGACAAGATGGACGAGGCGATCATCAACTACATACGCCGCAACCATAACCTGTTGATCGGCGAGAGCTCCGCCGAGCGCATCAAGCTGGGCCTGGGCGCCGCCCGCCCCGCGGAGAACGGCGACGAAGGCCCGTGGCAGGAAGTGCGCGGCCGCGACATGATAAACGGCGTGCCGCGCGAAATCCTGGTCAGCCAGGCGCAGATCGCCGAGAGCCTGGCCGAGCCGGTGTTCCAGATCACCGAGGCGGTGAAGGTGGCGCTAGAGCACACGCCGCCTGAGCTCGCCGCCGACATCGTCTATAAGGGCATCGTGCTGACAGGCGGCGGCGCGCTGCTGAACCGTCTGGACCAGGTGCTGCGCGAGGCGACCGGGCTTCCCGTGGTGATCGCCGAGGAGCCGCTGTCCTGCGTGGTGCTCGGCACCGGTCGCGCGCTGGAGGAGCCCAAGCGGCTTAGGAACGTGCTGACCACGATGTACTAAGGCCCGCCGCAAGGCGCAGGAAGCAAGCAGTCCTTTTTTGAAAAAGGACCAAAAAACTTTTGCTCCCCCGCATTCGCACCAGCCGGATGCCGCAGGAAACACCGAAGCTGCTGAGCGTCGGGGAAATAAAAGTTTTTTGCTTCTTTTTTGCAAAAAAGAAGGCCTTCCTTCCTCGGCCTGGCCGGCGACCCGTGCGCTGTCGCCGTTCTAGCCTGCAGCATTCAGCCGGGACAAAAAGTTTTGTGGTTTCTCCTTGCAAAAGACAACCGCTGGCGCGCTGCCTCGTGTAAACACGCTTGGGTATCTTAAACTACGAGGCCGGCAGCGTTGATCAGGCTCTCCATCCAGGCCCGCCAGGCACTTGCCCGCCTAACCCTCCCCGTCCTCATACTCGCTGCCATGGCGCTGATGCTGCTCGGCCGCGCCACGCCGCTGGTGCCAGAACGCGCGCGCATCAGCCTGTCGGACGCGCTGGCACCCCTCTATGCCGTGGTGGACGCGCCACTGCGGGCCGTCCGCGCGAGCGCGCGCGCCGTGCGCGAGACCCTGCAGCTCCGCACCGAGAACGACAGGCTGCGCACGGAGAACGAACGCCTGCGCCACTGGTACGACGTCGCCATGGCGCTGGACGCCGAGAACGCCACGCTGAAGGACAATCTGCACTGGGTGCCAGACCCCACGCTGAGCTACGTCACCGCCCGCGTGGTGGCCGACGCCGGCGGCGTGTATGCCCGCTCCGTCCTGCTCTCTGTCGGGCCGAACAGCACGATACGCCGCGGCGAAGTGGCGCTGGACGCCAACGGCCTGGCCGGCCGCGTCACCGAAGTGGGCGCCCGCAGCGCGCGCGTACTGCTGATCACCGACATGAACAGCCGCATCCCCATCCTGCTGGAGCAATCCCGCGCCCGCGCAATCCTGGCCGGCGCCAACGCCCCGAACCCGAAACTGCTCTACCTCCAGGACGGCGCCCATCCGCAGGAGGGCGAACGCGTCGTCACCTCCGCCGAGGCAGGCGCCTTCCCTGCCGGCCTGCTGATCGGCACCGTGCATTACGGCGCGGCGGACCGCCTGGAAGTGACACCCGCCGCCGACCTCAGCCGGCTGGATGTGGTGCGCATCTTCGACTATGGCCTGGGCGGCGTCGTGCCGCCGGAAGTGCCCGGACACGCCCCGGCAAAACCCTGACCTCCATGCCCCTCACCCTGAAACCCAATTGTGAATGCTGCGACCGTGACCTGCCGAACGGCGACCCCGCGGCGCGCATCTGCAGCTTCGAATGCACCTTCTGCGCCGACTGCGCCCAACATCGCTTTGGGAACACCTGCCCGAATTGCGGCGGCAACCTCGTGCTGCGGCCGACCAGGCCGGACGCTTTCCTGGCCCGCTTCCCCCCATCCGCCGGCCGCGTGCACAGCGAACGCGCCGCCTGCCGCGAGGCACGCTGATGGACCGCGCCCCAGGCGTACGCCCGCGCGACGGCCTGTGGCACATGCTCGACACCGCGTCGCGCTACGCCCTGCCGGGCGCCCAGACCGTCGCCGTGCTGCTGCTGCTCTCCGCCCCTTTGGGCATCCCCGGCCAGGCACAGTTGCAGCCGGCCTGGGCGCAGGCCAGCGTGTTCTTCTGGTCGCTCTACCGTCCCGCCTCCCTGCCCGCACCCCTGGTGTTCGCCATCGGCCTGCTGCTGGACCTGCTGGCGCAGGGTCCCGTCGGCATCGAGGTGCTGGTGCTGCTGCTGATACACGCCGTGGCCCTGAAATCCCGCCGCGTGCTGACACGCAGCGGCTTCGCCGCCGTCTGGCTCGCCTTTACCGGCGTGGCGCTGGGCGCGGCACTGCTGGAGTTCCTGCTAGTCTGCCTGCTGACCTGGCGCGGCCTGCCGCTCTGGCCGGGCGCGTTCGAGTTCGGCGTGGCGGCGGGGCTGTATCCTTTTTTGGCGCTCTATCTGATCGGGCTGCATCGGGGGCTGGCGGCGCCGGAGCAGGCGAGTTGAGGGTGGGCCAGGAAGCGAGCAAGGCCTTCTTTTTTGCGAAAAAGAAGCAAAAAACTTTTGTTCCGTTCGCTGCTGCGGCGCTTCGGTTTTCTTGGGAAGCACCCGTCTGCTGCTTGCTTCCTTCATGAAACAGGAAGGCACCAGAAACGGCGTCTTCACCCGCCGCGCCCTCCTCCTCATGGCCGGCCAGACCGCCGCACTGACTGCGCTCGGCGTGAAGCTCTACCGCGTGCAGGTGGAGCAGGGCGCCAAATACGCCACGCTGGCGGAGAGTAACCGCGTCAGCGCGAGGCTGATCGCGCCGCCACGCGGCCGCATCGTCGATCGCTTCGGCCAGGTGTTGGCAGGCAACAACCTTAACTGGCGCGCCCTCCTCCTGGCAGAGGAGACCACAGACGTCGCCGCCACGCTGGCCAAGTTCAACGAACTAGTGCCGCTGGAAGACCACGACCACGCCCGCATCGAGCGCGAGCTGAAGCACAACCACCGCTTCATCCCCGTCACAGTACGGGAGTTCCTGGACTGGGACCAGATGGCGCGCATCGAGGTGAACGCGCCGGACCTGCCGGGCGTGATCGTCGATGTCGGCACCACGCGCCACTATCCGTTCGGCCCAGACCTGGCCCACATCGTGGGCTACGTCGCCCCGCCCAGCGAGGCAGATTTGGGCGACGACCCCGTCTTGGCCCTGCCCGGCGTGCGCGTCGGCCGCGCCGGCGTGGAGCAGTTCCACGAGGAGGATTTGCGCGGCGACGCCGGCGAAGTGCAGATGGAGGTCAATGCCGTCGGCCGCATCATACGCGAGCTGGACCGCCGGGACGGCACGCCCGGCGACGAGATGGGCCTGACCATCGATATGGAGCTGCAGCGCGGCATCCTGGCCATGCTCGGCGACATGGCCGCCAGCGCCGTGGTGATGGACTGCACCAACGGTGAGGTGCTGGCGATGACCACCACGCCCAGCTTCGATCCCGCGCTGTTCGACAGCGGCCTGTCGCAGAAGCAATGGATCGAGTGGACCAGCGACCGCAAGACGCCGCTGATCAACAAGGCCACCGCCGGCGTCTATCCGCCCGGCTCCACCTTCAAGATGGCGGTGGGCCTCGCCGGCCTGCGCGCCGGCACCATCACCGAGACGGACCGCATCAACTGCCCCGGCTACATCGACCTCGGCGACACCCGCTTTCATTGTTGGAAGAAGCACGGCCACGGCGCGCTGGACCTGCATGGCGGCCTGAAACACAGCTGCGACGTGTTCTTCTACGAGGTGGCCCGCCGCACCGGTATCGACGCGCTGGCGCAGACCGCCAACGAATTCAGCTTTGGCGTGGACCCAGGCGTGGACCTGCCGGGCGCGCGCAAGGGCCTGATGCCGACGCAGGACTGGCGCCGCCGCCACGGCCACAAATGGACGGTGGGCGATACCATCGGCTGCGGCATCGGCCAGGGGTTCGTGCTGGCCACGCCGTTGCAACTGGCCACCTACTGCTCGCGCATCGCCACCGGCCGCGCTGTGGTGCCACACGTCACCCGCCTGGTCGCCGGCAAGCTGCAAAGCGGCGCCAAACCGGACGACTTCCCCCTGCTGGAGGTTCCCCCGGACCACCTGGAAGCCGTGCGCGGCGGCATGTACGCCGTGGTTAACGAGGCGGGTGGCACCGCGCCGCACGCCCGCCTTGGCATGCCCGGGATGCAGCTCGCCGGCAAGACCGGCTCCAGCCAGGTGCGCCGGGTCAGCCGCTGGGCACGCGAGCACGGCCACTTCAACAGCGCCAGCCTGCCCTGGGAATTCCGCCCGCACGCGCTGTTCATCTGCTTCGCGCCCTATGACGCGCCGCGCTACGCGGTGGCCGTGGTGGTGGAGCACGGCAACGCGGGCGCGGATGTGGCGGCGCCGCTGGCGCGCGACATCATGCGTGACACGCTGACGCGGGATCCTTCGCGGCGGGTGGTCGCACCTGGGCAAATGGCGTCCTCGGCTATCTAGTCCGGTTCGCGCAATCACCGCCGCCGGCCTCGTTTGCCGGCGCATTCTCCGCAACGCTGTGTTACAATAGCTTCGACGGCGCTGCCTCACGCGTCCGTGTTGTGGCCTCACGCGGCTTGCCGGCGCGTGCTGACCGGACGCGTTTCAATGGCCGATGCGAAAGCCGCTTTGCATGAACCTGTCTCGTGCTGTCCCTGCCGCAATCTTCGAGCTGCACGTGTTGTGGCGCGCCTTGGCCCACCGGGGCTGCCCGCTGTCGAAAGCCGCCTTTCTCCTCGGCGCAGGCTACACTTTCGGGCCTTGGGACCTCATACCCGACCGGCTTCCGGTAATCGGCTACCTGGACCAGATCGGCTTTCTCGTCTCGGGCCTGGCCTTGGCGCGCTTTCTGGTCCCGGTCGATCTCGACGTCGCCATAGCCGGCCAGGCAAGCGGCTTTGCTGACAGCCGCGATCTCGTATGTGCGACGCGGCTGGGCCGCCTGCGGGCTGGCCTGCAATCGGCGTCCCTCGCCCACTGGCTGGCCTGGCGCCGGCGGCTGCTGCGGCCGGCACGGCAGGCAATGCCCATCAATGCGCTGGCAACCTGGAACCGTCATCCGGCGACATCCGGCGCGACAGGGCTCGGCGGCACCGTGTTCCGGCTGCTCGGCTACCGGATGTACTGGCGGATGCGGTCGCCGTTTGCGCGGCGGTGTTCCGACATGCGCTCGATCGTCGTGATCGGCGGTTCGGCGCGTAGCGGGACCACGCTGCTTCGCACGATGCTCGGCAGGCACAGCATGATCGCCAGCTTGCCTGAAGCCACCGTGTTTCTGGAACGCGTCTCCTCGCCTGCTGCGATCGCTGAACGCCTGGGCTGGGATGCAGGCGAGATCGAATCATGGCAGCAGCAGAGCCGCTCGCAGGTGGAATTCATCGAGCGGTTTGCCGGTGCGGTGCGCGCAAGATCCGGCAAGCAGGTCTGGGCTGAAAAGACACCGAAAAACGTCATGCGTTTCGGCTTCGTGCGCCGGCGGTTTCCCCATGCGCGTATCGTCCACGTCGTGCGGGACGGGCGGGACGTGGTATGTTCCCTGCGCCGCAAGCCGTTTGCCAAGATTGACCAGGCCGCAGCTGACGGCACGCATGCGGCACGCAGGTGCGCAATGCAGTGGCGCCGCGCCGTGAGGGCCGGGCTGCGCCTGCGTGGGGACGCCCGCTACCATGAACTGCGCTACGAGGACCTCGTGCACGATCCCGTGGCTACACTCGGCAGGTTGATGGCATTCCTTGGGCTACCCTGGGAGGCGGCCATGCTCGCCTCTGCACCCACGGACGGGATCGATCCCTATGAGAGCCGAGCAGCCGACCCGATTTTCGACAGTTCGATCGGACGCTGGCGCAGGGATTTATCGAAGGCGGATCGCCGCGCCACGCTGCTCCTGATCGGGCCGTTGCTGATGGAATTGGGCTACCAGGCAGGGCTTGCGTGGGAAGAGCCGGTGCAGGAAGGCGGAACCGGACAGTAGCGTAAGATGCTGCGGTGTGTCGCCTGCTTCCCTTAACTTTCGCTCACCCGCATCCCATGTCGCCCGCATAGCGAGGAGGAGTCCGCAATGACCCAGCTAGGACTGTGCGGCGGCGAACGTGTCGTCACCGACGAAGCGCGCCACCTCTGGGACCTCGTCCGCGAGGAAGCCGTCGCCGCTATCGAGCACGACCGCGTCATGGCGGACGGCATACGCGACACCGTGCTGCAGCACGACACCTTCGCCGACGCGCTGGCCCATCGCCTCGCCCGCAAACTGTGCGACTACGCCATACGCATCGACACGCTGGAGGGCATGCTGTGCGAGGCGCTGTCCTCCGACCCGACCATAGAGGCCGCCGCCATCGCGGACCTGACAGCGGTGCGCGACCGCGACCCAGCCTGCCCGGACCTGCTGACCCCATTTCTGTTCTTCAAGGGCTACCAGGCGCTGCAGGCCTACCGCTTTGGCAACTGGCTGTGGAAGCGCGGCCGCGAGCACTTGGCCCGCCACCTGCAGAGCCGCAGCTCGGAGGTGTTCACGGTGGACATCCACCCCGCCGCACGGCTAGGCCAGGGCCTGCTGCTGGACCACGGCACCGCGCTGGTGGTGGGCGAGACGGCGGTGATCGACGACGACGTCTCCATGCTGCAGGGCGTGACGCTTGGCGGCACGGGGAAGACCTGCGGCGACCGCCATCCGAAGATACGCCGCGGCGTGCTGATCGGCGCGGGCGCTACCGTGCTCGGCGGGATCACAGTCGGCGAAGGTGCGAAGATCGGCGCCGGCAGCATCGTGCTGGAGAACGTGGCGGCTTATACGACCGTGGTGGGCAATCCGGCGCGGCCGGTTGGCGTGAGGCATACGGCCATGCCGGCTTTGACTATGGATCAGACGCTGCCGCCGTTGGATTATGTGATTTAAGGAAGGAAGCAGTCCTTTTTTGTAAAAAAGGACCAAAAAACTTTTGCTTCCCGCGCCTGCACCACGGCTCCTCTGGTTCTGCCGGCGCTGACCTTGGCAGAACCAGAGGAAGCCGTGGTGCAGGCGCCGGGAGTAAAAGTTTTTTGCTTCTTTTTTTCAAAAAAGAAGGCCTTCCTTTCTCACTCGCCCCTCCGCGTAATCTCCCCATGCAACCGCCGCAACGGCTGCAATATCCGAGCAAACACCACCTGCACCGCCACGCTGCCGCGCTGCCACACACCCATCCGCACCCGCGCCTGCGGCAGGCCCACCCAGGCGGACGACACCGCCACGCGTGGCTTGCGGGATACCACCACCGCGCCGGTCACCGAGAGGCATTCGCCCAGCCTGGCCAGCCGGCAAGGAGCCAGAGCAGCGCCCGCTTCCTGGACAAAGGCAGCCGCGTCCGCATGGGCCTGGCGCACATCGCCGGCTTCAGGCCCGGCGATGTCGGTCGTGTTCGCGGCGCGATAGGTGAGGTCGACAGGTACGCCCAGCCGGGCGGCGAACGCTGCTTCCACCTCCGCGCGGTGTTCAGGGGCGCGGGCCAGCAGCGCCGTGTCGATCAGCAGCGCGCGGCTTTGCAGGGCGGCGATGGCACTCGCGGTCCAGTAGGCCAGGAAACCGCGATATTGGGTGGCGGCGTCCTGACGCCTGACGTGCCGCCACACGGTCTCCACGCCATACGCCATGTCCATGCTGCCAAGTATCGGCAGGCGCACATCCAGCGCCAGGCAGGCCTGGCGCACGAGCGGATGGCCGGCGTTGCGCGCCAGCACCAGCAGCGGGGCCATGGTGAAATAGCGGTTACGCTCCTCCACCAGCAGGCGACGACCGCTGCGCCACTGCTCCAGCGGATCGCGCAGGACCACGGCATGCAGCATCTCGGGAAAACGCTGCTCCATCCAGCCGACGCGGCCGAGCGAACGGCAGAATTTCAGCACCGCCACCTGGCCCGCCCCGCCCTTCGCATCACGCCCGGGGCCGCCGGCGGCGAGCAGGCCGCGCAGATACGCTTCCAGCGCCGGGTCCTCTTTGCCAGGATCGAGGAAGAAGCCGTCGAACGCGAAGCGGCGCTGGTAGAGGGGCACGCCGGCGCGGCGAGGCGCTATCAGCGCACCGTATTCGGCGAAGTAGGGCGCGGTCTCGCCGTGGCGTGAACGCCAGGCGCTCGGCCGAAGCTTCGGGATGTCCGAACGGCGCAGGGTGGTGAGGGCTTCGTGCAGCGGCTCGTAGAAGGCGTGCACGCGGGGCTGCTCACGCAAGCGGCTCCACAGCCACGTGCCGCTGCTGCGCCAGCCTGTGTGCAGGAACACGCCGGTCGCCACCGCGCCCACCGAGCCTTCAGGCGAGCTCGTCTCCGAAGGCGGCATTGCAGCGTGCAGCGAGACGGGCCCTTCCGGAGAGGTGTGGTTCATCGTGAGCGAGATCTTGGCTGAAGCCTGGGGCCTGTCTGGTCCTACCATGGTTCGCGCCACCGAACAGGCTAAGCCTGTCAGCCCGCCCGTCAATCATCTCCTTTCGACACGCCACGCCGGACGCCGGTGGCGAACATGATGATCAGGGCAGGCGTGGCGCGCCGACCCTCCGCCGCACTGGTATGAGCGCGCGACGGAGTCCAAGAGGAGGCGGAAGCGGGCACGATGCCGGCGAGGCAGTCCGGACTTGGCCCGCGGCGCCGCCGTACCATCTCGAAAGACTGTGCGACGGCGATCCGGTGCCTGCGTTGACAGGCGAGCACTCGACGGCGAACGACCAAATCGGCTAGAACAGAGTGCGAACAGGAACACCGTCCTTCATGGATCTTCTGCGCAAACTCGAGATACTGGCCGATGCGGCGAAATACGACGCGTCCTGTGCGTCGTCCGGCACCGACAAACGCAGTTCGCTCGGCGCCAAGGATGGCGTGGGATCGACCGAGGGCATGGGCATCTGCCACGCCTATGCGCCGGACGGCCGCTGCATCTCACTGCTGAAGATACTGCTCACCAATTCCTGCATCTACGATTGCGTGTACTGCATCAACCGCCGCTCCTC
>CAXTCL010000063.1:0-17451 GCA_964242035.1 uncultured Acetobacteraceae bacterium | reverse complement strand
AGGACCAAAAAACTTTTGCTCCCTGTCGGCGGCTGCTGAAACGCGGCGCGACAGCGGGGTCGAAAGTTTTTTTGCTTCTTCTTTTCAAAAAAGAAGGCCTTTTCTTTTCTTACTTCCGCCGCGCCAGACCGGAGACCACCCCCCATGGCCGAAATCACTGCCGCCCTAGTCAAAACCCTGCGCGAACAGACCGGCGCCGGCATGATGGACTGCAAAAAAGCGCTCACCGAGACCGACGGCGACCTCGAAGGCGCCGTCGACTGGCTGCGCAAAAAGGGCCTCAGCCAGGCCGCCAAGAAGTCCGGCCGCACCGCCGCTGAGGGCTTGGTCGGCGTCGTCTCTGCCAAGAACCGCGCCGCCATGGTCGAGGTGAACGCCGAGACCGATTTCGTCGCGCGCAACGAGACGTTCCAGGCATTCGTGGAAACGCTCGCCCGCGTAGCCCTTGATGTAGGCGAGAACCTCGACGCCCTGCGCGCCGCTCCCTTCCCCGGCAGCGAGCGCAACGTCGGCGAGGAGCTCACCCACATGGTCGCCACCATAGGCGAGAACATGACGATCCGCCGCGCCCGCGTCCTCAGCGTGCCCTCAGGCGTGGTTGCCACCTACATGCACGCGGCCCTGCGCCCCGGCCTGGGCAAAATCGGCGTGCTGGTCGCCCTTGAAGCCGACAACGAGCTCGACGCGCTGGAGACCCTCGGTCGCCAGATCGGCATGCACGTGGCCGCTACCAAGCCGGACGCGCTGGACATAGACGCCGTGGACCCCGCCGCCCTGTCCCGCGAGCGCGCCGTGCTCACCGAGCAGGCCCGCGCCAGCGGCAAGCCTGAGAACGTCATCGAAAAGATGATCGAGGGCCGCATACGCAAATACTACGAGGAAGTGGTCCTGCTCGAGCAGGTCTGGGTGCATGACGGCGAGAGCCGCGTGCGCGCCGTCGTGGCCAAGGCCGGCGGCAAGCTGGCGGGCTTCGAGCGCTTCACCCTGGGCGAGGGTGTGGACAAGGCGCCGGCCGGCGACTTTGCGGCCGAGGTCGCTGCCGTGGCTGGCGTCAAGTAAAGGCAGCAAGCAGTCCTTTTTTTGAAAAAAGGACCAAAAAACTTTTGCTTCCTGTCGGCGGCTGCTGAAACGCGGCGCGACAGCGGAGCCAAAAGTTTTTTGCTTCTTTTTTTCAAAAAAGAAGGCCTTTCTTCCTTCCTTCCGCCCTCGTAGGTTCCGCGCATGCCCACCGCCCACAAGCGCGTCCTGCTGAAAATCTCCGGCGAGGCCCTGATGGGCAAGCGCGAATACGGCCTGGACACCGAAATGGTAGGCCGTATTGCCGTGGACGTAGGCGACGTGGTCCGAATGGGCGTCGAAGTCTGCCTGGTGATAGGCGGCGGCAACATCTTCCGCGGCGTCTCGGCCGCCGCCAGCGGCATGGACCGCGCCCAGGCGGACCACATGGGCATGCTGGCCACCGTGATGAACGCACTGGCTATGCAGACCGCGCTGGAAAAGCGCGCTACCCCCACCCGCGTGCAATCCGCCATCCCAATGGCCAGCGTGTGCGAGCCCTACATTCGCCGCCGCGCCGAGCGTCACATGGAAAAGGGCCGCGTCGTCATCTTCGCCGCGGGCACCGGGAACCCTTTCTTCACCACGGACACGGCTGCCGCCTTGCGCGCCGCCGAGATGGGCTGCGACGCCCTGCTGAAGGGCACCCAGGTGGACGGCGTATATTCCGCCGACCCCAGGCGGGACCCGGACGCCCGCCGCTACGACGAGTTGACCTACCTCGAAGTCCTCTCGCGTGATTTGGGCGTGATGGACGCTGCCGCCATCTCGCTCGCGCGCGAGAACAAGCTGCCGATTTACGTCTTCAACATCCATGCCCCGGGCGCCTTTGCCGCCGTGATGCAGGGCGAGGGCATGTTCACCAAGATCACCGAGCCCGCCTGACCATCCTACGCCCGACACCTAACGACTGGAGCCCGACTTGCCTGCTGACCTGAACGCGCTGAAGGAAGACCTGACCCGACGCATGGACGGCGCGCTGGAGACGCTGCGTCGCGATTTCGGCGGCCTGCGCGCCGGCCGCGCCAGCCCCGGCCTGCTCGAGCCCGTCCGCGTCGAAGCCTACGGCAACGAGGTCCCCATCACCCAGGTCGGCACCATAGGCGTGCCCGAGCCGCGCATGCTCACCGTCCAGGTGTGGGACCGCACGCTGGTCGGCGCCGTCGAGCGCGCCATACGGGACGCCGGTCTGGGCCTGAACCCCGGCGCCGACGGCCAGATCGTGCGCGTGCCCATCCCCCAGCTCACCGCCGAGCGCCGCACGGAACTCGCCCGTGCCGCAGGCAAATACGCCGAAGCCTGCCGCGTATCGATACGCGGCGTGCGCCGGGACGGCATGGACCAGACCAAGAACGCCGAGAAGAAGCACGAGATCAGCGAGGACGACGTGAAGGACTGGTCCGACCAGGTGCAGAAGCTCACCGACGGCTACATACGGCGCGTCGACGAGTCGCTCGCCGACAAAGAACGCGAAATCAAGCAGGTCTGAGGGCACCATGGCCCTGCTGAAAACCGGGCCTGCCGTCCACGCGGTGCCAGCCACAGAGGCGGTGGCCGTGCCGCGTCACGTCGCCATTATCATGGACGGCAATGGCCGCTGGGCCAGCGCGCGCCACCTCCCGCGCGTCGCTGGCCACCGCGCCGGCGCCCAGGCCGTCCGCCGCACCATAGAAGCCGCCATTCGCAACAACATCGAATGGCTCACGATCTACGCTTTCAGCAGCGAGAACTGGCAGCGCCCCGAAGACGAGGTGACCGACCTCACCGGCCTGCTGCGTCACTACCTCCGCCACGAGGTTGCCGAACTGCACACCGAACGCGTCCGCCTGCGCGCCATAGGCGACCGCGCCCGCTTCGGCCCCGAAATCGCCCGCGAACTCGCCGAAGCCGAGTCGCTCACTGCCGGCAACACCCGCCTCAACCTAACCGTAGCCCTCTCCTACGGCGGCCGGTCGGAGATCGTGGCCGCCGCCCGCGCCGTGGCCCAGGCCGCCGCCGCCGGCCTTCTGGACCCCATGGCGCTCACCGAAGCCAGCTTCGGCAGCTTCCTCTTCACCGCCGGCATGCCCGACCCGGACCTCGTCATACGCACCAGCGGCGAGCGCCGCGTCTCCAACTTCCTGCTCTGGCAGGCCGCCTACGCCGAATACCTGTTCCCCGAAGTCCTCTGGCCGGACTTCAACGCCGCCCATTTTGAGAGCGCGCTCGCCGATTACGCCGGCCGCGACCGCCGCTACGGAGCGCGCCCTGAGTGACCTGGCGCATCCGCCGGCTCCCGGCTTGAAGAAAGACCCCCGCTGGCGGGACCTCGGCGTCCGCACCGCGTCCGGCACCGTGCTGGCCCTGGTCGGCCTGCTCACCATGCGGTTGGGCGGCGCCGTCTGGGCCGTCACCATCTGCCTGCTCGGCCTTGGCATGGCTATCGAATGGGCCGGCCTGTGCACCGGCCGCCCCCGCCGCCTCCTGGCACTCGGCGGCCTCTACATCGCGCCTGCCATCGCCGCGCTGATTTGGCTGCGCAGCCAGCCGAACGGCTACTGGTGGGTGCTGCTGCTCGCCGCCGTGGTCTGGGGCGGTGACGTCGGCGCCTACCTCATCGGCCGCCTGGTCGGCGGCCCCCGCCTCGCCCCCACCATCTCGCCCGGCAAGACCTGGTCCGGCGCCGTCGGCGGCACGCTCGTCGCCGTGCTGTGCGGCATCGCTATCTGGTCGGAACGCCTGGCCCTCGTGGCGCCGGCCGCCCTGCTGCTCAGCCTGGTGGCCCAAGCCGGCGACCTGCTGGAGAGCGCCATCAAACGCCGCTTCGGCGTGAAAGACTCCGGCCGGTTGATCCCAGGCCACGGCGGCCTGTTGGACCGGCTGGACGGGGTGCTTACGTCTGCACCGGCGGCGGCGGTGATCCTGCTGGTGTTTGGGCCTTAAGAAAGTGAAGGAAGCAAGCAAGGCCTTCTTTTTTGCAAAAAAGAAGCAAAAAACTTTTGCCCCCGCGCCTGCATCAGGGCCTGCTCAGATTTTGCGGACGCTCGCACCTGCAGGACCTGACTTCGCCCTAGTGCAGGCGGGGGAACAAAAGTTTTTTGCTTCTTTTTTTCAAAAAAGAAGGCCTTGCTTGCCCGAGAGCCTGTCTCGAAACGTGGCTGGAGTGGTTATCTGGCGTGCGTTTTCGAGCACCGGAGCGGAGTGGCCTGCTGTGGCCATGAGCACCGGAGCACAGAAAACGCGCGCCAGATGGCCGCTCCAGGCGCGTTTCGAGATAGGCTCTAAAGGGCGTCCATGAAAACAGTAACCATCCTCGGCAGCACCGGCAGCATAGGCAAAAGCACGGTCGACCTGCTGGCCGCCGCCCCGGACCGCTACCGGGTGCTCGCCCTTGTCGCAAACAGCTCCGCTGAGGCGCTGGCCGCCCAGGCCCGCCTGCTACATGCCGAGATGGCCGTCTGTAGCGACCCCTCCCTGCACCGCACCCTCACCGCGGCGCTGACAGGCACCGGCATACGTGTGGCCTGCGGGCAGGACGCGGTGCTCGCCGCCGCCCGCCTCGGCGCGGACTACACCATGGCCGCTATAACCGGCGTCGCGGGCCTCGCCCCCACGCTGGCCGCGGCCGAAGGCGGCCACACCCTCGCACTGGCCAACAAGGAGGCCATCGTCTCGGCCGGTGACGTCATGCTCCGCGCGGTGGCGCAAGCCGGTGCCACGCTGCTGCCCGTCGACTCCGAACATAACGCAATTTTCCAGTCCCTGGCCGGCAGCGACCGTGCCGGGCTGGAGCGCATCATCCTCACCGCGTCCGGCGGCCCGTTCCGCACCGCGAGCCTGGAGGACATGGCCCGCGCCACCCCGGAGACCGCGCTGCGCCACCCGGTCTGGACCATGGGCGCCAAAATCAGCATCGACTCGGCCACACTGTTCAACAAGGGCCTCGAGGTCATCGAAGCCGCCCGTCTTTTCAGCCTCACTTCGGACGAGATCGAGGTGCTGGTCCACCCGCAATCCATCATCCACGGCATGGTCTGCTACAAGGACGGCAGCGTCATCGCCCAGATGGGTGCGCCGGACATGCGCATACCCATCGCCCACACGCTGGCCTGGCCCGCCCGCCTGGCCACGGCCTCGCCGCGGCTGGACCTGGCGCAAATCGGCCGCCTGGAATTCCTGCCGCCAGACGAAATCCGCTTTCCCGCCCTGCGCCTGGCCCGCGATGCCTTGCGCGCCGGCGGGGGCGCCCCAACAATCCTCAATGCAGCCAACGAAATCGCGGTCGCTGCCTTCCTGGACCGCCGTATCGGCTTCCTCGACATCGCTGCCGTGGTGGAAGCGGCCCTGATGGCCATAGGCACGGCCGCCGCGGACACGCTGGAGGCGGTGGTGGGCCTGGACGCGCAGGCGCGACGCACGGCGGAAGGTATTGCGGCCAGCCGTGCCTCGGCGCGGGCGGCCTAGGAGAGTCCATGTCTGAGATCGCCCACCTGGTACGCACACTCGCCAGCTTCGCCCTCGTGCTCGGCGTGCTCGTCACCATACACGAGCTCGGTCATTACCTCGCCGCCCGCTGGCGCGGCATCTACGTGGAGGCCTTCTCCATAGGGTTCGGCCCGGCCCTGGTGTCCTGGACGGACAGGCGCGGCACGGTGTGGAAGATCTGCGCGCTGCCGCTCGGCGGCTTCGTGAAGATGCACGGCATGGCCATAAACGTGGCCGACGAGAACGCCATCGACACGGCCGTCACGCGGCCGGGCGAGGCCTATTTCGAAAAATCCGTGGCCTCGCGCTCCATCGTCGCCGCCGCCGGCCCTGCCGCAAACTTCGTGCTCGCCTTCATCCTGTTCACCCTGCTCTTCGCCGCCATTGGCCAGCAGGTCCCGCTGCCCGTCGTGGGCGAAGTGGCGCCGGACAGCTCGGCCGCCGATGCGCACCTGCAGAAAGGCGACTCGGTGCGCGCCGTCGATGGCCACCCCGTCGCTGTGTTCGAAGATTTGCGCAGCATCGTCGCCGCCAGCGCCGGCCGCACCCTCCAGCTCAGCCTGCACCGCGGGACGCAGGACCTGATCGTCCCCGTTACAATCAAGCCGGCAACCCCCGGCGACATGGCCGTCGGCCGCCTCGGCGTCAGCAGTGGTGACACGAAAACTGTCCCCGTAGGCCCCTTGGGTGCCATCGAGGCAGGCGCCTCCCAGACCTGGCTGGTGCTCACACAGACGCTGCAGGGCCTGGGCCACATCCTGACCACCGGAAACGGCGTGCGCGAGCTCGGCGGCCCGATCGCCATCGCCAGCTTGTCCGGCAAGGTGGCCGAGCTCGGCATCGCCAGCCTGGTCGGCTTCATCGCCCTGCTGTCGATCAACCTCGGCCTGATGAACCTCCTGCCCATCCCGATCCTCGATGGCGGCCACCTGATGTTCTACGCCGCCGAGGCGGTGCGCGGCCGTCCGCTGCCACCGCGCGCGCTGGATTACGGCTACCGGATTGGCTTTGCGATCATCGGCTCGCTGTTCATCTTCATCTCTTGGAACGACCTGGTGCATACCGGCGCGGTGCATTGGGTGACGCATCTGATCGGGTGAACGCCGGCAAGAAGAGTCAAACCACCAAGGCACTAGTACCAACTGGCTAAGGTGTTAACTCTTCTAGAAGGCCAAGGGCTCTGCCCCTGGACCCCGCTAAGGATAATCGTCCTTAGAACCTATTAATTAGGGGCTAAAGAGATGGGGGTCTGGGGCCTCGAGGCCCCAGCGGGGTTTGGGGCAGAGCCCCATGCTTACTGGCAGGTCAGGACTTTCGCCGATTGGTATAAGAGCACCAAGAGCCCGGAACGCACCCACCAGGCCGCAACGGAACGTAGCCGCTGTCCCTGAGCCTTTTGGTGTCCTTGATACCTTGGTGGTTCATCCGCTTCCTTCACCCTACCGCAGTCGCCTCCTCCATACCCGGGGAAGCAAAAGTTTTTCGCCGTGTTTCTCCGGATAAGAACCGCTTGCCGGACTTCCTTGAAACCAAGCGCAACGACCCCAATCCGCCGCATGGACAGAGATCACGTTCTCGGGTAGCCCGCACCAGACACGGCTCGTCTTCTCCGCCGTTCCCGCCCTGGCTCGCCACGTCCGGCAGCCAAGGCGGAAGCTCATCCTGGGGGTTCCTCGTTGCACCGTTCACGCGCCGCACTGCTTGCCTCGATTTGCGTGCTGCCCCTTCTCGCCGCCAGCACCGCCAGCGCCCAGGATGCCGGGCAGCCCGCACCACCCGCCTCGCCTGACCAGCCGCCCGCACAGGACCAGGCCCCGCCTTCCCCGAACAAGCCCGCGCATCCGCACCACCGCCCGCGCACGGCGCATCCTACACCGGCCACCGCCGCGGCCGCCGGCAACCCGGCCGACGCGATCCAGACCATACGCATCGTCGGTAATGCCCGTATCGAGGAGGGCACCATCCTCTCCTACATGCTGGTCACCCCTGGCGATCAGTTCGGCAGCGAGCGCGTGGACCGCTCCCTGCGCACGCTCTACGCTACCGGCCTGTTCAGCGACGTCACCATACAGCGCGAAGGGCCCACCCTGGTGGTGCATGTCCGCGAGAACCCGCTGGTCAATAACATCAGCTTCGAGGGCAACCACAACGTCAAGGAAGACGACCTCCGCAAGGCGTTGGAGCTGCGCCCGCGCGCCGTCTTCACCGTCCGCATGGCCCAGCAGGACCGCACCAAGCTGCTCGGCGTATATGCCGGCAAGGGCCGCTTCGCCGCCACCGTCGAGCCGTTCATCACCCGGCTGCCGCAGAACCGCGTCAACGTGATCTTCAAGATCGTCGAGGGCCCGGAGACCAAGATCAGCCGCATCGTTTTCGTGGGCAACCACGCCTTCTCCGAGAGCGACCTCAAGGGCGTGATCGACAGCCGCGAGGAGCGCCTGTGGCGCTTCTTCAGCAGCAGCGACCAGTTCAATCCGGAGCGGGTGAACTTCGACCGCGAGCTGATACGCCGCTTCTACCTCGAGCACGGCTACGCCGACGTGCAGGTCACCAACACGGTGGCCGAGCTGTCGCCGGAGCGCCAGGCGTTCTTCCTGACGTTCCAGGTCAGCGAGGGCGAGCGCTACCGGGTGGGCAAGCTGACGGTGAAGAGCAACGTGCCGAAGGTGGACGCCAAACCCTATGCCGGCCTGATCAAGGAAGAGCAGGGCGCCTTCTACAACGGCAATTTGGTCGAGAAGAGCAGCGACGTCATCCAGGACGCTGTCCGCCGCACGAACGCCAACCCGTTCCTGGTGGTCAACCCGCGCATCGCGCGCGACCGCAAGAAGCATTTGGTCGACCTCGAGTTTGACATCGCGCAAGGCCCGCGTACCTACGTCGAGCGCATCGACATCAGCGGTAACACGGTGACGCGCGACCGCGTCATACGCCGCGAGTTCCGCTTCGCCGAGGGCGACCCGAACGACCCCGCGCTGGTACGCCAGACCAAGCAGCGCCTGACCGACCTCGGCTATTTCAGCGACGTCAAGGTGACCCCGGTGCCCGGCTCGGCCGCCGACCGCGTGGTGGTCAACACGGAGCTGACCGAAAAGGCCACCGGCGAGCTCTCGCTGGGCGGCGGCTACTCCACCACGTCGGGCATCCTGGGCCAGGCTGGCCTGCGCCAGCACAACCTGATCGGCACCGGCATCGATGCCGGCATCAACGGCACCGTCGCCGAGCGCCAGAGCCAGGTCGACATCTCCGCCACCGACCCGTACTTCCTGGACCGCAACCTGGTGGCAGGCGGCGACATCTTCTTCCTGACCAACAACAACCAATACGTGTCCGACTACAGCGAGACCCGCTACGGCATCTCGGCGCGCCTCGGCTACGCCTATAACGACCATATCAGCCAGGCCTTCAACTACACGGTCAGCGACCGTGACGTGAACAACATCAGCCAGTTCGCCAGCGTCTACGTGCAGGACGAGGCGGGCTACTCGCTGCTGTCGCAGATCGGCCAGACCCTGTCCTTCGACTACCGCGACAGCCGGGTGGCACCGCATACCGGCTTCATCGTACGCATCGGCAACGACCTGGCCGGCCTGGGCGGCGACGAGCATTACCTGCGCTCGAAGATCGACACGACGTATTTCGTCCCGCTCGACTTCCTGACCGGCAATTCGCTTTGGGGCATCTCGCTCAGCCAGGGTGCCGGTTACCTGGACAATTTCCAGTCCAAGGAGCGCATCATCGACCGCTTCTTCCTGGGCGGCGACAATCTGCGCGGGTTCCTCGACCAGGGCGTGGGGCCGCACTCGGTCGCGTATTCCACATGTCTCGTGGGCATCAAGCAATACACGGCGGGTGGCTGCCCGGCGGGCGACATCTTCTACCACGGCAGCGACAGCATAGGCGGCAACTTCATCTACACGCAGAGCACCGAGCTGCACTTCCCGCTGCCGGTGCCCGCCGATTTCGGCCTGACCGGCCGCACCTTCGTGGATTCCGGCGGCCTGTCCGGCCTGAACGTGCCGCCGAACGCGGCCACGAGCTGCCTCCCCACCTCGCAGGTCTTCAAGGGCCACAAGGTGGACGACCATGGCTCGCCGATCACCCAATGCTTCTATGACGGCGGCGGCATACGTCTCTCCGCCGGTGTGGGCATCTCCTGGAAGAGCCCGTTCGGGCTGATCAACATCGATTTCGGCATACCGCTCATCAAGCAACCCTATGACCAGACACAGGTCTTCAAATTTGGTTTCGGAACGAGGTTCCAATGACACGCACACGCCTTGCCAATGCAGCCTGCCTCGCGGCGCTGCTGATTTTGCCTGCCACGCTGCCGGCGCACGCCCAGAGCAGCCCCGGCTACTTCATCCCGCCGAGCCCCTCGGCACCGCGCGCGGCCGCACCCGCCCGCACGCCGCGCACCGCACGGCCGGTGCCGGTGGCGGCCGCCCCCCTCGCACCCGAGCCGGAACAGGTGCCTGACGAACAGGCCCAGCAGCAGCAGCCGTTGCCGCCGCTGCCCACGCCACCGGTGCCAACCCTGCCCGCGCTGCCCAAGGTGGCGCCGCCGCCCACGGTGATCATCGGCGTGCTCGGCGTGCCGGACGTCATGCGCCAGTCTAACGCCGCGCAGATCATCCAGCGGGTGATCGGTGCCCGCAAGGAGAAGCTGCGCGTGGACGTGGAGCACGCCCAGGCCTCGTGGCGCGCCATGGAGCAGGGCCTGCAGGCAGACGCGCCGAAGCTCACGCCGGACCAGGGCCGCGCCCGCGAGCGCGCGTTGCGGGACCGGGTGAACGCGGACCGTCGCGGCCTGCAGGAGCGCAACCGCATCGTCGCCGAAGCCGGCCAGGTGGCGCTCAACCAGATCGAGAGCACGCTCGTCGCCGTCATCCGCCAGGTGGCCGAAAGCCACAACATGAACGTGGTGCTGCACCGCAGCCAGGTGGCGCTGAACATCCCCGAGTTCGACATCACCGATCAGGTGGTGGTCCAGCTCAACAAGCTGATGCCGACCGTCCAGATACCCGAGGACGGCATCGATCCCGCCAAGCTGCCGAAGGATTGGGGCACCCCGCCTTCGCTCGCCGCCGCCACCCCAGCCCAGCCCACGCATTGAGGCCGGGGTCGCGCAGGCAGCAGGGCGCGCGATGAACGAGGTCGGGGCCTCGCCTTCCCTGCTGGGCGATCCGCGCTTCTTCGAGCGCGCGGGTCCGTTCACGCTGGCCGAACTCGCCACAGCTTCAGGCGGCACGCCGGATCGGGCGGACGCGCTGGGCGGCCGCAAGCTGACCGGCGTGGCCGCGTTGCAGACCGCCACGCCAGAGCAGGTGGCTGTGCTGCACAACCCGCGATACGTCGCCGCGGCAGAGCAGACCGGAGCCGGCGTGGTCATCGTCAGCGCCGCCCTGGCAGGACGGGTACCGCCGGGATGCGCCGTCCTGATCGCGGCCGATCCCCATCTGGCCTGGGCGCATGTCTGCCGGCTGTTTCACCCGGCGCCGCGCGCCACCCCTGGCATCCATCCGACCGCGGTCGTGGACCCGTCGGCGGAGCTTGGCGCCGAAGTGGAGATCGGTCCCTATGCGGTCATAGGCGCGCACGTGACGCTTGGCGCCTGCTGCCAGATCGAGCCGCACGCCGTGATCGGCCAGGGCGTGCAGATGGGGTCAGGCTGCCGCATCGGCGCCGGCGCCAGCGTCAGCCACGCGCTGCTCGGCGCCCGCGTCTACATCTATCCCGGCGCGCGTATCGGCCAGGAGGGCTTCGGCTTCGCCATCACGCCGCAGGGCTTCGTCAGCGTGCCGCAACTCGGCCGGGTGATCCTGCACGACGACGTGGAGGTGGGTGCGAACAGCACCGTCGACCGCGGCGCCTCGCACGATACTGTCATCGGCGCCGGCTCGCGCATCGATAACCTGGTACAGATCGGCCACAACTCGCAGCTCGGCCGCAACTGCGCCATGGCCGGGCAGTCCGGCATGGCCGGCTCCTGCACGCTCGAGGATTTCGTCCAGATCGGCGCCCAGGCGGGTCTCGGCGGCCACCTGCGCGTGGGCGCGCGCGCCCGCATCGGCCCGCAGGCCGGGATCATGTCGGACGTGCCGGCCGGCACGGACGTGATCGGCAGCCCCGCCTTGCCGATACGCGAGTTCTTCCGCAACGTGGCCGCCTTGCGCCGCCTGGCGAAACGCGGGAATTCAGCTTCCGGCCCGGGCGCTGCCCAGGACGCGACGGGCACCGATGCACAGAAGGCGGCAGGCTGAAAGCGATGGACGGCACCCCACAGGACAGCAAAGCGGATCCGGATCTGCCCGGACACACGCCCGCATCGGCTGAGAGCGGCGCGACGATCGATCTGGTGGACATCACCCAGATCATGCACGCCATCCCGCATCGCTTCCCCATGCTGCTGATCGACCGCATGGTCGATGTGGTGCCGCACGTCTCGGCCGTGGGCATCAAGAACGTCTCCGCAAACGAGCCGTTCTTTCAGGGCCATTTCCCCGGCCATCCGGTGATGCCAGGCGTGCTGATCATCGAGAGCATGGCGCAGACCTCCGCCGTGCTGGTGGTGCTCTCGCTGGGGCCGCAGGCGGCCGGCAAGCTGGTCTATTTCATGACCATCGAGAGTGCGAAGTTCCGCCGCCCCGTGGTCCCCGGCGATCAGCTGCGCATCCACGTCACGCGCGAGCGCCGGCGCGGCGGCGTTTGGAAGTTCTCCGGCGTGGCGCGGGTCGATGGCGTCTCGGTGGCAGAAGCCACCTACGCGGCCATGATCATGGACGTACCGCCGGGCGAGGCCTGATGGACAATCTGACCGAGCTGCGGGCACCAGGGCGCGTACACCCGACCGCCATCGTGGCCGCCGGCGCACAGGTGGCGGCCGATGCGGAGATCGGTCCCTGGTGCAGCGTGGGTGCCGGCGTGGTGATCGAGCCGGGCGTGCGCCTGGTCAGCCACGTGGTGGTCGACGGCGACACCCGCATCGGCCAGGGTGCGGTGCTCTACCCGTTCTGCACTGTGGGCCTGCCGCCGCAGGACCTGAAATACCGCGGCGAGCCCACCCGCACCGTCATCGGCCCGCGCACCCAGATACGCGAGCACTGCACCATACACCGCGGCACCGTCACCGGCAGCGGGCTCACCCGCGTGGGGGCGGACTGCCTGCTGATGGCCGTGGTGCACGTGGCCCATGACTGCGCGCTGGGCGACGGCGTGATCGTGGCCAACAACGTGGTAATGGGCGGCCACGTGACCATCGGCGACGGCGCGGTGATCGGCGGTGCGACCGCGCTGCACCAGTTTGTGCGTATCGGCCGCGCGGCCATGGTGGGCGGCGCATCCGGCGTCGAGGCGGACGTGATCCCGTTCGGCACCGTGCTCGGCAACCGGGCGCGGCTGACCGGGCTGAACGTGGTCGGGCTGAAGCGCCGCGGCGTGGACCGCGCGGGCCTGCACCGGCTGCGCGCCGCCTTCCGGCTGCTGTTCGCGGCCGACGCTGAAGGCAACGCGGTCTTCGCCACACGCCTGGCCGAAGCCCGCACCATGGCTGACGATGCGCTGGTGGCCGAGATGTTGGCCTTCATCGACGTCCCTAGCCGCCGCGGCCTGGTGCGCAGCACGGCGCGTCTTGATGACGAGCCAAGCTAGCTCGTACAATCGTAACGGTCGGACTTACGGCGGTAAGGAAGAAAGGCCTTCTTTTTTGAGAAAAAGAAGCAAAAAACTTTTGTCCCTGCGCTGGTCAGGCAGCTTGATCACTCCGGGGGGTGCTCGGCTGTTCCAGATTCCGAAAGTAGACTCATACAGGGTTGACCTAGGCTCAGTGAAAGACAGGTCTTGCCGGTTCGTCCTGTGGCTCTTCCAGCCCGTGGGCGCCGCTCTCGCAGGCTGCCATCTCCAGCGCGTCCTCGATCGCAGAGAGCGTGCGCAACAGCTTCAATGACGCAGCCTCGGCCGCGAGAAATTTCAAACACTGCAAGATACCGTTGACGGTGGGGGTGATGCCGGACTCGGTCTCATCTGTGCTGGTAAAATCTTTCATATCACAACTCCGTGATCAACAAGGTGAGTGTTAATTCGCTACAGCACCGAACGCAATGGGAATCTCACAATTTTTGGACCCGAGAATTAAAAAATGTTTTTTAGCCAGCCTATGTCGCTCAACGTTTAAGGACAGCCACACCTTGGGCTTGCACACTGCAGTATAGTCGGGTTTGCGCCATGACACCTGAAGGTCCACTCGGCATCCTGGCCGGCGGCGGCCCGTTTCCCGGCCAGGTCGCCGCAGCCGCCGCCAGCGCGGGACGCCGCGTGTTCATCATCGGCTTCGAGGATTTCGCCGAAATCGCGGTGATCGCCCCCTACCGGCACGCGATCGTCCGCCTGGGTGCCGCCGGCCGCATGCTGTCCCTGCTGCGTGCCGAAGGCTGCCGGGATCTGGTGCTCGTAGGCCCCGTCCGCCGCCCCTCCCTGCTGGACCTCAGGCCGGATGCCGAAGGCGCCCGCATCCTCGCGCGCATCGGCCGCAGCGCCTTTTCCGGCGACGACGGCCTACTCGCCGCAGTCGTGCGCGTTCTGGCCGACGAAGGCTTCCGCATCATCGGCGCCCACGAGGTCCTTACCTCCGCCCTCGGCCCAGCCGGTCAGGCCGGCCGCGTCGCCCCGGACGCCCAGGCCCTGGCAGACATCGAGCGCGGCATCGCCGTCGTCCGCGCCCTGGGCCTGGCCGACGTGGGCCAGGCCTGCGTGGTGCAGGCCGGCTGCGTGCTGGCCGTGGAAGCCATAGAAGGCACCGACCGCATGATCGCGCGCGCCGCCGAGCTGCGGCGTCCCGGGCCGGGCGGCGTGCTGGTCAAGCTGGTCAAGCCCGGCCAGGACCGCCGCGCGGACCTGCCCACTATCGGGCCACGCACGCTTGAGGCGGCGGCGGCGGCGGGGCTGCGAGGGGTGGCGTTCGAGGCTGGGGGAACGCTGGTGACGGATATGGCGGCTTGTGTTGCGGCGGCGGACGCGGCGGGCGTGTTTTTGGTGGGGGTGGAGACTAAGTAAGGCAAGCAAGGCCTTCTTTTTTGAAAAAAAGAAGCAAAAAACTTTTACTACACCGACGCCGCAGCGCTGCGGTGTTTCCCGCAGCGCCAGGCTGGTGCAAATGCGGGGGGACAAAAGTCTTTTGCTTCTTTTCTTCAGAAAAGAAGGCCTTCCTTTCTTAGGATTTTCCACAATGAGCACCTTTCTCCACACGATGCTGCGCGTCACCGACCTCGACGCCAGCATCGCCTTCTACCGCAACCTCCTCGGCATGAAGGAGCTGCGCCGCAACGAAGTCACCGCCGGCCGCTACACGCTGGTGTTCATGGGTTACGCCACCAACGCCGAGGGCCAGGCCGAGCTGGAGCTGACCTACAACTGGGATCAGCAGGGCCCCTACGACCTGGGCAGCGCGTTCGGCCACCTGGCCGTCGGTGTGCCTGACGTGGCGACCGCCTGCGAAGCGGTGCGCAAAGGTGGCGGGAGCGTGGTGCGCGAGGCAGGGCCGGTAAAGCACGGCACCACGGTTATCGCGTTCGTGGAAGACCCGGACCGCTACAAGATCGAGCTTATCGAGCGCAAATGAGCCTGCTAGGCGGCCTGGGCGGGGCGCTGCAGCAGGCCGCCTATGCCGGCGTCCAGGCCTGGCCGTTCGCCACCACCACGTTACGCATTGGCGTCACCGGCCTGTCGCGGGCCGGCAAGACGGCGTTCCTCACCTCGGCGGCGGCCAACCTGCTGGCCCGCCGCTGGGCGCTGGCGCCGCTCGGCGCCGGTGACGTGCCGCGTTTCGACCAGGCGCGCCATCTCGCCCGCCTGGCCGCCGACCCGCCCGCATGGCCGGAGCGCACGGACGCCGTCTCCCTGCTGGCGCTAACCACCAGCATCCCTCGCGGCGTGCTGCCGGCGCGCCACGTGCGGCTTGAGTTCCTGGACTACCCCGGCGAGTGGCTGATCGACCTGCCAATGCTGGCGCAGACCTACGCGCAATGGTCCGCCGCCACGCTGCGCCGCCTGGAGGCGCCGGGCATCGCCGCCATCACCGCGCCCTTCCTGGCCTTCACCCGCGCGCTGGCCGCCCGCGCCGCCGCCGACGAGTCGCTCGCCCATGCCGGCACGCGACTCTACCGCGAGATGCTAGGCAAACTACGCGACCAGGGCCTCGCTTTCCTGCAACCCGGCCGACACCTGATGCCGGCGCCGGGCCCCGAAGCGCCCTGGCTCTCCTTCTTCCCCGCAGCCGGCCAGGGCAGCCTCACCGCCCTGCTCGCCGAACGCTACGACGCCTACCTCGCCGCCGTCCGCCGGGAGCTCGCCTCGCCGCTATTCGCCAACGTGGACCGCCTGGTGATCCTGGCCGACGTGCTGACCGCTTTGCACGCCGGCCAAGCCGCGTTTGCGGACATGCAGGCCGCCCTCTCCGCCGCGTCGGGCTCGCTGCGTTGGGAGTTCTCCTGGCTGGAAGCCATGGGCGCGCTGGCCAGCCTACAATTGCCGCCGCGCATCATCTCCCGCGTGGCCTTCGCCGCCACCAAGGCGGATCACGTAGCCGAGCGCCAGCGCGGCAACCTGGCCGCCCTGATGCGCGCGCTCACGCCGATGCCGCCAGGCGCGGAAGGCGTGCGCAGTGGCCACTTCGCCATCGCGTCAGTCCGCTGCACGGAAGATTTCGTCTGGACCCTGGAAGGCCGCCCGGTCAGCGCCGTGCGCGGCCGCGTGCTCGGCCAGCAGGCGATGACGCGCTCCTACCCAGGCGAGGTGCCCGACCGCCCGCCGGAGGGCGATTTCTGGTCCCACCCCTTCCTCGCTTTGCCGCAGTTCGAACCGATGCGCCTGCCGGAAGCCGGCCGCCTCGGCGTGCCGAACGTCGGCCTGGACGCTCTGCTCGCCTTCCTGCTGGACGATATATCGTGAGCTCCTATCCCGCCCCCCGCATCGAGACCGAAGAACTCCCTGCCCCAAGATTGGAGCCCGTCGTGGCGCTGCCGGTCGTGGAGCTGGCGCCGGTGGCCCGGCGCCCCTGGGCCATGCCGGCCCTCGTGCTCGGCGGTGCCAGCATCCTCGTGCTCGGTAGCGCAGCGCTGGAGGCCGGCAACCTGGTGGCCGAGACCTTCGCCCGCAGCGCCTTTCTCGGCGGTGCCGCGGCCGGCATCGCAGCCACCGGCTTCGGCATGATCGGCCTTGGCTTCTGGCGCGAATGGGCGGCCCTCTCCGCCCTGCGCAGCGTGGACCGGCTGCGCGCCGCACTTGCCGGCCAGGACGCCGTCGCCCGCGCCAGCGCCGCGCGCGAATGGCTGCGCGAGCTGCCCGAAGGCCCCGCCCTGCTGCCGGCGGTCGACGCGGTCAACGACCCAGACGCGATTCTCGCTCTGCTGCGCGCCGGGCCCGCCGCGTCCCTGCGCGCGGAGGCCGAGGCGCTGGGCCGTACCGCGGCCCTGCAATCACTGGCAGGCGTGGCCGCCATGCCTCCCCCTGGCCTGGCCGCGCTGTTCGTCGCCTGGCGCGGGTTGCGGCTGATACGCCAGGTGGCTGCCCTGCACGGGTTGCGTCCCGGCCTGCTCGCCACGCTCGGGCTGCTGCGCCGCACGGCGCTGTCGGCCGGCGCGGTCGTCGGCACCGAAGTGGCGGTGAACACGGCCACGCACGCGCTGCTCTCCAGCCCGCTTCTGTCACACGTGGCCGGGGAGATGGCGGGTGCGGGCGTGGCCGCGCGGCGCATGGTCGTGCTGGCGCGGGCGGCGACCGTGGCGTGTTCTCCTGTGCCGCCGGAGTAAGGCAGGCGCTGCTTCCTTATGTGATCTGCAAGGCAGGAAGCCGAACTCGTTCTTTTCGAAAAGCTGAAACTTGAAACCAAGCCGCGTTAAGGGTGACACATAGAAAGCAAGCAGTCCTTTTTTGAAA
>CAXTCL010000062.1:0-17771 GCA_964242035.1 uncultured Acetobacteraceae bacterium | reverse complement strand
TGGGCCCGCGGAAGCTGCGCTCGCGGTCGTCGGACTTGCGCGCCAGGATGGCGGACGGATTCTCGTCGATCTCGTCCACGCGTATGGTCATGAAACGCAGCACATCCTCGTTCAAGCCGAGCTGGCGCTCGATCTCCTTCACGCTGGCCGGCGGGGCGTTCAGGCCCAACAGCATGTAATGGCCCTTGCGGTTCTTCTTGATCCGGTAGGACAGCGAGCGCAGGCCCCAGTATTCGCGCTTGTCCACCGTGCCGCCGTCAGCCTCTAGCTGGGTGGCGATGGTGTCGGCTACGGCTTCTACCTGCTGCTGCGTCACGTCGTTCCGCGCTATGAGCACGGTTTCGTATAGTGGCATGTGTGGTCCCTATGGCTGGTGGGCTCGCGTTGGGCGAGCATAGCCGCAGCATTGCCTTGCTGTGGCAGGGGAGCCGGTTTTAGGCAGGGGGAAGGAAAGAAAGCAAGGCCTTCTTTTTTGAAAAAAGAAGCAAGAAACCTTTGCTCCCTGTCGGCGGCTGGTCAGATATCCGCTGCGGGACTCTGGACAGCTCGATGATAGAGTTGGCGACGTGGCAAAGCAGTTCGGCAAAGAGGCTCTGGTCGCGGCGTTCGAGCGTATCGGGCGTGCGGCTGCCCAACACGGCACCATGCTGGACATCGCCGTCTATGGTGGCTCGGCCCTAATGCTTGCCAGCACTTTCCGCTTCGCCACGGAAGACGTCGACATCGCCGCCCTCGACACACCCTGGCCGGGCTGGCTGTCCGACGCGGTGGCGGCGATAGCCGACGATAATTACTGGTCGCCCGACTGGCTGAACGACGCCGTGCAGTTCCATCTGAGCCCGCTCGCCAGCCGCGCGTCCGACCATGTCGAATTCGGCACATATCCGCGGGAGGGCGAGCCCGGATTGCGGGTGAGCGTACCGTCGCTCGACTACATGCTGGCGCTCAAACTCAAGGCGATGCGTATCAATGATCCCGCCAAAGGTGCGCAGGAAGTCGAGGACATTCGCGCCTTGCTGACGGCCGCGCGAGTTGGCGGCATCGATGAGGCGATCGCCATTCTCGCGCGGTTCTTTCCACGCTCCGCACTGGCACCGGAACGCGAACGGTTTTTCCTCTAACACATCTGGCCGGAAGGAGGAGCAGAGGATGGCGCGCCCAAATACCCTCGCTGACGTAGCCGAACGGATCACCGGCGGTATCGCGACCGAGATCGCAATCCCAGAGTTCCTTGACGCGTTCTATGGCGCGCCAACCGACCAAAGACTCGCCATGCTGGAACAGACGCCGGCGCGTATCTGCAACGCTCGGACGGACGCTCTGCTGGGTGCCATCTGCGAGTATCTGGCCAAACGATACAGGCTGCCGGTCGTGCCCGAATGGGCGGGGGAACCGTGCCGCTTCCTGCCCGATCCGTGGTTCACCACACAATCCTCCGCCGAAGGCATGCGCGAGTTCCTGACGTTTTCCTCGCCGGCGGAGTTTAGCCACCGGAATATATTCACTGAAGCGCAGCCATTGCGGCGTGCTTCCGAAACAAAGTAGCCGGCCCTATGAATATGCTACGTTCAAGTCGGACGCTGTGTAGATGGCGTCCGGAGCCGGTACTCTCATCCTGTGGTTTCTACAGCAGGCCACGCCCAGGACAACAAGCCCAAGCGGCTGCAACTGCTCCGGGGCGTGACCCTATCGTTTTCCGCAAGATGGTGGAAAGCCTGAGGCGTCCCTTATTTTTGTTGTATGTGCTGCACCCGCTTCGGAATGCAGCGAACGTGAAGTCGCCTATGCCACATCAGTCGAAAGCCCGCGACAGCCGAGTTGCTTCCTGGCCTTACCCCCTCACTGCCCGGGCAATTAGCTTTTCATAGTTTGATATGTACACGCCCATATCCAGGTTAGCCTCCGCCCAGGCTCGCGCGCCCGCACGCAACCGCGCCGCCATCTTGGTATCCTCCAGCATCTCCAGCACATGGTCCGCGATCGCGTCCGGCTGCAGGAACGGCGTCAGGCGCCCACTCACATTGTCGGTGACGAACTCGCGCACCGGCGCGGTGTCGCTGACGACCAGCGCACAGCCGGCCGACATCGCTTCGCGCAGGGACCAGGAGGCGACGAAAGGATAAGTGAGATACACGTGCGCGTCCGAGCGCTGCAGCAGCTTGACGTAGGTCTCGTATTGCACGCGGCCGGCGAAGTGCACACGGCTCATGTCGAGCTTGCCGCGCAACTCGTCCTGCATGTGCTCGCGCCAGGTGCCTTTCGTGGGCTTGGCACCGTAGCTCACGCCGTCGCCGCCCACCAGGATGACGCGCGTGTCGGGCCGTGCGTCCAGTATGCGCGGCAGGCTGCGCATGAACACGTGGAAGCCGCGATACGGCTCCAGGTCGCGCACCACGTAGGTGACCAGCTTTTCCGACGGTTTCACCTTGTAGCCGCCCAGCGTCACCGTGCGGCGGCGCAAATCCGGGTTCGGCTTGCAGACGTCCAGGTTCACGCCTTCCTGCAGCACGTGGATCTTCTCGCGTGCCCAGGCCGGATAGGTGCTGTGCTGGAATGCCGTGGGTGTCTGCCCCAGCCCAGGGTTGGAGAGCGCCATCAGGTTGACGGCGTTTTTCGTCCTGATACGCGCGGCCATGTCAGGCGCGGGCGGGAATTCGGGGTCGAAGCCCACATCATAGCCGTGCAGGTTGTAATAGAACTCGTGGTAGCCGAGCAGCGGGGCGTCCGGCCACACGTCGTTCACGTGCAGCATCTCGCCCCAGCCCTGATGGCCGATGATGATGTCTGGCGTGAAGCCGAGCGCTTTCAGGTTCTCCGCCGTGCGCGCCACGCTGTCCGCCCGCAGCAGCGCCATTTCCAGGTCGCGCGCCATCGGGTGCCAGTGCGGCGCGGCCTTCGCGTCCGGCACGGCGCGCACAACCTTGCGCACGCCGGCGATCTGGTTGCGCTGCGCTTCGGTAATGAACAGCAGCTCGTGGGCGTTCTGCTCAGCCAGGTGGCGCAGCAAATGCAGGAACTGCGCGGGGAAGTTCTGGTGGAGGAAGAGGTATTTCATGGGTGAAAGGAAGCAAGCAGTCCTTTTTTGAAAAAAAGGACCAAAAAACTTCTGCTCCCTGTCGGCGCGTGTTTCACCACCCGCCGACAGGGACCAAAAGTTTTTTGCTTCTTTTTTTCAAAAAAGAAGGCCTTGCTTACTTCTTCCCCCGCGTCGCCTTCGGCGCAGGCTTCGCCTTCGCGGGCCGCGCCGGCTTCGCCGCGGCCGGCGCGCCACGCTCGATCAACTGGATACGGAACGCCTCGAGCGGCGACATGCTCTCCGCCTGGCAGGGCTCGCCGTTATCCAGCGGGCCCACTTTCGTGCCATCGACGAAGCTGGCTTCCAACACGCAGTCGAACCGTTCGGCCGCCTCGCCGCGCAGGCGCATGCGCAGGCCAAGTATCGGCAGGCTCATGCCGCGGCTGCCGCAATACTGGCCGCCTTCCGCCCACGGGCTGAGCCAGCCGCGGCCCAGCACCGCCTGGTATTCCACGTCGCCTGGACCCACCGCACCCTTGGGCGAGACTGCGAAGCCTTCGATCCAGGCGCGGCTGTCAGGCTTGCCCATCCACTCGCCGAGCTTGGTCAGCACGTCGCCGCGGCCCTGCACGTGCGCCACGATCTCGGCCGCACGGGCCGCATCCGTGTCGGACTGCGCGGCGGCGGCAGGCGTGTTCTGCGGGGCCGCCGCGGCGGCGGGACGTGCCGGCTGGGCAGGGCTGGCTGGCGCCGCGTTTGCGGCCGCCGGCGCCGGCCGGGCCTGCTGCGGCTGCGGTGCCCCTCCTTGCGGTACCCCCGGCGCGCCCCCGAGCGGCGGCAGGCCGGCAGCTTCGGCCAGACGCAGGATCTGCAGCTTTGGCGCCTCGCCCGTGCTGTTCGGCGCCTGGTAGATCGTCACCAGTATCTGCGCCGGCCCGCGCGTCACGCGCACCAGCGCCGCACCGTTCCAGCCGCCGAGCCAGCCATCGTCGCGGAAGCTGCTTATGGTCACCGATTCCGGCCGGAACGCCGGCCCCGGCGGCACGGACACGCGCACGCCCGGCAGGCCGGTGCCCGGGTCGGGCAAGGCGCTGCCCGGCGCATTGAAGACGCAGTAGAGACCGGCCTCCAGCGTCATCACGTTGGCCGACGCCTTCAGTTCGGTGACGACTTTTTGGCCTTGGGGTTTCTGGTCACTCACTTGGGATCATCGAGCTCCGGCTTTGGGTTGCGTTATCCGGCGGCTTTGGGCGGGAAGAAAGGGTTTCTTTCCAACAGGGAGGCAAAAAGTTTCAGCTTCCGCCAGACAGGCGCAGCAGGGCATCGTTGAGCCGCGCCGGGGGCAGGCCCAGCGGCAGCACCCAGCCGCGGCCGCTCGCGCGGACCCGCTCCGCCGGTGTGCCGATGTCAAACACCGCGGCAGACAGGCCCGCGTGCCAGATGTCGGTCAGCGCGTAGCACCAGGTCTCCGGCCAGACGGAGGGCAGGAACGCCATGTGCGCGCCCTGCGCACGTATCAGGTCTGCCGCCTCGGCGCGGGTGAATTCGCCGGTGATGAAGGCGCGGCCGGTGGCAAGCAGGGCGTCATCGTCGACGGTGTAGCCGATGACGGTGAAGAAGAGGTCAAGGCCGCGCGACGCCGCGTCCTGCGCGCAGGCCAGCAGGACGCCCGCGCCCTTCTCCACGCCGATGGCGCCCACCACCGCCACGTGCAGGCGGCCGGCGCGGGGGACCGGGGCCGGCGGCGCGAAAGGCGGGTCTGCCTCCCAGGGGCGCACGGTCGGGACCACGCCGGGCACGTGGCGGGCGACGCGTCGGGCCACGTCGTGGGACGGCACGATCACCGCGGCGGCGCGGCGGAAATCGGCCGCACTGCGCCGGCGCAGGCTGGCCGGCGAGACCGGGTCGTCTATGCCGCGGCCCCATTGCGCCAGGCACGCCCGGCACTGGCGCGTGTCGGCCTCGCCGCAGAACCGGCCCTCGCCGGTGACGAAAGAGAGGCGCGCGCAGAACCAGGCGTAATCGTGCACCCAGACATCGTAGGGGATGGCGAGCGTGGCCAGCAGGGCCATCACGCTGTGGTCATGGCCGAGCAGATGGTGCAGTTCGGCGCGCACCGGACGGCCGGGAAGCAGCAGGCGGGCGAGCGGACCCAGCTCGTGCGGCAGGGCGTAGGCCAGATTGGGGAAGTCGCCTTCCGCGTCGCCCACTTCGCACAGGCCGTCGGTGGCGCGCAGCACCACCGGAACGTGACCCTGTGCCCGGAGGGCGGCGGCGCGCTCGGCGACGATACGCGCCGTGCCGCCGCCCATGTTGTGGGTGATCAGCAGGACGCTTCCGCCCTCCTGTGGCGGGCGGGCAAGCCAGCGCGCGGCGTCCAGACGCCGGCGCGCGCTGGCCAGGCTGTCGGCCGCCAGGAACGCCGCGACCTTGGCGCGATACGCCGGATGGCGCGCTTCCAGGATGGCCAGGTTGCGCCGCAGCAGGTCCTCCCGCGCGCCGCCGAACGACACGCCGCCCAGATGGGCCACGAAGACGGACGGCACGGCGACGTGACGCCAGCCCAGCGCGCGGGCACGTTCGGAGAAGTCGTTCTCCTCGCCGTAGCCCTGGGCGAAAGTCCGCTCGTCGAACAGCCCGGTCTCGGCCAGGCAATCCGCGCGCAGGAACATGCAGAAGCCGTGCGCGGTGGGCACATCGACCAGCCTTCCGGCATTGGCCTCGGCGGCCAGCGCGGCCAGGCGCTGCGTGGCTGCCAGGTCGGGCGGGGGATTGCCGCCGGAGGCATCGGGGTAGCTGAATATGCTCGCCTCGTTGGAGAGCGGGGTGGCGGTGCCGATGTCGGGCGCGCTGCAGGCGGCGGCGCGCAGCGTGTCCAGCCAGCCGTGGGCCACCAGCGTATCACTGTTCAGCAGCACCGCGTGCCGGCCGGACGCGGCGCGCAGGCCGGCGTTGACCGCGGCAGGGAAGCCGCGGGCGCCTGGCTGGGTGTGCAGCAGGACCAGGCGGCCGTCTTGGGCCAGGCTAGTCAGCGCGGCCACCAAAGCGGGTTCCGGCGAAGCATCATTGACGGCCACGAGCCGGTCCGGTGCGGCGATGGTGGCCAGTACGGCTTCGATGCAGGCCAGCGTCTCGCGCAGGCCACGATGGACCGGGACTATGACGTCCGCCGCCAGGCTGGCATCCGGCATGCGGGCGAGCCCGGGCTGGGGCGGCGGGAGCGCATCGGGTGCGGCCGGCGGCAGGGGGCTGCCCAGCAGGTCCCGCCCGTCCGGGCCGGTCACGCGGACGGTGACGCCAGGCGGGGCACCCCAGGTAAAGGCACGCGGACGGGCGAGCGGTGCTGCTCCGTGCACCTGGTCACGCGGTGCCGTGGCGGTCACGCGCGCCAGGATCGTGCCGGCCTCCGAAAACATCAGCAGCACAGGATCCTGCCCGGGCGAAGCTGGCTGCCAGGCATAGCCGGACACCGTGTCGCCGTGCCGCTCGGCGAAACCCTCGACGCGCGTGATCGCGGCCAGGTCGATCGGGCTGCCTAGCGGCGTGTGGCCGCCGGCGCGAACCTCCAGCCGCGCTGCATCCCGCCAGCCTTCCGGCAGGTGCCGGTTGCCGACATGGTCGGCCCCCGCCACAGCGAGCACGCCGTCGAGCAGCACTTCAAGTCCGGGCGCGTCGGCCAGGCTGGTGAGCAGGACGCCATCGGCCCGCAGGCCGCACCAGCCTGCAGCGCCGGCCACCCGGCCGGCGAGGCGGATCAGGCCGGGATCGGCCTCGAAGCGGGACAAAGCCGTGTGTATCGCCGCACGCGCGGCTTCGTCGTGGCCGAGGGCGAGGAGGCTGGCGGCCAGGCCGGACCAGCATTCCCTGACGTTGAACCGGCGCGCCATGTCCTCGAACAGCGGGGCAGCGCCGGCGGCATTGCCCGATTGCAGGCGGCGGAAGGCGAGCTGGAAACGTAGATTCTGGTCGGAGGGGGCTCGGCGGTGCGCGCGGTCAAGCCAGGCCAGGTCGCCTGCCTCACCACGCTGCCAGGCGTCCTGCGCGCGGGCTTGGGCGGGGCGGGAGTCTAGGTCGGGCTTGGGACGACGGAGTGGGGCGGGGTCGTCCTGACGGTAGGTCAAGGAAGCAAGTAAGGCCTTCTTTTTTGCAAAAAAGAAGCAAAAAACTTTTGCTCCCACGCCGGCATCAACGTGCGGCCTGGTTCTGCCAGGAAGCGCATTGGCAGAACCGGCACGCGCCGTGGTGCAGGCGCGGGGACAAAAGTTTTTTGCTTCTTTTTTTCAAAAAAGAAGGCCTTGCTTCCGTAGCCTACGGCACCGCCGCCCGAAGCTCAGGGCTAAGACGCTCCAAATCATAGCTCGCCTCTTCCACCCCGCTGGCGCGCGCCCGCTCCAGCCAGACGCGCGCCTCGCGCGGGTCGGCGTCGCCGCCCAGGCCACGCGCCAGGAAGCGGCCGAGCATCATCTGCGCATGCGCATGGCCCTTTTCCGCGGCCAGCTTGTACCAGCGGCGGCTCTCCGCCCGGTCCTCCAGCACGTCGTGCCCGCCGCCCAGCATGGCGCCGACCGCGAACATCGCGCCCACATGGCCCTGCTCGCCCGCCGTGCGGAACAGGCGCAGCGACTCGTCATGGTCCTTCACGCCGCCGTTGCCGTTCAGCGACATCTCGGCCAGCGCCACCTGGGCGTCCAGCATGCCGGAGGCGGCAGCGCGGGCGATCCAAATGCGGCCCTCGGCAGGGTCGGCCTCCACGCCGCGGCCTTCGGCCAGCATGCGGCCGTACCAGTATTGCGCGTTCACCACCCCGTCCGCCGCGCGGCGCAGCCAAAGTATGGCGCGGCGGTCATCGCGCTCAACGCCCACGCCCTCGGCGAGGCAGACGCCGAGGTTGAACGCGGCCACCAGGTCGCCGGAGCCGGCGGCCTGCTCGAACAATTCGCGCGTGCGCTGGCCGTCCTCGTCCGAACCGCTGCCGGAGAGCAGCAGGTTGGCGAGGTCGGCCTGGGCCTGGCGGTCTCCGCCCTCGGCGGCGCGGCGGAACCAGCGGCCGGCCTCCTCTGGGTCGCGGTGCACGCCGGCGCCGGTGAGGAACAGCAGGCCCAGCGCGCGGGCGGCGGCGGCGTGGCCGGCCTCGGCGGCGCGGTTGTACCAGATGGCGGCTTCGGCGTAGTTCGGCGGCAGGTCACCGCCGCGGGCGTAGATGTCACCCACCAGGGCGGCGGCCTCGCGGTCGCCGGCATTGGCGGCGCGGCGCAGCCAGGATTCGCCTTCGACGGCGTTGCGCGGGATGCCGCGGCCTTCCAGAAGCGCCAGGCCCCAGCGCGCCTGGCCGCTGCGCACGTTCTTCTCGGCCGATTGCTTGTAGTAAGAGGCGGCCGTCTCGAGGCTGGCCGGCATACCGGCGCCGCGCTCGTGCATCACGCCGAGCAGATAGAGCGCCGTCGGCAGGCCGGCGTCGGCGGCCTTTCTCAGCGAGAGGCCGGCATTGGCATGGCCGTCATGATCCGCGGCGGAGCGTAGCAGGGACAGGCCGCGGCCGAGATATCCTTGCGGGCAGTTCGCCGCTGCGGACCGCTCGTACCACTGGTCGGCCTCCTCCAGGTTGCGCAGCTCGTCCGGGCCTGAGGTGAGGATGTAGCCGAGCAGCGCCTGCGCCTCGGGTGAGCCGCCCTCTGCCCCCCGGCGCGCCCATTTCAGGGCGGCAGGAAAATCCGGCTCGTCCGCGGTGGGCGTGACGCCACGTATGAACAGCGGGCTGCCTGGCGCCGCCTTGCTGCCCTTGCCGGCCAAACCGTAGAGGAAGAGCGTCGCCAGCAACGTCTGCGCCTCAACCCAACCGGCCTGGGACGCCCGCTCCAGCCAGGCCGCACCGTCGCGTCGGCTGACCGGAACGCCGGCACCTTTCAGATACGCGCGACCGACCCAAAACTGCGCCTCGGGCAGACCGGCGCGGGCGGCGCGGCTGAACAGGGTGAAGGAGCGGCGCGGCTGGCCGGCCTCATCGAGCTGGATGGCGCGCTTGAGGGCTGCGGCGGGCGATCCTGCCGAGACGATGCGGTCGATGAGCGTCAGCATACGTGTCGTCGGTCCTGCACTGCTGTTTGGCGCCCGCCTTGGATACGCCCCGCCTTAATACGCTGCGAAGATTACCCCTGGGCTGGCGCGAAAGGAAGGTGCAGCCAGGCGTAGGATGCACCCACGCCGGGATTTACCACCGATCTGTTGCAGATTTGTATAGAAAACACGTCAGGCTCGCATAGAGTCGCAATCTTTGTCCTCAGCTCGGCTCACGCATGCCTTCTTGGAAGATCGGCAACACGCGCTCCAGCAGGTATTCCCAGATCGTGCGCGAGCCCACCTTGATGTCGGCCTCCACGGGCATGCCCGGTACGATGCGTGTCTCGCGCGCCACGTGCTTGAGGGCCAGACGATCCAGCGTGACGCGCACGTCGTTGAAATACGGACTGCCTGGTGTCTGACCGGTGAACACGGCGTTCGACGTGGTGCCTGCGCTGCCGCCGGTGGAGGCGTTGCCGGACTGGCTGCCAGTCAGGAAGGTGTCCGAACTGACAAGACGGACCGAGCCGTGCCCGTCGCCGAACTCCATGGACGGGAAGGTCTGGAACTTGACGTCGACCGGCTGGCCCACGGTAACGAAGCCTGCTTCGTCACCCGTCACCTGCACGTCGATCTCCAGCGGCGCGTTGAGCGGCACCAGGGTGAAGAAGGTCTGGCCGGCCTGCAGCACCGAACCCACAGACACCGAGGCGAGCGAGAGCACCGTGCCGTCCTCAGGGGCGCGCAGGTCGATCAGCTTGTTGTTCAGCGCGGCGTGCTCGAGCTGGTCCCTGTACTGGGCAAGCTGCACGGCGTCGCTGGTGATGGTCTGCGACACGTCGGCGAACCATTGCTGGTTGTAGTTGTCCAGCTGGCCCTTCAGCGCGCCCACCGTCTGACGCGCATTCTCCGATTGCTGCACGCTGGTCAGCACCTGGCGCTCGGCCTCTAGCCTGGCATTAACGGCAGACAAGGTATCGATCCGGCTGCCGACCTGGTCGTGCTCTAACTGGACGCGCATCTTCTCTACGTCCCCCGCCACGCCGGTCTCCTTGGCGTATTGACGTATGTCGGCGTCCGCCTGCGCCTGGAGGGCGCGCTGGGCGTCTATCTGGCCCTGGTAGTAGCGCAGTTCCGCCTCGCGGGCGGAGGCGCGCTGGGCGAAGATGCCCTCCTGCACCAGGGCGCCAGGCGACAATTGCCTGGGATGATACTGGGTCTGCTTGTTCTCGGCGTTCAGCCGGTCGATCTCGGTGGAATAGCGGTCCACCTGGTCAAGTGCGGCAGTGTTGTCCGCCTGGGTGAAGGTGGGGTCGAGCTGGGCCAGGAGCTGGCCCTTATGCACCACGTCGCCAACAGAGACGGCGATCGTCTTGACCATGGAGGTGTTGAGCGGCTGGACGACGTCCTCCGTCGTCATCGAGATCACCTTGCCCTGGGAGATCACGATACGGTCGATGTTAATGACGGCGAACAGCACGAAGATGGTCAGCACCATGGTGCTGATAAGATACACGGTGTTGCGGGCAATAGCCTTGGCCGGCACGTTCGAGAGCGCCATCGACGGCGAGTAGAACTCCAGCATCTCCTGCGGCGTGCCGTCGCGGACGGCCGCGGTGCCGCGGCCGCGCGACAGGAAGCCCGGTTTGCCGGCCGGCTTGCCGGAAGGTGCGCCTGGCCCCGGACGGGTGGGCTGGGTGGTGGTGACGGACATGGTCTATTCTCCCTGCGCCAGGGCGGCGGCCGCGCGGACCGGGTCGATGTGACGGTTCTGCTGGTTCCATAGCAGGCGATAGACCGAGCAGCGGTCCAGCAGCACGTCATGCGGGGCGACGTCGATCACGGCGCCGCGATCCAGAACCATGATGAGGTCGCAGTTCACCAGGCTGGACAGGCGATGGGACACGATGACCATCGTGCGGCCCTTGCCGATGCGCGTGAGGTTGGCGTTGACCAGCGCCTCGCTCTCCGGGTCCAGCGCGGACGTGGCTTCGTCCAGGATCATGATGCGCGGGTTGGTGATCAGCGCGCGCGCGATCGCCAGGCGCTGGCGCTGGCCGCCGGAGATGTTGGCCGAGCCTTCCTCAATCCAGGTGTCGTAGCCCTGCGGCATGCGCTCGATGAACTCTTCGGCGCCGGCGAGGCGGGCGGCGCGCACCGCGTCCTCCAAAGTAAGCCCGGCGCGGCCGGCGGTGATGTTGTCGCGTATGGTGCCGCGGAACAGGAAGTTGTCCTGCAGCACCACGCCGAAGCTGCGGCGCAGATGGCTGAGGTTGATCTCGCGCAGCTCCGCGCCGTCAATGCGCACCGCGCCGGAGTACTCGCGGTTGATGCCCTGCAGCAGGCGGGTGATCGTGGACTTGCCGGAGCCGGACCGTCCGACGAGGCCAAGCATGGTGCCTGGCGGGATGGAGAAACTGATCTTGTTCAGCGCCGGGCGCTGGCCGAGCGGGTAGGTGAAGGTCACGTCCTCGAACGTCACCTGGCCCTCGAATTTCGGCCGCATGCCGTCGTTATGCGCGCGCGTCTCCGTCGGGTTGTTCAGCACCCTGGCAATCTGGCCCACCGCGGTGCGCACCTCGTGGAAATCCTCCATCAGGCGGGCGAAACCGATCAGCGGAGAGGCCACGCGGCCGGACAGGATCATGAAGGCGATCAGGCCGCCCTTGTCGATCGTGGTGTCGTTCTCCAGGGCCAGGTAGGTGCCGAACAGGACCACGCCGCGCGACATGAAGGTCTGCAGCGGGTCGATCAGCGTCTGCGGCCAGTTACCCAGGCGGCCGGCGGCCAGGCGCCAGCGCCCTGCATCTGCCACGCGCTCGTCCCAGATGATCTTCTGTTGCGGCTCCAGCGCCAGGGACTTCACGGTGCGTATGCCGTACACCGTCTCTGACATCACCGCGCCCTTCTTGTGCTCGGCCTGGATCGCCTGGGCGATGAGCTGGCCGACAGGACGGAGGAACACCATGATGATGATCGCGATCAGGCCGGCCACCGCGATCGACACCCAGGCCAGTGTCGGCTCCATGTAGAACATGAACGGCAGCATCACGATCAGCGTGAAGCCGTCCAGGAAGGTGAACAGCAGCTTGCCTGTCAGGAACTCGCGTACCCGATAGACTTCGCGCAGGCGGGAGATCGTCTCGCCGGCCTGGCTGCGCTCGAAGAAATCCAGCGGCAGCGCCAGCAGCCGGCCGAACACCTGCAGGTTCAGCTTCACGTCCAGCCTGGCGGACATCACCAGGATCAGCTCCCGGCGGGCCCAGCCGAGCACCATCTCGAAGAACATCATCACGCCCATCAGGCTGACCAGCAGCACGAAGGTGGACATTGAGTTGTATTCGAGCACGCGGTCGATCGCCGCCATGACCATGAGCGCGGGAATAATGGTGAGCGCGGAGAGGACGACGGAGGCGTAGCTGATCTGGCGTATGAAGGTCTTCTCCTCCAGCACCTTGCCGAAGATCCAGCCAAGCGTGAACGGCGCCTCGCCCTCGGTCTGACCATACGGGCGCTTGACGAGGATGACGTCGCCGTTCCACGCCTGCTCCAGGCGCAGGCGATCTACCGCCACCGGCGGCTCGACATCGCGCGAGGTCGGGCTCTTCAGCCACACCACGTCACGCGCCGGATCGGCGCCCACCACAAGGCCGGCGGTGCCGTCCTTCAGCAGCAACACCACGGGGGCGGCGTCCTTGAAGCGGAACAGGTTGCGCCAGGCCAGCTTCATGGCGCGCGCGACCAGCCCCTGGTCACGCAGCCAGGTGACCAGGGAGGCCGGCGAGGGATAGGGCTCGGCCGCCGGACCGCGGTAATCGCCCATGTCCAGATCGACGCCGTGGAAACGCGCGGCGGCCACGACCGCCCGCAGGCGCAGCTCGGTCGGCGTCAGCGCCTCGGTGGCCTCTGACTCGATCTGGAGCGGTTCGCCTTCAGGGTTCAGGCTGGTCTCTGACACGATCGCTTGGTTCCCTCTGGATGGTCACTTTGGGCAGATAATCAGGCTGAAACAGGTCATTCAGGCCGCTTTGGCGCCGGAAAACCGGGGATTGAGCGGCCTTGCTCACCCCCTCCTTACCACGGGTTCGTTCAGAGAGGCATAATTTTCGCCGCCCTGGCTGGCCTGTTCCGCGTGCGTGTCGTTAAATCGGAGGCGACCCGGAGGCTGCGCGTGCCGATCCATACCGCCGAACCCGCCGACACACCCGAGATACAGGCCATCTACGCGCATCACGTGCTGGCCGGCACCGGCACGTTCGAGGAGATACCGCCCAGCATTGAGGCGATGGCCGAACGCCACGCGGCGGGACTGCGCGCCGGCTACGCCTGGGTGGTGGCGCGCGACGCCACCGGCGTTCTGGGCTTCGGCTATTACGGCGCCTTCCGCCACCGCAGCGCCTATGACTGGACGGTGGAAGACAGCGTGTATGTGCGCGAGGACGTGCGCGGCATGGGGGTGGGCAAGGGCATCGTGGCCGAGCTGCTCGTGCGCGCGGAGGCGGCAGGCTTCCGCCAGATGTTGGCGCTAATCGGCGACAGCGACAACATCGGCTCGATCGGGATGCATTCGAGCCTGGGGTTCCAGCGCGCGGGGGTGATGCGGGCGTGCGGGGTGAAGTTCGGGCGTTGGCTGGATGTGGTGATCATGCAGCGGGCGCTGGGGGTGGGGGATGCGGACGTGCCGGCGAGGAAGTAAGCAAGGCCTTCTTTTTTGAAAAAAAGAAGCAAAAAACTTTGTTCCCCCAGTTGCACGAGCATGCGGGCTGGTTCTGCCAGGCGCGTACCGGCAGGACTAAGGCGAGCCTCGGTGCGGGCGGGGGATCAAAAGTTTTTTGCTTCTTTTTTTCAAAAAAGAAGGCCTTTCTTACTCCACCCGAAAGCACGCGCTGGCGACAGGATCGCTCCGAAGCGCCTCCAGCACCATCTCCCGCCCCGCAGCCGTTCGCGTGACCACAGTCACCCCGCGGAAGAACGCCACCCGGCCCCGCGCCCGGTCTTGCAGCAGCAACGCCAGTCCCACCCCGGCCGGATTGCGGGCGACGCAGCAGGCACATCCGGCCGGATGGCGCGCGTTGGCATCCGTGAAGTGCTCGCCTTCGCGGAAAATGGCCTGACCATCGGCGATCGTGTCCGTGTCGGTGAAGCGGAGCGGCACCCGCATGTCCAGCGTCGTCATGACTTGTCATAAAGCTAGCCTTATATATTTATGCAAGGACGATGGAGCAGCTTCTTCCCATACTCGGCGCGCTGGCCGACCCGACCCGGCTGCGCCTGCTGGCGCTGGCCGCGCGCGGGACGTTCTGCGTCAACGATTTCTGCGAGGTGCTCGGGCAAAGCCAGCCGCGGCTGTCGCGCCATTTGCGGGTGCTGTGCGAGGCCGGGCTGCTGGAGCGGGCGCGCGAGGGGGCCAACGCCTGGTTCACCCTGGCGCAGGGCGAAGCCGGCGGGCTGGCGCGCGACGTGCTGCGCCGCGTGCCGCAGGATGATCCGCTGGTGGCTGCCGACCGGCGCGGGGCGGCGCGCGTGCTCTCCGAGCGGGCGCGCATCGCGTCCGACACGTTCCGCAGGCAGGGCGCGGACTGGGACGAGATGCGCGCGCTCGGTCTGCCGGCGGCCGAGGTGGAGGTGCTGCTGGTGAGCCTGCTGCCGGAGGGCCGGCTGGGACGCGTGCTGGACGTGGGCACCGGCACGGGACGGCTGCTGGAGCTGCTGGCGCCCAGGATAGGCGCGGGGCTCGGCGTGGACGCGAGCCGGGCGATGCTGGCGCTGGCGCGCGTGCGGCTCGCGGACGCGGCGTTCGCGCACTGCCAGTTCCGCCTGGCCGACATGTGCGCGCTGCCTTTGGCGGATGGGGCTTTCGACTTGGTGGTGTTGCAGATGGTGCTGCACTACGCCGAGGCGCCGGCGCTTGTGCTGGCGGAAGCCGCGCGCGTTCTCGCACCCGGCGGACGCCTGGTGGTGGTGGATCTGGCGCCGCACGGCGAGCGCGCGTTGCTGGCGCAAATGGGGCACACGGTGGCCGGGTTTTCCGACGAGGACATGCGGGAGTTGTTTACGGGCGCCGGGCTTTCGGCCGGTGCGCCTGTTTCGGCCGGCGACGAGGGCAAATTGCGGGTGCGCATCTGGCAGGGTGAAGAAAGCAAGCAGTCCTTTTTTGAAAAAAAGGACCGAAAAACTTTTGCTCCGTTCGCTGTCGCCAGTGCGGATGCTCGCCGGACAGAACAAGCTGTTTGAACAGCGTCAGTAGTAAAAGTTTTTTGCTTCTTTTTTTCAAAAAAGAAGGCCTTCCTTCCTTTTCTGAGGTTCATCAGTGACCCGACCCCATCTGCTAGACGCGTTACGCGACCAAGTCCTCCTGTGCGACGGCGGCACAGGGAGCCGCGTGCAGAGCATGGATCTGGACACAGACCGCGACTACTGGGGCCAGGAAAACTGCACGGACGTGCTGAGCCTTTCGCGCCCTGATTTGGTGCGAGAGATCGCGCGTGGCTATTACGCGGCCGGCGCGGACATGGTGGAGACCAACACGTTCGGTGCCAGCCCGATCACGCTGGGCGAGTTCGGGCTGGAGGCACGGGCGCGCGAGATAAACCGTATTGCGGCCGAGCTGGCGCGTGAGACGGCTGACGAGTTTGCCGACGGGCGGCACCGTTGGGTGCTGGGTGGCGTGGGGCCGGGGACGAAATTGCCGTCGCTGGGCAACGTTGATTACGACACGCTGGAAGCAGGACTCGCCGAGCAGTGCCGCGGGCTAATGGATGGCGGCGTGGACGCGTTTCTTATCGAGACGTGTCAGGACACGCTGCAGATAAAGGCGGCGGTGAACGGGGCGAAGATCGCGCGCGCTGAGGTGGGACGCGACACGCCTATTTTTGTCCAGGTGACGGTGGAGACTACGGGCACGCTGCTGGTGGGGCCGGACATCGCGACGGCGGCGACGGTTGTGCATGCGCTGGATGTGCCGCTGATTGGGTTGAACTGTGCGACGGGGCCGCAGGAGATGGCCGAGCATGTGCGTTGGTTGTCGGCGAACTGGCCTGGGCTGATCAGTGTGCAGCCGAATGCGGGGCTGCCGGAGCTGGTGGATGGGGCGACGCGCTATCCGCTGGGCGCGGCGGAGATGGCGAGCTGGGTGGAGCGTTTTGTTGCCGAAGACGGGCTGAACTTAATTGGCGGGTGCTGCGGGACGGACGTGCCGCATATCCAGGCGCTGGACGCGATGTTGCGGCGTCGCGGCGAAGGTTTCCGGCCCACGCCCGTTCAGCGGAAATCCTACTGGGTGCCGTCGGTGGCAAGTTTGTACAGTGCGACGCCTTTGCGCCAAGACAACAGCTTCTTCTCGATTGGTGAGCGGTGCAACGCCAACGGGTCCAAGAAGTGGCGCGAGTTGCAGGAAGCCGGCGACTGGGACGGCTGCGTCAGCGTGGGGCGCGAGCAGGCGGCCGAGGGCAGCAACTCGCTCGATGTGTGCACGGCTTTTGTCGGGCGCGACGAGAAATACGAGATGGACGAGGTGATACGCCGCTTCACCAATTCGGTGAACGTGCCGCTGGTGATCGACAGCACGGAGACGCCGGTGATCGAGAGCGCGCTGAAGCTGCATGGCGGCAAGCCGATCATCAACTCGATCAATTTCGAGGACGGCGAGGGCGCGGCCACAGACCGGCTTGTGCTGGCAAAGAAGTTCGGCGCCGCGGTGATCGCGCTGACCATCGACGAAGTGGGTATGGCGAAGACCGCCGAGGACAAATTGCGCATCGCCACCCGCCTGGTGGAGTTCGCCTGCGACAAATACGGCCTGCCGCAGAGCGACCTGCTGATAGATCCGCTGACCTTCACCATCGCCACCGGCAACGAGGACGACCGCAAGCTGGCGGAGTGGACGCTCGACGGCATCAGGATGATACGCGAGCGGTTTCCCGACATCCAGATTATCCTTGGCCTGTCCAACGTGAGTTTCGGCCTGAACCCGGCGGCCCGCGCCGTGCTGAACAGCGTGTTCCTCGATCACGCGGTGCGCGCCGGCATGACTGGCGCGATCGTGCATGTCAGCAAGATACGGCCGCTGCATCTGATCTCCGCCGAGGAGGTGGAGGTGGCGGAAGACCTGATCTTCGACCGGCGGCGCGAAGGCTACGATCCGTTGCAGCGCCTGCTTGCCATCTTCGCCGATCGCAAGGCGACGGAGGCCACGAAGCGCGCCAAAAGCGAGACGGTGGAAGGACGCCTGAAGGACCGCATCGTGGATGGTGACCGCAAGGGGCTGGAAGCGGAGCTGGACGACGCGCTGCGGACGCACAAGCCGCTCGCCATCATCAACGACATCCTGCTCGGCGGCATGAAGGTGGTGGGCGAGCTGTTCGGCGCGGGCAAGATGCAGTTGCCGTTCGTGCTGCAATCGGCCGAGACGATGAAGGCGGCGGTGGCCTATCTGGAGCCGATGATGGAGCGCATCGAGGGCCAGGAGAAAGGCACCATCGTGCTGGCGACAGTGAAAGGCGACGTGCACGACATCGGCAAGAACCTTGTCGACATCATACTCACCAACAACGGCTACCGCGTTGTGAACCTCGGCATCAAGGTGAAGCTGGCGGACATGGTGGAGGCCGCGCGCGAGCACCGCGCCCACGCCATAGGCATGAGCGGCCTGCTGGTGAAATCCACCGTCATCATGCGCGAGAACCTCGAGGAGATGAGC
>CAXTCL010000061.1:0-17877 GCA_964242035.1 uncultured Acetobacteraceae bacterium | reverse complement strand
GTAGTGCAGCGGTTTTGTAAACCGAAGGTCGCGGGTTCAAATCCTGCACCCGGCACCATTTCCCCGCCTCGGGGCCGCCCTGGCGCAACCATTGCTCCACCCGACTGTTTGACGGTCGCGGTCGTCCAAGAACCGCAGGGAGACAAGTCCATGCGATGGTTCGTTTTAGTGCTCGCCCTTGCAGCCGCCGGCTGCACGGATAATCATTCTGGCCCAACGGGCAGCAGCAGCCCCTCGCCCAGCGGCGCCGGACCACAGCCGGGCGCCAGCGCCGGCGCCTCTGTAGGTGGCGGGCCTGCCGGGACAGGCACCACGGACAGCGCCGGCGGTGCGAAGTAAGGCGAACTGCCTCTAGGGGCGACCGGGCCCCTTATAGAAAACAAGCAGTCCTTTTTTGAAAAAAAAACCAGAAAACTTTTGTTCCTTTCGCCTACATCAACGCACTGGGTGGCGAAGATCTGTCGAGGCCGTGGAAACAGCGTCGGGACAAAAGTTTTTTGCTTCTTTTTTTCAAAAAAGAAGGCCTTCCTTTCTCTTGCAGAATTGCTTCATAGCGGGGCGGTAGCCGAAGCCCGTGCCGCTAGAGAAACGTCCCACCGCCCGAAGGCAGCTGCCAGTGAGCCTATTCGCCACATCCACACACAGAGACGGCAAATGCCGCTGCGGCGCTCTGTCCTATCGCGTAACGGGCGCTGCAAAGTTCACCTTTGCCTGCCACTGCACGGATTGCCAGACACTTACGGCGAGCGCCTTTTCGATGGGTATGGCATTCGACGAGGCACAGTTTACGCTCCTCTCGGGTACGCCGCAGGAATGGACAAAGACGGGAAGTAGCGGAAAGCCGTCTACGAATGCCAGGTGCGGCGCCTGCGGCACATGGATTTTCACGAAGCCGCAGAGCCAGCCGGGTATAATCGTCGTCCGGCCCAGCAGCCTGGAGGATCATCGCTGGTTCCGCCCTGTTGCGCAGTTGTTCACGCGCAGCGCGTTGCCCTGGGCGTTGATGCCTGTGCAGTTCAGCTACGAGGCAGAATTTTCCGATCCGGCGCCGATAGCCAAAGCCTATGCGGCGGGCGGGATCGAGACGTAGGTTGGTCGCGGAGGCGATTGCTGTGCGCTGGGGAGCGCTGACTTATAGACAGTAAGCAAGGCCTTCTCTTTTGAAAAAAAGAAGCAAAAAACTTTTGCTACCCCGCATTTGCAGCTTCCAAGTGCTCCTGGACTAATACGCAGGCTGGAAATGCGGGGAGCTAAAGTTTTTTGCTTCTTTTTTCAAAAAAGAGGGCCTTGCGTGCGTTGTCCGGCTCGCCTCACTGTCGCGAAAGCGCGCGCAATGCGTCGCGTATCACCGTATCCAGGGCGGCCTCTTTGCCAAGCGCGGCCAGCACCCGCTCCACCACAGGCCCTGCCTCCTGCCGCCGATACCCGAGATTCGCCAGCGCGGACAAGGCATCCGCCGCCAACCCGCCTTCGGCCACCATGGCCGACACAAACCCGACACTCACCGGCATTGCCCCTGCCCTGTCCCGCAACTCCGTCAGCAACCGCACCACCAGCTTAGGGCCAACGCCCGCCACCCGCGTCAGCGCGCCCCTGTCGCCCGAAGCAATCGCGCCGGCCAAATCCCGCGGGGACAACGCAGACAATATCGCCAGAGCGACTTTCGCACCCACCCCCTGCACCGTCGTCAGCAGACGGAACCAGTCCCGCTCTGCAGAGTCGGCAAACCCGTACAGCAGGATCGCATCCTCCCGCACCACCGTCTCGACCAACACACGCGCCAGCGCCGGTGGCGTTGGGAGTGCCGCCAACGTGCGTGTGCTGGCCTGCACCAGGTAGCCCACGCCGGAAACGTCTATGACGCAGCTGGACGCGTCCAGCCCTTCTACGCGGCCGGTCAGCAGGGCGATCATGTGTGGCACCAGGAAGGCAAGCAAGCAGTTCTTTTTTGTAATGACCGCGCGTCTCGATCGACGGACACCCGGCTGTCCCCAGCAGTCCGCGACAGCGCAAATAAAAGTTTTTTGCTTCTTTTTTTCAAAAAAGAAGGCCTTCCTTACTTCGCCGCCGCGTAAACCAACCGCGTAGCACGATTATGCGCATGGCAGATCGCCACAGCCAACGCATCGGACGCATCCGCGCGACGCAGCGCCGCCCCAGGCAGCAGGCGGCGCACCATGTCCGCCACCTGAACCTTGTCCGCATTTCCCGTGCCCACCACAGCGCGCTTCACCGTCTTGGCGCCATATTCGGCCACCACCAGCCCGGCCAGCGCCGGCGTCAGCAGAGCCACCCCGCGCGCGTAGCCCAGCTTCAGCGTGGCCGCGCCGTTCCGGTTGACATACGTCTCCTCCACCGCCGCCTCTTGCGGTCGGTGCAGAGCGATCAGCGCCTGCAACGCCTCATGTATTGCCCGCAGCCGCTCCGGCACGGCTGTTTCGACGTCCGTCGCGATCACCCCGTCGGCCACGTGGCGCAGCCGGTTGCCGTCACTCTCGATGATTCCCCACCCGGTATAACGTAGCCCGGGATCAAGCCCCAGCAACCTTACCGTGCTCACTCCGACAGGCGCGCCAGGAGTTCCTCCGGGATGTCGTAGTTGGCATACACGTTCTGCACGTCGTCATTCTCCTCCAGCGCGTCGATCAGCTTCAGCACGGAGACCGCGCGCTCTTCATCGAGGGCCACCAGCGTGCCGGCCCGCCAATCAAACTTCGCCTCCTCCGGCGCTCCGAACCGCCGCTCCAACGCGTCGCGCACGGCGAACAGGCTCTCTGTCGCGCAAGTCACCTCGTGGCTCTCCGCGGTGCTTACCACGTCATCCGCGCCGGCCTCGATCGCGGCCTCCAGCATGTCATCCGCGCTGCCCGCCGCCGCGCGATAGGTCACCACGCCCATGCGCTGGAACATGAAACTGACCGAGTTCGTCTCTCCCAGCGCGCCGCCATGCTTGCTGAAAGCCGAGCGCACGTCGGAAGCCGTGCGGTTGCGGTTGTCCGTCAGCGTCTCCACGATCACGGCCACGCCGGAGGGTCCGTAGCCTTCATAACGCACGTCGGTGTAGTCGTCGCCGGCCGCGGCACCTGACGCCTTCTTGATCGCGCGATCCACCGCGTCCTTGCTCATGTTTTGCTTGTAGGCGGTGGCCACCGCCGCGCGCAGCCGTGCGTTTGCCGCAGGGTCAGGCAGGCCCTGTTTCGCCGACACGGTGATCTCGCGTATCAGCTTGGCGAACTGCCTGGCGCGCCTGGCGTCCTGCGCGCCCTTGTGATGCATGACGTTCTTTGCGTGACTGTGGCCGGCCAAGTTTGGGTGTCCTTAGAAGGAAGAAAGGAAGGCCTTCTTTTTTGAAAAAAAGAAGCAAAAAACTTTTATCTTCTGCCCTCTCCGCCTGCGTGTTTGATCCTGGTGAAACTCGCTGTTGCAAATGCGGGGGAGCAAAAGTTTTTTGGTTCTTTTTTCCAAAAAAGAACTGCTTAATTATTTCTCTTTCTCACTCTTCAACAAACCCTCAAACAACGATCCAGGCGCCACAGGCTCAACCGGCGACGCCGGCCGCTTTGCCAGCACGTCCCATAGCTTTCGCCGCGGCGGGACATAGTTCGGCCGGTCCGGCGGCGGGAACTCCGGCGGCTTCTCCTTGTTCCGGCGCACCGTCGCGCGCGCGGAAATGTTCGCGCGCGCGCCAAACACGATGCGCAGGCAATCGGCGAAATGCTGTTCATCCACGGTGTAGTCGCTGGGCTGGTTGCCGGTGCCGGATTGCCCGAAGACATAGCCGGTAGGCTGATCCAGCACCTCGCCCATCGCCGTCTGCAGGAACCCGGGATGCTGCAGGCTGCCGCGTAGGCCGCACACGATGGTGCCGGGCGGCGAGAACAGCGCCGTGTGGAACGCCGAGCCGTATTCGCCGGCAATCTCGCGCGCGCAGGCGAACATCGCCATCTGGTCCGGCAGGCTCATCTTCTCCGGCTGCACGCAGGTGAAGCCGGCCTCCTCCGCCATCGCCTGCAGCGTTTCACGGTTCATCAGCCGCCTGTTGCCGCCGGCGCGGGCCAGATAGATGCGTGACGGCGCGCTGCTCGATGCCAGGCTGTGGCCGGCCTTTTCCACGCCCCGCTTGAACAATGCGGCGGCGTCGGCCAGCAGCGGCGCGTAGCGCACGCCGTTATGCATCAGCGTCGGCACCAGCAGCTCGTCCGGCTGCAATACCTCGTCCGCGCCATAGGTCAGTATCCGGTTCTTCGGCACGCCGCAGAGATGCAGCAGCTCCAGCCCGTATTTCGGGGTGTCGGCAGCAACCGGGAAGACCAGCTTCTCCAGCCGTGCGCCTGCCGCTTCCAGCACCGCGAGGCGGGGCAGGATTTCCGCCAGCCAATGGCCGTAGATCTTGTAGCCGGGCGACGTCACGCAGGCCACGATCCCGGGCACCCGCCGGCGCGGCCGTTCCTTGAAGGCCGCCTCGCGCGCGGCGGTGATTTCCTGCAGATGCTTGGGGAACACCTTGCAGTCGGCCGCAGTCAGAGGCCGGCCGTCATGGTGCATCATGTAGCCGTCGCTGAGCTCCACGTTGCGGCAGGTGTACACGCCCACGGCCGCCATCTGCTGCGGCGCGAAGTAATGCGTGGCGACCTCGGCGGGGAACGGTCCGAAGAAGAAACGCGGCGGCTGCGTCAGGACGGCGCTATGTGGCACCACTTCGCGGAACGTGGCGATTTTGCCAAGCGCGACGAACGTCTCGCTCATCGCGCGGCCGCCGCCTGGCTGTCGGCCGCCACCGCCGCACCCGCGCCGCCGCGCACGTCATGCGCGCCAAATAGGCTCGCGCCATGCTCCGGCCGTGCGACCAACGGCAGGTAGCCGTCCTCGCCGAACCCGCCATCGGGCGAGATCGCGGGCCCGCCTGCCAGGATGGCCTCCGCTACGCCCCAGTAGCCCCGGTCCTTGAACTTGTAGCCGCGGCTTTCCAGCAGCGCCCGCGTGTCAGGCGACAGCGCGCCGCGCTCCACCTCGACCACGTCGGGCGTGCCCTGCATGTGTAGGCGCGGCGCGTCGATCGCCTCTTGCACCGTCATGCCGTGGTCGATGACGTTGATGATGGCTTCTGCGGTTATCGTGATGATGCGTGAGCCACCAGGCGAGCCCACCACCATTACCAGCTTGCCGTCGCGGCTGACGATGGTGGGCGACATCGAGCTGAGCGGCGTCTTGCCAGGTGCGATCGCATTGGCCACGCCCTGCACCAGCCCGAACATGTTTGGTACGCCGGGCTTGGAGGTGAAATCGTCCATCTCGTCGTTCAGCACGATGCCTGTGCCCGGCGCCATGCGGTCCGACCCGAACCAGTTGTTCAGCGTGTAGGTCACGGAGACTGCGTTGCCCGCTGCGTCCACCACGGAGAACTGCGTCGTCTGGCGGCCCTCCTTGACCACGGCTTTGGCAGCATCAGGCACTTTCAATGCGCTCGTCGGTGTGGCCCGCTCCGGCTCGATCGTGCGGCGCATCTCAGCGGCATGCGCCGGGCTGATCAGCTCGGCCACCGGGTTGTCGATGAAGTCCGGATCGCCCAGCCGGTTGTTGCGATCGACATAGGCGCGGCGCATCGCCTCGGTCAGCACATGCACCTCCGCGGCCGAATGGAAGCCCATGCTCCTGAGATCGTAGCCTTGCAGTATCTGCAACATCTCGCACAACGTGACGCCGCCGGAAGAGGGCGGCGGCGAGGAGTCAATCGTGTAGCCGCGATAGGTGCACTGCACCGGCGCCATCTCGCGCACCTTGTAGGACGCGAAATCCGCCTGCGTCAGCAGCCCGCCGCCGGCGTGGTCAGCCTCGGCGATCAGCTTGCCGATTGGCCCGTGGTAGAACGCCATGTCGGGCCCCTGCAGGCTGATGAGCGTGAGCGACTTCGCCAGGTCCGGCTGCGTCAGCCGGTCACCCGGCTGCAACGGCGCGCCGTCGCGCAGGAAGATGGCCGCTGCGCTGGGGTCTGCCTTCAGCGCCGGCGTCGCCACCTGGAAGATGCCGGCGTCCCCCTGGGTGAGCGGGAAGCCGAAATTGGCCAGGTGGATCGCCGGCGCCATCAGCACGGCGCGGCCCAGCGTGCCGTAATGCACCCGCGCGTATTCCAGCCCCGCCGGCGAGCCGGGCACGCCGACCGAGGCCCACCCCTCCGTGCTCTTGCCTGGTATCACTTGGCCCTGCGCGTCCTGGAACATGTTCGCAGTTGCCGCCAGCGGCGCATGCTCGCGGAAGTCGATGAACGTGCTGTGCCCGTTTGCCAGCCGGATCACCATGAACCCGCCGCCGCCAAGGTTGCCCGCTTCCGGGTAGGTGACCGCCAGCGTGTAGCCTACCGCCACCGCCGCATCCACCGCGTTGCCGCCCTGGCGCAGCACCGCCGCCCCGGCGTCGGACGCCAGGCGCTGGGCCGAGACGACCATGCCGCCGCGTGAGGCGACAGGTGCGGGGTCGGCCGCGAGTGCCGCGGTGCTGGCGAGCAGGAAGGGGAGCAGGGTGGTGGGGATGCGCATAAGCGGGATCGTAGCGCGGGCAGGCGGCGCGGGCCAGGGCAGGAAGCAAGGCCTTCTTTTTTGAAGAAATGAAGCGGAAAACTTTTGCTGCCCCGCATGTGCAGCAGCCGTGTGCCTCCAGACAATCGAAGCACCGCAAAAGCGCGAGGATAAAAGTTTTTTGCTTCTTTTTCTCAAAAAAGAAGGCCTTGTTTACTTCCTCACCCCGGCATCGAAATATCCGTCAGCCGCTTATACTCCTCCTGCGCAAACCGGTCCGTCATTCCCGCGACGTAATCGCACACGACGCCCGCCGCCTGTGCCGGCTGCCCCTCACCCGCCTGCGCCCGCCAGCCGTCCGGCAACATGGCAGGATCCGCATGTAACAAACCGAACAGTTCCTCCGTCAGCCGGCGCGCCTTCGTCGTCATACGGTTCACCCGCCAATGCCTGTACATGCGCGCCCGCAGAAACTCCTTTATCGCGTGGTTCGCCTCCGCCACGCGCGGCGAGAACCCGACCACCGGCTTCTTCGCCCGCCTGATCCTGTCGGCACTGTCCGGCGCCAAGGACCGCAGGCGCGATTGCGTCTCCACCACCAAATCGCTCACCAGGACATGGATGATACGCCGTATCGTCTCGTGGCGAAGACGCTGCGGCGGCACGTCCAGGCTGGCCCGCCTTGCCTCCGCCAGCGCGTCGCCCACGATCGGCAGATGCGCGATGTCCGCTGGCCCGAACAGCCCGAAACGCATCCCGTCATCCAGGTCGTGGCTGTGATACGCGATGTCGTCGCTCATCGCGGCCACCTGCGCTTCGGCCGACGCATGCGTGCCCAGCATCAGATCCTGCCGCGCATTATACGCTGTAATATACGCCGGCGGCTTGCCCAGCGGCCCGTTATGCTTGACCAGGCCCTCCAGCGTCTCCCAGGTCAGGTTCAGCCCGTCGAATGCCGCGTAGCGCGACTCCAGTCGCGTCACCACGCGAAGCGTCTGCGCGTTGTGGTCGAACCCGCCGAAAGGCTTCATCTTCGCGTTCAGCGCGTCCTCGCCGGCATGGCCGAACGGCGGATGGCCCAGATCATGCGCCAGCGCCAGCGCCTCTGTCAGGTCCTCGTCGAGCCGCAATTCGCGCGCGATCGAGCGCGCGATCTGCGCCACTTCCAGGCTGTGCGTCAGCCGCGTGCGGTAGAAATCACCCACGTGGTTGACGAAGACCTGAGTCTTATACTGCAGCTTGCGAAACGCGGAGCTGTGTATCACCCGGTCCCTGTCGCGCTGCCACGGGCTGCGCGTAGCCGCGTCCGGTTCGTGATGCAGGCGGCCGCGGGAGGTCTCGGCGCGGACAGCGTATTCGGCTAGGGGCATTTGGAGGCGAAGAAAGCACTTCTTTTTTGAAAAAAAGAAGCAAAAACCTTTGCTCCGGCGCCTGGACCGACGCGCGGTCTGGTTCTGCCAGCACCCGCGTCGGCAGAACCAGCTGGAGCCTTGGTGCAAGCGGCGAAGCAGGAACGCTTCAATCACACTTCTCGAAATAATTATCAACGCCAAGCGCGCCAAGAATGCCAAGAAGCAAGGGTCCGCGCTGCCAGGCTACCTTCCTCCTTGGCGTTCTTGGCGCTCTTGGCGTCAAATCTTTCAGCCCCCTGCAACGCGCCTGACAGCGACATGGTGACGAAGACCGGAGGCAAGCAGCCCGTCCTTCCTTTCCACCCTCGACCAGCCTATATCCATGACCATGAGCTTCTCCGTCACCGACCGCGCCCTGTCCCGCGTCGCCGAGATCGTCGCCGCAGAAGGCCGCCCGGCCGCCTTGCGCGTGGCCGTGCTCGCCGGCGGCTGCAGCGGCTTCCAATACAAGTTCGACCTCGACGACACCGTAGCCCCGGACGACCTGGTCATCGAACGCGGCCCCGCGCGTGTCGTGGTGGACCCCACCAGCCTGGACCTGCTGGGCGGTGCCGAACTGCACTACGCCGACGAGCTGATGGGCAGCTACTTCACCGTGCGCAACCCGAACGCCACCAGCGCCTGCGGCTGCGGAACCAGCTTCTCCATCGACTAGGGCACGCGCAAGCCCGGATGCATGAGCCACTTCATCGTCTATGACCGATCGGCAGCCAACTGAAGCGGACAAGCGTATCGCTGCCTATTGGTTAAAGGTTCTAGTGTCAAAAGCTGGCTTTCCTGATGAAGAAGCCCTCAAACTGCATCTACACGATGTGAAGATTTCCAGCTGCTGTCCTTGCGGCTGTAACACATTTAACCTGACCGTAGCTGAGGGGGTAAACTCACTTGTTACGGCCGGGAGATCTGGGTTGATCTTCGAAGCGAACTTCCGGGAAGTAGGCTCCGACCGCCCGCTTGACATACTTCTTTTCGTCGATGAGCACGGACATGCCTCCTGTGTGGAGGTGGATTATTGTGTGAACTCCTACCCAGTCCCGGAGCACCTTGAAATCGAGGACGCACCCTTTCACAAGTATATTCATCCCTGTCTGGCGCGTCCCGCATGAAGATCGCCACCTGGAACGTCAACGGCATACGCGCCCGCGAAGCCAACCTATGCCGCTGGCTGGACGCCAACACGCCAGACCTCCTGGTCCTCCAGGAGATCAAGTGCGAAACCCAGAACTTCCCCCCCAGCTTCGCCGAACGCGGCTGGCACAGTGCAATCGTCGGCCAGAAAGGCTTCAACGGCGTCGCCGCCCTCGCCCGCGCGCCGCTGGACGTACGCCTGACCCGCCTCCCCGGCCTGCCCGACGACGACGTCCAGGCCCGCTACCTCGAAGTGGCTTTCGCCGGTCTGCGCGTCGGCAACCTCTACCTCCCCAACGGCAACTCCAACGGCGAGACCGGCTACGCCTACAAGCTCGCCTGGATGGACCGCTTAGCCGCACGCGCCGCCGCCCTCCTCGCGGAAGACGAACCGCTCATCCTGCTCGGCGACTACAACGTCTGCCCCGAGGACATCGATTTCACGCCAGGCGTGCTCCCCAGCGACGACGCCCTTGTCCGCCCGGAGACCCGCGCCCGCTACTGGTCGATGATCTGGTCCGGCCTCACCGATGCCGTGCGAGCGATGAAACCAGATGGTGCGATCTACACGTTCTGGGATTACCAGGCCGGTTGCTGGGCCAAGAACCGCGGCCTGCGCATCGACCACGCGCTGCTCTCCCCCACGGTCGCCGAACGCCTGGTCTCCGCTGTTCCGGACAAGCAGGCCCGGGCCGAGGATACGCCGTCGGACCATGTACCGGTGGTCGTGACCATGGCCTGATCGGCGAAGCAAGCAAGGCCTTCTTTTTTGAATAAAAAGAAGCAAAAAACTTTTATTTCCCCGCATTTGCAGCGTCCGCGTTTTTCAGGATGCACCTGGTCGCTGCAAATGCGGGGGAACAAAAGTTTTTGCTTCTCTTTCTCAAAAAAGAAGGCCTTGCTTTCTTCCCTCAGACTTTGCCTGCCCGACGCCCCCGCCCTATGATGCCGGGGAAAACAGCCCGGACACCTCATGCTTTCCGCCTTCCGCAAATTTGCCGGCACCTGGCCCGCCCGGGTGTTCTTCCTCATCCTGGTGGCCTCCTTCGCCACCTGGGGGATCGCCGACGTGGTGCGCAACCTGGGCGCGGGCAATAGCGCGGTGGCCACCGTGCAGGGCCACGAGATCACGCCGCAGCAATTCATGGCCGAGTACCAGGCGAGCCTGCGCCATTTGGCCGAGCGCCTGCCGGACCCCAGCCAGGTACCGCCGCAGATGCGCACCCAGGTGGCGCGTCAGACGATACAGAAGCTGGTCACCCAGGAGGCGCTGGCCAGCCAGGTGCAGCGCATGGGCGTGGTGGTGCCCGACGAGGCGGTGCGCACCGCGGTGTATGCCATGCCTGACTTCCAGGGCCCGGACGGCAAGTTCAGCGAGCCTGTGCTTATCGCCGCACTGGCCAGCAACAACATGAACCGCGCGCATTTCCTAGACCTGGTGCGCGCGGACATCGCGCAGAACCAGCTACTGCAGAGCGTGGCGGCTTCGGCCGGCCCGTCCCAGATCTTAACCGGGCTGGTGTTCCGCTACCTCAACGAGAAGCGCCGCGCCGATCTGGTGACGCTGCCGTTCGCCGGCCGGGCGCTGCCGCCTGCACCCCCGGAGGCGGTGCTGCGACGCTATTACGACAACAACCCGGCCCGCTACACGGCGCCGGAATACCGCCACATCAAGGCGGTGATCCTGTCGCCCGACAGCATCGGGCGCAGCCTGAGCGTCGGTGACGCCGACCTTCAGGCGTGGTTCGCGGCGCATAAGGCCGACTACGTGGCGCCGGAAAAGCGCTCCCTGCAGGTGATCACAACCGGCTCGGCAACGGTCGCCGCGAGCCTCGCCGCGCAATGGCGCGCCGGGGCCAGCTGGGATGCGGTCCAGGAAGCGGCCAAGACGGCCAAGGCGAGCGCGGTCGCGCTGGACGACGCAACGGTGCAGGAAGTGCCATCGCCGGAACTGGCAAAGGCGGCATTCTCGGCCACCGCCGGCGCGGTGCTGGGACCGATTACCGAGCCGCTGGGGAGCTACGTGCTGCGCGTGGTCAACATCACGCCGGCGAAGAATCCCAGTTTTGAGTCGCTGAAGGACACAATCCGCGGCAAGGTGGCCGGCGAAAAGGCGCTCGATGTGATCGATGCGCGTGCGCAGAAGCTGCAGGATGTGTTTGCCGGCGGCGCCAAGATCGACGAAGTGCCAACCGATCTGGGGGCCACCGGCGCCGAGGGCACGCTGGATTCGCAGGGGCGCACGCAGGAAGGCGAGCCGGCGCCGATTCCGGCGGCCGGGGCCGCGCGCCAGCAGATCATCGACGCCGCGTTCAAGATGAACAAGGGCGACCCGATCCAGCCGACCGAGGGTTCGGAGCACATCTGGTATGCGATCAGCCTGGACAGCATCACCCCGCCTGCCCGCCAGCCTTTCGAGGCGGTGCGCGCCCGCGTGCTGGCCGACTGGCAGGCCGACCAGATGCGGCACAGCCAGGAGAGCGAGGCGGCGCGCATACTCGGTCTGGTGAAGGGCGGCCAGACCCTGGCCAATGCGGCCTGGGGTTCCGGATTGCAGGTGACGCGCTCGCCGGCGCTGCAGCGCGACCAGCCGGCCGGCGCCATCTCGGCCGAACTGGCGCACACGCTGTTCACGCTGAAGCCGGGCGAGGCCACCATGGTGGAGACCAACGCCGGCTTCCTGGTGGCGCAACTGGCCGAGATCGTCCCGGCGGATCCGAAGGGCGACACGCGGGCGATGACCCAGGCGCAGGACGGCCTGCGCAGTGCGTTGCATGACGACTACCTGCAGCTCTACGCGACGGCGGTGCGCGACGCGGCCAACCCGGTGATACATGGCCAGGCCATCCAGGCGCTGCTGGCGCAACCGGGGGAGTGATCGACTTCGAAGCGCCCGCAGGAGCGGCGAGCTCTGTGGTGGCTGGGAGCGCGGCGCGCGTGGCGTTCTGGCGCGGCGTGGCGGACCTGACCACACCTGTCGCCGCGTTCCTCAAGCTCGCCGCTAACCAGCCGAACGCCTTCTTGCTGGAGAGCATAGAGGGCGGCTCTGCGCGCGGCCGCTACTCGGTGATCGGCATGGCGCCGGACCTGATCTGGCGCTGCCGGGGCGGCGTGGCCGAGGTGAACCGGCACGCCCGCGCCGCACCGCACGCCTTTGCGGCCGACGCGCGCCCCGCGCTGGAGAGCCTGCGCGCCCTGGTAGCCGAAACGCGGCTGGAGCTGCCCGCCGGCATGCCGCCGATGATAGGCGGCCTGGTGGGCTATTTGGGCTACGACATGGTTCGCTTGATGGAGCGCCTACCCGGCGGGACAGCCGACGCGCTCGGCTTGCCCGAGGCCATCCTGCTGCGCCCCACGCTATTTGCGGTGTTCGACAACGTGCGCGACGAGCTGACCCTGGCTGCCCCGGTCTATCCGGCCGCCGGGATCGACGACGACGCAGCCTGGGCCGACGCCCAGGCCCGGATCGCCGCGGCACGCGCCGCGCTGGCCGGTCCCCTGCCACACGCCGCCCCGCCCGTGGTGCTGCCGCCGCAGCCGGAACCGCGCTCCAACATCACCAAGCCGGATTTCCTGCGCATCATCGACCGCATGAAGGAGTACATCGCCGCCGGCGACGTGTTCCAGGTGGTGCCGAGCCAGCGCTTCTCCGCCCCGTTCGCCCTGCCGCCCTTCGCCCTCTACCGCGCGCTGCGGCGGATCAACCCCGCGCCCTTCCTGTTCTTCCTGGATTTTGGCGGCTTCTGCGTGGTCGGCAGCAGCCCGGAGATCCTGGTCCGCCTCCGCCACGGCCGCATCACCATACGCCCGCTCGCCGGCACACGCAGACGCGGCGAGACCGCGGCGGAAGACGCGGCCCTGGAAGCCGACCTGCTGGCCGACCCGAAAGAACGCGCCGAGCACTTGATGCTGCTGGACCTCGGCCGCAACGACGTGGGCCGCGTCTCCCAGCCGGGCAGCGTCCGCGTGGCCGAAAGCTTCGCCATCGAACGCTTCAGCCACGTCATGCACATCAGCTCCACCGTCGAGGGCCAAGCGCGCCCCGGCGTCACCGCGCTCGATGCCCTGGTGGCCGGCTTCCCGGCAGGCACGCTGACCGGCGCGCCGAAGATACGCGCCATGCAGATCATCGACGAGATGGAGCCGCAGCGGCGCGGCATCTACGCCGGCTGCATCGGCTACTTTGCGCCCGACGGCACCATGGACACGTGCATCGGGCTGCGCACGGCGGTGGTGAAGGACGGCGAGATGCACGTACAGGCAGGCTGCGGCGTGGTGGCCGACAGCGTGCCGGAGTTGGAGTGGGAGGAGACGCGGCAGAAGAGCCGTGCGCTGTTCCGTGCGGCTGAGGAGGCGGTTCGGTTTGCGGCTGGGGAGTGAGGGTAAAGGAAGAAAGGGCTTCTTTTTTAAAAAAAGAGGCAAAAGACTTTTGTCCTGTTCGGTGTGGCCGACGTGCGTGGTGGGATGGGGTCGCGCGTTTCGTGGTGGCGGCTAGAAGGGGAACCACCAAGGCACCAAGAAGCCAGCCTGGGATCAAGCCCATCTTCTGACAGATGCCAAAGTAAATTACAGGGTGGGTAGCGGGCGGTTGAAACAGGCTTTCTCGGTGTTCTTGGTGGTTAATTCTCTTATTTCTGGCGGCACAAAGCGTTCATAGGACCGAAATGATCCTGCTTATCGACAACTACGACAGCTTCACGTTCAACCTCGTGCACTATCTGGGAGAGTTGGGCGCCGAATGTGATGTGCAACGCAATGATGCCATCACTGTCGAGGACGCGCTTGCGTTAAAGCCGGAAGCGATCGTGCTGTCGCCGGGCCCCTGTACGCCAAACGAAGCCGGCATCTGCTGCGACCTGATCGAGGCAGCCGCCGGGCAGGTGCCGCTCCTAGGCGTCTGCCTGGGGCACCAGGCGATTGGGCAGGTGTTCGGCGGAGAGGTGGTCCGTGCGCCCAAGCCGATGCATGGCAAGGTGAGTCCTGTGCAACACCGCGGAACGGATGTGTTCGAAGGCCTGCCCAGCCCGTTCGGCGCCACGCGCTATCACAGCCTAACCGTGCGGCCGGACACCCTGCCTGCTTGCCTGGTGGCGACAGCCCATACGGAGGACGGCGTGATCATGGGCCTGCGCCACGAACGCCATCCGGTGTTCGGCGTGCAATTCCATCCGGAAAGCATCGCCAGCGAACACGGCCACGACATCCTGGCCAACTTCCTGGAATTAGCGCGCGCGGCAAACAAACAAAGCGCTCGTGTCCCAGCCTGAACGCACCTTGCAAATGCGCGGGGACAAAAGTTTTTTGGTTCTTTTTTTCAAAAAAGAACTGCTTGCCTTGCCTTGCCCATGAAGCAGACGCTCCGCCTGGTAGCCGCCGGCGCCACGCTCTCAGAAGCCGAATCCGAAGCCGCCTTCAGCGAGATTATGGACGGTCAGACGACACCCGCCCAGATTGCCGCCTTTCTGACGGCCTTGCACATGCGCGGAGAGACGGTGGCCGAGCTGACCGGCGCTGTGAGAGCGATGCGGGCCAGGATGGTGGCCGTCAGGGCGCCGGCCGGCACCATCGACGTCTGCGGGACAGGCGGCGACGGGCTGGGGACGCTGAACGTGTCCACCGCGGTGGCCTTTGTGGTGGCCGGGTGCGGGGTGCCTGTGGCCAAGCACGGCAACCGGGCGCTGTCCTCCAGGGCTGGTGCGGCGGATGTGCTGGAGGCGCTGGGCCTCAGGACGGATGTGGGGATTGCCGGTCTGGAGGCGTGCCTGGCCAGGGTGGGTTTGGCGTTCCTGTTCGCGCCGGCGCATCACCCGGCTTTGCGCCATGCGGCCGGCGTGCGGGCGGAGCTGGGGCTCCGGACGATCTTCAATCTGCTGGGACCGCTGTGCAGCCCGGCCTGCGTAAAGCTGCAGGTAACGGGCGTATATGACCCGGCCTGGACGGCGCCGATGGCCGAGGTTCTGGGCGGCTTAGGCAGCGCGCGTGTCTGGGTGGTGCACGGCTCGGGGCTGGACGAGCTGACGCTCGCAGGCGAGACGATGGTGGCGGAGTGGCGGGACGGAGCGCTCCGGCGCTTCGTCGTGACGCCGGAGGAGGCGGGCCTGGCCCGCGCGCCGGTCTCAGCGATTCAGGGTGGCGATGCGGCGGGCAACGCGGCGGCCCTGCTGGCGTTGCTGCGCAGTCAGGCAGGGGCGTATCGCGACACGGTTCTGCTAAATGCGGCCGCGTGCCTGGTCGTGGCCGGGCGATGCGCGGATCTTCGGGACGGCGTGACACAGGCGCGGACGGCAATAGACACCGGGGCCGCTTTGGATGTTTTTGAGACGCTGTTGCGCGACCCTGCGCACGGCCTGGCGAACTGAAGCGGATTGACAGACACATGCCGGACTCGCTGCCCCCTGATCTGCCGGACGCCCTGGCGCAGATCTGCGCCGACACGGCGGCCGAGGTGGATCGCCGCCGGCTGGCCACGCCGCAGCGCGCGCTGCAGAAGCAGATCGCGCAGCGCAAGCACCGGCCGCGCGGCTTTGGCGAGGCGCTGAAGCGGCAGTTGATCGCGGGCAAATGCGGCCTGATCGCGGAGATCAAGCGCGCCTCTCCATCGGGCGGGCTGATACGCGGCGACATCGTGCCCGGCGACCTGGCGCGCGCCTACGAGGCAGGCGGTGCGACCTGCCTGTCCGTGCTGACCGATGGACCGCATTTCCAGGGCTCGCTGGCGGACATGCAGGCGGCACGCGAAGCGGTGGCGCTGCCGGTCCTGCGCAAGGATTTCATCATCGATCCCTGGCAGGTCTATGAAAGCCGCGCGGCCGGCGCCGATTGCATCCTGCTGATCATGGCCGCACTCACGGACGCGCAGGCGATCGAGCTGGAAGGCCTGGCGCGCGACCTGGACCTCGATGTACTGGCGGAGGTGCATGACCGACGCGAACTGGATCGTGCGCTCGGCCTGCAGACGCCGCTTATCGGCATCAACAACCGCAATCTGAAAACCCTAGCCACGGACATCGAGACTACGATCGCGTTGGCGCCACACGTCTCGCCCGGGCGGATACTGGTGACGGAGAGCGGGATACGCGACCATGCGGATCTGAAGCGGCTGGCGGCGGTTGGGGCGCATTGCATGCTGGTGGGGGAGAGCTTGTTGCGGCAGGGCGATCTTGCGGCGGCTACGCGGGTTTTGCTGGGTGGGTGAGAAGGAAGGAAGGCCTCCTTTTTTGGAAAAAAGAAGCAAAAAACTTTCATCTCCCCGACGCTGCAACAGCCTCGGTGTTCCCTGTGATGTCTGGCTGGTGCAAATGCGTCGGGGTCAAAAACGAAGGCCTTGCTTCCTTTGACCAACCTCACCCACTTCGACGCGGAAGGCCGCGCTGTGATGGTGGACGTGTCCGCCAAGCCGGTGACGGTGCGTGTGGCGACGGCACGATGCCGCGTGGTGATGCAGGCCGAAACCCTGGCAGTGATACGCGCCGGGACGGCCAAGAAGGGCGACGTGCTGGGCATCGCGCGGCTGGCGGGGATCATGGCAGCGAAGCGCACGTCCGAGCTGATCCCGCTTTGCCATCCGTTGCCTATCGATGCGGTGCAGGTCGAGCTGGACGCCGGCGGGCCAGCGGTGGAGATCGCGGCGACCGTGCGGACCACGGGGCGGACCGGCGTGGAGATGGAGGCGCTGACGGCGGCGAGCGTGGCCGCACTCACGGTGTATGACATGTGCAAGGCGATCGACCGCGGAATGCGGGTAGAGGATCTGCGCGTGGTCCTCAAGGACGGAGGAGCTTCCGGCACCTATGAAAGCAAGTAAGCAGGAAGTTGTTACGTGATAATTTCAAGGTTTGTCGGATGCAAGCCGGTAAAATCGCCGACAGGGAGTAAAAGTCTTTTGCTTCTTTTCTTCAGAAAAGAAGGCTTTTCTTGACTTCCCTGCTGTCGGTAGAAGACGCGCGCAGCCGCGTAATGGCCAGTCTATCGCCCGTAGGTGCAGAAACCGTAGCGCTGGCCGAAGGCTTCGGCCGCGTGCTCGCCGCCAACATCCATGCAAGGCTGACGCAGCCGCCGGCCGACGTGTCCGCCATGGACGGCTACGCGCTGCGGGCCGCCGATGCGCCCTTGGGCGCGCGCCTGCGGATCGTGGGCGCGGCACCCGCCGGGCGGCCGTTCGACGGTACGCTGAAATGGGGCGAGGCGGTCCGGCTGTTCACCGGCAGCGTGATCCCGGCCGGAGCGGATTGCGTGCTGTTGCAGGAGGACGCGCAGGCGGAGGCGGAGACCGTGGTCGTCGGCGAGGCGCCGCGGGGTGGCCAGCACATACGGCGGCACGGACAGGATTTTTCGGCAGGCGATCTGCTGCTGCACGCCGGACGGCGGCTAGGCGCGCGCGATGTGGGGCTGGCGGCGGCGGGCAACCATCCCTGGCTGACGGTGCACAGGCGGCCGCGCGTGGCCATACTGGCGACCGGCGATGAGCTGAGCCTGCCAGGCGAGGCTCTGGGCCCCGGGGGTATCGTCAGCTCGAACGCGCACTGCCTGGCGGCCCTGGTGCGCGGCGCCGGCGCGGAGGCGGTCGTGCTGCCGGTGGCGGGCGACACGGCCGATGAGATCGCGGCGGCTGCCGCGGGCGCGCGCGGCGCCGACTTGCTGGTGACCACGGGCGGCGCCAGCGTGGGCGACCATGACCTGGTGCAGGCGGGCCTGGGTGCGGTGGGGTTCAAGCTGGATTTCTGGAAGATCGCCATGCGGCCAGGCAAGCCGATGATCTTCGGCGATCTGGACGGGCTGCCGGTGCTCGGGCTGCCGGGCAATCCGGTCAGCGCGTTTGTCTGTTC
>CAXTCL010000060.1:0-17958 GCA_964242035.1 uncultured Acetobacteraceae bacterium | reverse complement strand
AGCTCAACAGCGAGCAGACGGATCAACTCAATCCTTATCTAGGCCAGCCCCAAAACTTTTGCTTCCCCGATGCTGCGGCGCTTCGGTTTTTCGAGAGGCACACGGCTGGTGCAGCTTAGCGCGACTGCGGGTCCAGCCTGATCGACACGGGACAGTGGTCGGACAGGTGTTGGCGCCATTTCTCGCCGGTTTCCTGGAACACCTGGACGCGCAGGCTGCCGGGGATGAGCCAGGCTTGTGCGAGGCCGCCGGCGAGGATGTGGTCGATGAAGGGGGCGCCGTCCCAGCAGGGATTCGCTCGGCCGGCCGTGACGCGGGTGAGTGGGGCGGCGGCCGCGAGGGCTGCACCCATCGCCTCGGAGTCGTCCAGCACGCGGTTGAAGTCGCCCATGACCAGGAAGGCGGCGGCTTCCTTCCGGCGCGCGGCGACCCATGCGGCGAGCACGGGGACCTGGCGGGCGAGCAGGACGCATTGCGGGCGGGTGGAGGCGAGCTCGTCCGTCTGGCAGCCGGTTTTCAGGTGGACGACCAGGACACGTAGCGTCTGGTTGCCGGGCAGGCTGAGGGTCACGTCCAGGCCGTCGCGTAGTTTGTGGACGGCGTCGGGTTCTACGTCCAGCGCGGTCACGTCCGGGTTGCGGGTGACAGTGATGGCGTGGCGGACGGCGATGCCGACGCGCTGGGTGACCGGCTCGGCGATGGTCAGGATGGTGTACTCGGCCGGGTCGAACAGCGTTTGTGCGGCTTGTGGGCCGTCGACTTCCTGTAAGGCGATTACGTCGGCGTTCAGCTTGTGGGCGTAGGCGGCTAGGCGGGTGAAATCGTCGGGCGCGCGGGTGTGGACGTCACGCGGGAGGTCGGCTTCGGCGTGGGTTCTGGTGGTGAGCCAGTTCAGGTTCCAGGTGGTGAATTTTAGGGGTTCGGCTTGGGCGGGGGTGAGGAAGAGAAGGCAAGCAAGCAGTTCTTTTTTGAAAAAAAGAACCAAAAAACTTTTGGTCCCTGTCGGCGATTGCTGAAACACGGCGCGACAGCGGAGCAAAAGTTTTTTGTTTCTTTTTTTCAAAAAAGAAATGCTTTCTTTCTTGCTTGTCACAGCAACAGCATTTCGGGTTCGGACGTGACGGTGCGCGTGTCCAGCGTGAGTTCGCGGGCGCCGCAGGTGGTGAGGAACGCGGCGATGGCGTCCAGGGTGGCTGGGCTGCGCGTGGGGTCCGCGGGGTGGCCGGGTGGGACGAAGATGGCGGTCGCGTAGCGGGCGCGGGTCAGGAGCACGCGGTAGGTGTTTATCTGGTTGGCGATGGCTTCTTCGCCGCGGGGGATCTGCCAGGCGGTGCCGCGGAATTGGCGGACGCGCCAGGGGATGCGGTTGGGTTCGCGTATGAGGTCGGTGTCCCAGCATAGGCCGGCGTAGTCGAGCTCGAGGCCTTGGCAGCTGAATTCCGTGGCTACTGTTTCCAGGGCGTTTGAGGCTCGGATGTCTGGGAAGTGGTCCAGGAACCAGTGGGCTACGGCGCTTGGGTCCTGGTGGGGGAGTTCGGCGCCCAGGCCTTCGGCGCGTAGGCGTTTGGCGCCGGAGCTGGCTAGGAGGCCGGCGCGGCGCAGGCCGCGGGCTTGGGTTTGGAGCCAGGCGCGTAAGTCGGGGAGGCTGCGGGTCAGGTGGAAGGGGATGGCGCCGTCGGAGTGGGCGATGGTGGCGGCGAGGTGCGCGTCGCCGGCCAGGACGTGGTTGACCCATTCGGTGGCGGCGGCGCTGCGGATTTGGCGGATGGAGATGTTTAGGTGGAGCGCTGGGAGGGGGGTTAGGTTGGGGAGCGGGCCCAGGCGTTGGCGGGGGTCTGTGGCGGAGAGGATGTCTGGGGCGGCGCGGATGCGCCAGGGGTCGGGCGTGCTGCGTAGGGCGCGGCCCCATTCGGCGAGGCCGCCTTCGCCGTCGTGGATTTCCTGGCCGCTGCCGACGAGGCAGACCATGGCGGCGAAGCCTTTGTGGCGGGACATGGCTTCTAGGAGGTGGGCGGGTTCTGAGGCGGTCAGGCGGGTGGGTTTGTCGCGGGTTTTGGCGATGGCGTGGGCGGTGGACCAGCAGCGTTGGGCTTCGTCGATGATGACGATCTGTTCGGGTGGGGTGTGGTCGGGGTTGGTGACGTATTCGTTGCGGAAGTCCGGGAGGCGCTGGATGGCGGCCAGCATGCGTCGGTCTGCGTCGGTGCGTTTGGCGCCGAACTGGACGGCGTCTCGGGCGAGGGCTTCGCGCAGGACGTGGACGAGGGTGGGGTTGCCGGTCAGGTAGGTGCCGCGGGCGGTCTCGGCGGTGCCGAAGACGGTGTTTAGGCCGCAGAGGGTTTTGCCGGCGCCTGGGATGCCGGTGACGAAGAGGATCACGCGCTGGTTGGCGGCGCGGGCGGCGGCGATTTCGGCGAGGATGGCGGTGGTGGTTTCGCGGAGGTTGGTGGCGTCACTGCGGGCGGCACGAATGTCGGCGACGTTGTGGCGGGCGTAGAGGAGGCAGGCGGCGTCTATGATGTTTGGGACTGGGCGGTAGGGGGCGGCGAGCCAGGCGGTGGGGTCCAGCGTGGTGGCCATGGCGGGCATTTGGGTGGCTATGCGGCGGAGCAGGGTTGGGAGGGTGTGGGCGTTGGCGTCGAGGACGGGGGCGGCGCCGGCGATGGGCATGGGGAGTAGGGCGTCGGCGGTGGGGGCGTGTTCGGCTACCAGGATGGGGAGGATGGGGTGGTGGCGGGAGGCTGCGTGGAAGTCGTGCAGGTCTATGGCGTAATCCTCGACCTGGCGGCGGTCGGCTGGGGTGAATTGGGTGGCGCCGGCTTTGAACTCGAGGACGAGTATGGCGCGGTCCGTGAGGAGGATGGCGTCTGGGCGGCGGCCCAGGCGGAGCATCGGGTATTCCAGGAGGATCTGCCAGGTTTCGGCCTGGGGTAGCGGGGCCAGGGCGGCGCGGAGCATGGTTATGCTGGCTTCCCAGGCGCGGAGCTGCTGGGTTTCGTTGATGCGGAAGTGGCGGATCTGGGCGACGGCCAGGGCGCCGGTTATGGTGTCGGGTGGGGTGTCGAGGAAGGCTTGGACTGTTGCGGACCAGAGAGAGCTCACGCTTGCGCGCCTGTTGTAACGAATACGCACGTGAGCATGGTTTGGAACTGGGGCGCAACAGGGATGTTTGTGGCTGGCTTAGGGGGGACGATGAGGCAGCAAGGCAAGCAGTTCTTTTTTGAAAAAAAGAACCAAAAAACTTTTACTACTGTCGGGTGGACCGTGTGGACGCGCGCGCTTCAACGGTCCGCGACAGCGCTAGTAAAAGCTTTTTGCTTCTTTTTCTCGAAAAAGAAGGCCTTGCTTTCTTTTGCTGGCATGGCGTGGCTGCCATGAAGCCCATCGAGACGGACATCCCGGCGCGTATGGATCGGCTGCCCTGGAGCCGGTTTCATTTGCTCATCGTGGTGGCGCTAGGGATCACCTGGGTGCTGGACGGCTTGGAGGTGACGATCGTGGGGTCGATCGGGCCGATGCTGCAGGACAAGCGGACGTTGGGGCTTTCGCCGCAGGATATTGGCAGCATGGCTTCGGCTTATGTGGCCGGGGCGGTGGTGGGGGCGATCTTCTTTGGGTGGCTGACGGATCGGTTTGGGCGGCGGTTGGTGTTCAATATTACGCTTGGGCTTTACGTGGCGGGGGTGTTGGCGTCGGCGTGTTCGTGGAGTTTCTGGAGCCTGGTGGCGTTTCGGGTGGTGACCGGGTTGGGGATTGGCGGGGAATATGCCGCCATTAACTCCGCGATTGACGAGCTGATACCGGCGCGGCTGCGTGGGCGGATCGATCTGATCGTTAATGGGAGCTATTGGGGTGGGGCGGCGATTGGGGCGGCCGCGTCGTTGCTGTTGTTGGGGGGTGGGGTGGTGTCGCCGCAATTGGGGTGGCGGCTGGGATTTGGGATTGGCGGGGTGTTAGGGATTGGGGTGCTGTTCCTGCGGCGGTTCGTGCCGGAGAGCCCCCGGTGGCTGGTGACGCATGGGCGGGCGGAGGAGGCCGAGCGCACGGTGGCCGAGGTGGAGCGGCGGGTGCGGGCGAGTGGTGGCGGCGATTTCGGGCCGGCCGCGGGGAAGCTGACGATACATCCGCAGACATCGTTTGGCTTCGGGCTGATTTTCAAGGCGATGTTCGGCGCTTACAAGTGGCGGAGCTTGTTGGCGTTTACACTGATGGCAGCGCAGGCTTTTCTGTTCAACGCGGTGTTCTTTACTTACGGGTTGGTGCTGACGCGAGCTTATCATGTGCCGGCGCAGAACGTGGGGACGTATATCCTGCCGCTGGCGCTGGGCAACCTGATGGGGCCGCTGCTGCTGGGGCATTTCTTCGACACGATCGGGCGGCGGCGGATGATCGCCGGGACGTATGGCGTGTCTGGCGTGCTGATGGCGGCGACGGGGTGGGCGTTCCATGCGGGGATATTGGATGCTTGGACGCAGACGGCTTGCTGGGTGGGCGTGTTCTTCGTGGCCAGTGCGGCGGCGAGTGCGGCGTATCTTACGGCGAGCGAGATCTTTCCGCTGGAGACACGGGCTTTGGCGATTGCGATGTTCTATGCGTTGGGGACGCTGGTGGGGGGCGTGGGGGCGCCGTGGTTATTTGGGCGACTGATCGATGCGGGGTTGTACACGGTGGCTTGGGGGTATGAGGGGGCGGCGGTGCTTATGCTTGTGGCGGCCGGGGTGGAGGTTTGGCTGGGGATCGATGCGGAGGGGAAGAGTTTGGAGGAGATCGCTTTGCCTTTGTCCGGCTAGGCACGAAAGCGTTCGCGCTTGCACGGAAGTGCGTGTTTATCTTGGGAAGAAAGCGTTACTTACTTGCAGCTGAACGTGGCATCGAACGCCGTAGGATAATACGGCGTATAGGGATCACCGTCCGGCCGGAGCTCCAGCGGCACGACCGTCCTGCCCTGCCTGGTGCAGAACGCCGCCGCCTCGGCGACCACGGCATCGCGTGCCGCAGGGCCGCCGCCCACGGCGGGGGCGCGCATTTCGGAGACGGTGTAGGTGTTTGGACCGAGTGGGATGATGCCGCTTGTCTGGGTGCACGCGGCGGCGGGCAGGATCGTCAGCAGGATAAGAAGCTGGCGCAGGCTCATAGTGTATCTCCGGCGGTCATGCGCGTGTCCGTTGTTCCATAGCGCACGCGGCCGGATTGGAGAAGGTGCCGGCTCTGCTACACGTTACAGTTGCATTTTGATTGCTGATACGCCGAAGGTTCCAGCCATTGCGTATTATAAACGTAATCGTGACTGTCACATCACGGCCGAACTGTGGCTGAGTGCGTTATGATAACGCAATTGCTTAAGGGCCTGCCGGCATGAGTCACTCCGCGAAGTTATCTGAGACGGCTCAGGCCAGCACGGTAGGCTTCAGCCAGTTTTTGCCTGTCTCCGCCTTGACCTGTGCGCCGGAAGCGATGTCTGCGCACCATGAATTCCACTGGCTGGCGTTCGTCGCGGATTCGCAGAAGGTGCAGTTTCCGATGCGGGTCGAATGCGAGCTCTGGCGTTGGCTCGACGGGCAATGGCGCAGCGTGTTCGTGCCGGGCACGCGGTTCACGCCGAATGAATTGCACGAGCATGGCTGGCGCTACTGCAAGCCTTGTGAGCCTTTGGTGGCCGTCATCCGGTCCTGATCCCGCGGCAGGCTGTCAACGGTGTCGGGCAGTTGGGCGTGCAGTTCTTCGGCCAGGTGCTCGAGAGCCGAGGTGCGGCTCAGTGCCAGGGCTTCTTCGGGATTTTCCTGCACCACGCCCAGTTTGCGGCTGATCCGGTCCAGCATCTGTATGGTGATGGAGGCCTCCTGCTCCGCCATCAGGTTCACCTGCAGGTCAAAATGGTCTCGTCTGTCGGCCAGGCTGGACATCCTGTTCTGTGCCATGAGCACGAAGGCGGCGAGAATCACCGCCTCACAGGAGCTGAAGGCGGAGAGAAGGTTGAACGGGTAGGGATCGAACGGCTTTATTATGCCGAGCACGCCGCAGTTCAGGGTTATCCAGATTGCCACGAGCGCTAACTGGACGGCCACGAAACTCAGCGTACCGACGAAACGGCCGATCCCGTCGGTTACCGCTTCGGGCCAGGTTTTTACCTGGGAGGCGTGCTGCTCCAGCCGCAACACGCGCTCGATGTTGCGCCGGACCATCTCCGGCGCATGTTCCTCATCTTCCATGGAGATCCAGGTGGGGTCAGCCTGCCTAGCTGATAAGGTTGATACCGGTGATCGCCAGGATCACGAACAGTAGGAAGATGGCGATGGCGATGAAGAAGAATATCTTGGCGATGCCGGCCGTGGCGGCAGAGATGCCGCTGAAGCCGAGTATGCCGGCCACGATGGAGATCAGCGCGAACAGAAGGGCGTAACGTAGCATTGCGTGCACTCCCAGGCGGGCGGGGTCGCCCCATTGGTGCTACGAACGCGCGCTGGTGGGGATCGTTCGATGAGGAAGACAAGCAGTCCTTTTTTGAAAAAGTTAGCTACCCCGGCTGCCCTTAGGCCTCCTTTGATTCGGCAAGCGTTTGGCTGGCGGAAGCGGCGCGGGATCGGATGCAAGCGCCAGGAGTAAAAAGTTTTTTGCTTCTTTTTTTCAAAAAAGAAGGCCTTGCTTCCTTGCACACCCCTCCCCGTTCCGCTTTCTTCCGCCCAGGCCACGGTCCCGTAGCTCAACAGGATAGAGCACGCGCCTTCTAAGCGCGGGGTTGCGCGTTCGAGCCGCGCCGGGACCGCCAGCTTTCCACCAGCTCCATGCGAGAAGGCGGGTGACGGTGTTCAGTCGGCCGCCTCGGGTATCTGCCGGTGGCGCATCTCGAACCCTTCGTAGCCGCGCGCGGCTATGCCGGCGCTGACCTCCGCATACAAGTGTACCCCGTTCGGGTAGGCGAGGAAAACCCGCGGTTTGCCTGGGATGTTTGCCCCCATGTACCAGGAATTGGCGAGCGGCAGCAGGGTCTTGTTCGCATCCTCGGCGATCATGCGGGCCCAGTCCGCCTCCGCATCGACCGACGCCTCGATCTGGTCGATGCCCTGTTCGCGCATGCGCAGAATGCAGTCGGCGATCCAGTTGACATGCTGCTCGATACAGACAGGGAAGTTGGCCAGGATGGACGGGCTGCCAGGACCGGTGATCATGAACAGGTTCGGGAAACCTGCTGTGCACAGGCCGAGATAGGCGAGCGGGCCGTTCGCCCATTTGTCCCCGAGCGGCAGGCCGCCGCGGCCGCGCAGGTTCATCTTGATGATCGAGCCGGTCACCGCGTCGAACCCGGTCGCGAACACGATGCAGTCGAGCGCGTGAGCCTCGCCGTCCTGCAGTACCAGGCCGTCGTTTGTCGCTTGCTGGATAGGGTTTGTCTTGATGTCTACCAGGGTCACGTTGTCGCGGTTGAAGGTCTCGTAATAGGCGGTGTCGATCGGCGGCCGCTTGGTGCCGATCGGATGGTCGTTGGGGCAAAGGATTTCGGCCACCGCGGGGTCGCTGACCTTCTCGCGTATTTTCGCGCGCACGTAATCGGCGGCGGTCTCGTTCGCCTCGGTGTTCAGGACGAGGTCGTTGTAGCTCTCGAACATGAAGCGGAAACCGCCGGTCTCCCACAGCGCGTCGTATTTCTGCTTGCGCTCCTCGGGTGATGCTTCAAGCGCCGAGATCTGCGGCACGTCGAACGGCATGCCGATTGGGGAGCTCAAAGTCTTGCGCCGCAGATCGGGAAAGCTCTCGTCGAGCTCGCGCCGCATCTCGTCGGTCAGCAAATGGTTGCGCGCTGGCACGCTGTAATTCGCCGTGCGCTGGAACACGGTCAGATGCGCCGCCTGTTCGGCCAGACGGGGCGTGGCCTGGATGCCGCTGGAGCCGGTGCCGATCAGTCCCACGCGCTTGCCGGCGAAATCCACCGTTTCGTGCGGCCAGTTCGCGGTGTGATAGATTTCACCCTTGAAGTTCTCGATACCGGCGATGACGGGGCTGCTGGTGGCAGACGTGCAGCCGACGGCGGTGATCAGGTAGCGGGCGTGGACGGTCTCGCCGCTGTCGGTCTCGACCTGCCAGGAGTTCGCCGCTTCATCGTAGGTGCAGGCGGTGACACGCGTGTCAAAATCTATGTCGCGCCGCAGGTCCAGCCGGTCGGCTACGAAGTTGAGATAGGCGAGTATCTCGGGCTGCGCCGGATAACGGCAGCTCCACTTCCAGTCTTTGCGTATCTCGTCGGAGAATGAGTAGCAGTAGTAATGGCTTTCGGAGTCGCAGCGCGCACCGGGGTAGCGGTTCCAATACCAAGTGCCACCGACACCTGACGCCGCCTCGAACACACGTGTGGTGAGCCCGAGCGCGCGCAGGCGGTGCAGCATGTACAGCCCGGAGAAGCCCGTGCCCACCACGACGGCGTCAACAGGGGCGGAGGGGTCTTGTTGCATGTCGTTCATTGTGGGCCTCCGTGGGAAGGTCAGAATGTCCTGCTGAGTTCCACGCCGTAGAAAGCGGGCAGGCCAGGGTAGCGGACGGTGGCGTCGAGGTAGGGCACCGCATTGGTGTAATAGAGCCGGTTGAGGATGTTCTTGCCGAAGAAACGCAGCGTGGTCTTGCGATCGGGGAACTCGTAGCCGAAGCTCGCATCCACCAGCCCGTAGGCCGGCAGTTGGAACGGCTTGCTCAGACTGGCGGCACTTGTGTTTCCCGGCCCGGTGAAGAAGCCGATAGTGCTGCCGCCAAGTTCGGAGACCTCGTTCGATTGGCCGTGCAGCGTGACGGATACGAACGGTGAGCCGCCATTGCCAAGCACCGGCCGATAGTCGCCGGAGAGCGAGTAGGACCACCGTGGCGTGAACGGCAGCTGGGTGCCGGCGAAGTTGGTGGCGATGCCATACACCGAGGGTCCGCTATATTGGTCGATCTCCGACTGCAGATAGGTCACCGCCCCATTCAGCGTCAGGTTGCGTACGGGCGGCAGCCAGGTGGCGTCCGCCTCGGCGCCGTAGATGTGCGACTTCGGCACGTTGATGAGCACGTCAAGCACGTCGAAGATCGGGTCGATGACTTTGCCGCGCACCTGCTTGTCGTTGTAGGTGTAGTAGAACCCGGCGGCGTTGATCTGCACGGTGCGATCGAACAGTCCCGCCTTTACCCCGACCTCGTAGGAGGTGACGGATTCCTGTTTCACCGGCTCGAACTCCGCGAAGGTGGAGCCGGCGAGCGTTGGAAAGCTGCCGGCTTTGAAGCCGCGGGAGATGTTGGCGTAGAAGAGGGTGCGATCGTTTGCACGCCAGTCAACGCCGCCGCGCCAGGCGACGTTGTTCTCGTTGAGGTTGCCGGAGAACGGGAAGCCGGGAACGTGGTTGAAGTTCAGCGTATAGTTGCCGTTGACGCCCTGCAGCGGGAACGGCTGCGTGCCGAGTTCCTCGCCGATCACGTTGAACAGCTCGCAGGTCCGGCCGTCGCCGTTGCAGGTACCCCGCTCGACCGTGTTGTTGTCCGATTGTGTGTAGCGCGCGCCACCCTTCAGGGTGACGTCTGGCAGGATGTCGTACTCAACGTTGCCGAAGCCGGCGTAGTTGTTGATTATGCCGGTGTTGATGGACCCGGTAGAATCGATGTTCAGCGTTGACGCAGTCGACGACGAATCGCCACCAAAGGCCAGCGACTGGTTCTCGTTCGTGTAGTCGTGTTCGTAGTTGATGCCCAGCACCCAGCGGAAGCGGTCCATCGTGCCGGCGAGCCGCACTTCCTGGTTCAGCGTCGTGAGCCGTCCGAAACTCGGTCCGACATTTGCCAGGGCCAGGCTGGTGCCGTCCTCGTCGGCGAATATGTTCTGGTCGAAGTGGCTGAACGAGGTGAGTGAGGTCAGCTTGAGGACGTCGTTGATCGCCCAGTCGGCGCGGAAGGCGGCCTGGTAGAGCTGGCGGTCGCTGCTCGGCGCGAGCGCGCCGGGGTTCCAGTCGGCTGCGTTGATGCTGTGGCCAGGCGGGAACGGATAGCTGAGCTCGTCCGGATGCACGCCTGAGGGGATCTGCGGGCGGATCGCTATCAGTTGTGGCGCCTCCGGCTGCGACTGGTCATTCCACGCGTCCAGGAGCAGCGTCAGTTTCAGGTCGTCGTTGGGCTGGTAGTCGAAGGTGGCGCGGCCGGCGACGTAATCTATCGCGCCGTTATGGTCGTTTGGCCGGGTGTAGCTGTATTGCCAGCCATCCGCGCGCTCCCCGGTGAGGGCGAAACGCGCCGATAGGTTCGGCGCCAGCGGGCCGCTGACATAGGCCGTGCCCTGCACGTCGTTGTAGCTGCCGTAGCTGACGTCCGCACCGGCGGCAAATACGTCCGTAGGCTTCTTGGCCACGTAGTTGATGGCACCGCCGGTTGCGTTCTCGCCGAACAGCGTGCCTTGCGGACCCTTCAGCACCTCGATGCGCTGCAAATCATACGCGGAATGCAATGTCATGGCGGGAAACTGCAGCGGAACTTCGTCAATATACACGCTGACGTCCGGGAAGACACCGAGGGTCGACTCGTTGAAGCCCACGCCGCGCAACGTGTAGATCGGCGTGTCCGTGCCGCTTTGCGAGAACTCGAGACCGGGGGTCGTTGCCGCCACGTCCTGGATCGACGTGATGTGCTGGTTCGCCAACTGGGTGCTGCTCACGACGCTGACGTCCTGGCCGACCTTGTTGAGGCGCTGCTCGCGCTTGTTGGCGGTGACGACGACTTCCTCGACGGAGTTCGCGCCGTTTGCCGTTGCTGCGTCGGCCTTTCGCGCTGCGGATGATGTCCGGGCTACCGGAACGGTGGGGGTCGCCGGGGCTGCGATCTGTGTCGCCGGCGCGTCGGACGCCGACTGCGCGCGTGCGCCGGTGGCGGACAGTTCAGCCGCTACGGCTATTCCAACAAGTAAGCGGATACGCAACTTTCCCATGGTTATCCCTCCCTGACGTCTCGCCTCTGAAAGGGCGTTTGGTCGATTGGTAATCATACCAAACGACGGTGTCAATTGTCTTACCGTAGGATTGGGCGTTCTGTTGTTTAGTTTCGATAGCAAGAAAGGCCTTCTTTTTTGCAAAAAAGAAGCAAAAAACTCTTGTTTCCCCCACTGTCAGCATGCGTGTTTTCCGGGGACACATGGACGCTGCAAATGCGGGGGAGATAAAAGTTTTTTGGTCCTTTTTTTCAAAAAAGGACTGCTTGCTTTCTCGCCGACCACTTCGGCGCCGCGCGAGGCTCCTTCGTCTCACGTCAGCGCAGGCCAACGACTTTGCCTTCCTGCACCGCCACCGGGACGCCGCAGAATTCTTCCTGCGCCATGCGCGCGACCAGGCTGGGATCGTCGCACAACGCGACTGTACGCCGGCCGTCCGCGAGGTCGGCGACCACCGTTGCACACGGTGCGCGAGACGGGTCGTGCACCACGGCGAAACCGGCGATGCAGGCGTCACCTGCATGATTGACGACCACTTCGCGTTCGGGGGATGCGCGTGCGACGGCGTCCGAGACGTCGGCCTGATGGAACCCGCGCGGTGGCGGCTCGGTGGACCACAGCCCGAACCCCTGCTTGGTCAGTATGCCGGATACGGAGGAGACCAGTCCCGTCCTTGCCCTGTCGCGTGGTGCTTCGCGCAGCAGTGACGCCATCCTGGCGGTGGCTTGCAGCACGTAGTTGTTGAACGGACCGCCTGCGAACGACATGCCACCTGTCACCGTCAGGTCACGAGCCGGATCGATGCCGAGTTCGGCGGCGTAGGCCTGCACCGCGATGGGAAAACAGCTGTAGAGCTCGAGAAGGTCGATGTCGGCGGTATCGAGCCCGAACGGGTCGAGTGCCGCGCGGCCGGCGATACGCGCGCCTGGGCAGGCGTGCAGTTCCGCGCGGGCGCATACCGGGACCATGTGGTTGGATTCGGTGCTGGCCCAGGGATGGACCAGGCGCTCCGGCCGCAGTCCGGCTTCGTCCGCCAGCGCCTGCGAGCAGAACAGCAGTGCGGAACCCTGGTCCACGTTCCAGGAGCTGCACAGCAGTTTTGTATAGGGGAACGCCTGCATCGGATTGCGCTCGGAGGGATCGCGTATGGCGGGGGCGTCGAGTGGCCGGCGTGTCCAGGCGGCGGGGTTGTCCGCGGCGATCTGGCTGAAACGGCTGTAGAGCGCGGCCACGTGGTCCCGCTGCGCGTCCACGCCGGTGCCGCGGCGGGCGCGGAAGGCGCTCTCCAGTATGGCGTAGAGCACGGCCGGCATACGCACCCCGGCGTGGATCTCGGCGGCGTGGAACAGCTCCTCCTTTGGCGCCAGAAGCACGTCCGGCGGGGCGCGGCCTTCTTCGGGGTCCGACTTGGGAAGCTCGTGGCCGGTGATGCGGGCGCGCAGGATGCGGAAGCCGGCATCGGCCCCCACCACCAGTGCCGCCTCCGCCTCGCCGCCGGCAATGGCGCCGCAGGCGTCGGCGATCAGGGATTGCTGCAGCACGCCTACGGTGGCCAGCACCGTGACCGCGCGCGGCGCGCCGATGGCGTGCGCGATGGCGCGCGCAGGATCGGTGTAGGACCAGCGGCCTTTCGGCACCAGGATACGCCCGATGCGCGGCAGCAGCGCGATGCTGGAATCGGCGGCGGCGGCGCGCACCGCCTGCATCATCAGGCCGAGCGGGTCCATCGCCCGGGCCGGGTCCTCCTCGCGCTGGGTTGCCACGCCGATGCCGGCGAGCACGGGGGTGCGGCCGGGGGTCATTGCGGCACGCGGGCCAGGCGAGCGCGCATCAGGCGATCACGCCCTCTGCCTTGAACGCCGCGAACGCCTCCGCGGAGAGGCCGAGGCGACCTTGCAGCACCTGCGCGTTGTCCTCGCCCAGCAATGGCCCGCGGGTGCCGGTGCGGGCGTGCAGGTTGGAGAACAGCCAGGGCGCGCGGAACAGCGGCTCCTGGCCCAGGCCGGGCAGGTCCACCACGTCGCGCAGGCCGCGGGCGCCGAACTGCGCGTCTGCCCAGAAGGCGTCGATGTCCTGCACCGGCGAGGCGGGGATGCCCTTCGCCCTCAGGCGCGCGACCAGGCCGTCCCGCTCCTGCGTTTCGGTCCAGCCGGCCAATGCCGCGTCCAGCGCCGCACGGTCGGCGATGCGTCCGGCGGTTGTGGTGTGCTGCGCCTGGCCTGCCCAGGCCGCATCGCCCGCGAGTGACGCCAGAGCGGACCATTGCGCGTCGGTCTCAGTGGCGATGCTGAGCCAGCGATCCGCCTGGTCGGTGGGGTAGATGCCGTGCGGCGCCATGCCGGGATGGCTGTTGCCGGCAGGGGCCGGCTGGTGTCCGGTGGCCTGGGACACCAGCAGGTAGGGTGCGAGCGTCGTGATCATCGCCTCGGTCTGCGACAGATCGATGTAGCAGCCCTCGTTTGTGGTCTGCCGGCGCAGCAGGGCAGCGAAGAGCGCCACCAGCGCGTGCACCGCCGCGTTCGGGTCGCCCACGGCGAAGTTCAGCGCGCCGACGGGACGCTCCCCGTCATAGCCGACGATGGCTTCCAGGCCGGCGAAGCTGGACATCGCCGGCGCGTAGGTGCGCATGTCGGCCAGCGGGCCGAACTGCCCGGCGCCGGACATCGCCACCATGATCAGCCCTGGGTTGTCCTGGCGCAGCGTGTCGTAGCCGAGGCCTGTGCGCTCCATGGAGCCGGCCGACATGTTCTCCAGCACGATGTCGCTCTGGGCGGCCAGCCGGCGGGCCAGGGCCACGCCGTCCGGGTGCTTGGTGTTCAGCGTGATGCCGGACTTGCCCTTGTTGATCTGGTGGAACATCGGCGACATGTCCGTCGTCGAGCCCTCCACCTTCTCGCCGTTGCGGAAGATCGTGCCGGACATGCGGGAGTTGTCGAGCCGCTTGGCGTGCTCGACCTTGACCACTTCGGCGCCGAACTGGGCGAGGATGCTGCCGACCTGCGGCGCGGACCACACCCAGCCGAGGTCCAGCACGCGCAGGCCGGCCAGCGGGCCGGCCGCCTTGCCGCCAGCGCCGCGCGCGCCGCCTGCCGTGGACAGCGCGTGAGCCGCGAGATCGGGGTCCTCGCCGCTGCCGCGTGTTTGGGTCATCTTGAACGGCAGTCCGGGGGCGGAGAACGTGCGGGGGCCGGCCTGCCAGGGGGCGAGGAAGCCGCGGTCGGCGAGCTGGTCCGTCGCCAGCACCTCGGCGAAGCTGCGCAGCGGCGCGATGGTCAGCTGATAGCGGTTGGCGATCGCTTCGATCTCCGCTTTGGTGTGCTCCGCCAGCCAGGGCAGGATCAGGGCGTCCACCTCCTCGGGGTATTGCTGGCCCATCGCGCGCAACTTCTGGTAGCGCGGCTCGCGGGCCCAGTCGGGCGAGCCCATCGCCTGCACGAAGCGCTCCCATTCCGGGCGGGTGCGGCCGGACAGGCAGACGTCGCCGTCCTTGCAGGGCAGGATGACGAACGGGTAGGCGCCGCCGGAATTGGACGCGCGGCGCCCTGCCCGCTGCCACTGCATGCCGTGATGTATGTAGAACCGGCAGTTCACCGCGACGTAGCTCGCCAGCACGTCGGCCAGCGCCACGTCGGCTATGCGGGCCTGGCCGTCCGCCGGACTCACGAAGCGCGCCATCAGGCAGGCAGCGGCGAGATGCGCGCCGGCCTGGCATTCCAGCACGCCTGGCGGGATGGAGAGCGGCGCGCGGCCCGGCTCGCCGAGCGCCCAGGCCACGCTGCTGACCGCCTGCGCGTCCAGCGGCACGGCGGGTGTGCCGGCAAGCGGTCCGGACAGGCCGAACACCGTGGTGGCACCTATCACCGCCTGCGGCGCCCGTTCGGCCAGCGCCGCCAGCGCGCAGCCTGCCAGGGCTTCGAGTGCGGCGACATCGTCGGTGATGATCAGGTCGGCGTCCGACCAGGCCGGCGCGGCGCCTGCCGGCAGCACGGTCTTGCCGTGGTGGAAGTAGGCCAGGCCAAGGCCGATCGCATCGGGCTGCGCCAGGTCCGGCGCGGGCGGCGTGGGGCCGGCACGCTCGACTTCGGCGCCCAGCCGGCGCAGCAGCCAACCGCAATACGCGGCAGAGATGCCGCTGCCGCACTCGATCACGCGCAGGGCGGCAGTGCCGGCCGGGGCGCGGCGCTCAGGCTGCTGCATGACGCGGCCCCGACTGCGCGGCCGCCTCCGGCGCAGGCGCGTAGCATTGCGCGGCGCCGGTGGAGATCAGGCCGGCGATCTTGCCTGCGTCGTAGCCCAGGCCCTGCAGCACCGCCTCGGTGTGCTCGCCCAGATGCGGCGCGGGACGGGCCCACGGCACCGCCCGGTCGTCCACCAGCCATGGCAGGCGGACCAGAGGCGTGCCGTCCAGCTCCTGGAAGGTGGCGCGCTCCGCGGCGATCGGCGTGCGCACCGCCTCCTCCAGCCCGGCGACCGGCGTGACCGGCACGCCGGCGGCGCGGAACCGCTCGACCCAGGCGCCCACCCCGGCCGTGGCGAGCAGGCTGGTGATCGCCGCTTCGAGCGCGGCGTTGTTGGCGCTGCGGTCAGCCACCGTGAGGAACCGAGGGTCCTGACGCAGGCCGGGCGCGCCCAGCACGTCGGTCACGCGTGCCCATAGCCGCTGGTTCGGCGCGGCCAGCATCAGCTCGCCATCCATGGCGGTGTACACCTGGTAGGGTGACGCGATCGGGTTGCCGGACCCGGCGCGCTTGGGCCGCTGGCCGGACATCAGCGCGCCGGTCGCCTGGTAGGGCACCAGGCTGAAGGCCGCGTCCACCAGCGCGGTGTCCATGGCGCGCACGGACCCGCCGCGCTGGCGCACCAGCATCGCGGCCAGCACGCCCATCGCGATCCACTGGCCGGTGGACAGGTCTATGACGGACGGCGCGCAGCGGGACAGTGGCGCGCCGTCATGCCCGTTCATGCGCATGACGCCGCTGAACGCCTGCACCAGCGGGTCGTAGCCGGGGAGGTTGCGGCCTTCCGCGCCATCGCCGAACGCGCTCAGGCCGTAATACAGGATGCCGGGTTTGGCCGCGCGCATCGCCGCCTCGCCGATGCCGATACGTTCGGCGACACCGGGACGCATGCTTTGCAGCAGCACGTCGGCCGATCGCGCGAGGTCTGCGGCCACGGCGCGCGCGGAGTCCTGTGCGAGATCCAGCACGATGCCGCGCTTGCCCGCGTTGAACTGGCAATGGACGATGCTGCCGTCGGCAACCAGCGGCGGCCACTGGCGCGCGTCGTCGCCGCCTGGCGGCTCGATCTTGACCACGTCGGCGCCGAGCTGGGCCAGGATCATGGTGGCGCAGGGGCCGGCCATGTTGGTGGAGAAATCGACGATCCTGACGCCGTCAAGCGGCAGGAACCCGGGTGCTGCGCCATCCTCGCTGGTGGACGATGTCATGGCCGCGCGCAGGCCGGTGTCGAGACACCTTGCATCGCCGGCTCCTGCGTCTGTCTGGCGAACACGCGGCATTCCTCTCCCTTGTGGCCCGGTCTTATCTACAGCTTAGGCGGTCTGTGCCGCCCTTTATCCGTCAACGCCTGCGCCCGACCGCGCCGTTATTTCGCCGCCGGCGAGGTGTCGGGGCACTGGATTGTTGGACGAGATCATCCTACAATACGGTTACGAAAACGGTCAAGGCAGGGTTGGCGGCGTGTCGGACATAGCAATGCGAAACACCGCCGGGCCATGTGTCCGTGCACGCGCCGGAAGCGTCTGCCTGCAACGGACCAAAAAGGATGTTGCCAGTCGGGCGCGGCAATCTGTAGCGGAGTGGTGGGATCGTTTGCGTTTTTGCATTGCAGCAGAGATCGCGGGTTCGACCAGCGCGCATGGCGGATGACAGGCCGATGACGGAATGGACGTTCCCCGACGTGTGGGAGACCGTTGCACACACGGTGCCTGCACAGATCGCGCAGGTGCACGGCGCCAACCGCACGACGTGGCAGGATTTCAACCGTCGTGCGGACGGTATCGCTGCGACGCTGCTGCAGGCCGGATTGCAGCGTCAGGACAAGGTGGCGCTGTATCTCTACAACACGCCCGCCTACATGGAGGCCGCGTTCGGGGCGATGAAGGCCTCGCTCGTTCCGGTCAACACGAACTACCGTTACGTGGAAGACGAGCTGCTGTATCTGTGGACAAACGCCGATGCCGCGGCGGTGGTGTTCCACGGCAGGCTCACCGATCGCGTGGCCGCATTGCGGGCGCGCTGCCCTGGCGTGCTGGTCTGGATACATGTCGAGGACGGCACGCAGACTTGCCCGGACTGGGCCACGGGCTACGAAGCGGCGGCGAGCGCGGCGCGCGGCTCCGGCCAGGCCGTGCGCGGGCCCTGGGGCCGCGCCGGCAGCGACGAGATCCTGATCTACACTGGCGGCACCACCGGCCTGCCGCGCGGCGTGATGTGGCGGCAGCACGATCTGTTCCTCGCTTCCAACACCACCGGCGACCCGGCGGTGGCGGATCTGGCGCTGGTGCGCGCCAGGCTGGGTGCCACGCCGCCGGTCGGGCTGCCGGCGGCACCGCTGATGCACGGGACGGGTTTCGTGTTCGCCGCCACCATACTCAACCGCGGCGGCACCGTGGTCACCCTGGCCGGCCACGCCTTCGACGCCGGAGAGCTGCTGGACACGATACAGGCCGAGGCGGTGACCGATCTGTGCATCGTCGGCGATGCGTTCTGCCAGCCGATCGTCGAGGCGCTGGAGCGGGAGCCAGAGCGCTGGGACGTCTCTAGCCTGAAGGTGGTGTCATCGTCCGGCATGATGTGGAGCACGGGCGTAAAGGAGCGGCTGATCGCGCAGATACCTGGCGTGCTGCTGATCGACTTCCTGAACTCCAGCGAGGCGAGCGGCATGGGGCGCTCGCTGACATCCGCGCGGCGAAAGCAGGACAGCGCGCGGTTCAAGCTGGGCGAGAATGCGTTCGTCATAGATGCCGAGGGGCAGCCGGTGCGGCCGGGCAGCGGGCAGGCCGGGCG
>CAXTCL010000059.1:0-17994 GCA_964242035.1 uncultured Acetobacteraceae bacterium | reverse complement strand
AGCGACCAAAAGTTTTTGATCCTTTTTTCAAAAAAGGACTGCTTGCTTCCTTCCTGCTTCAGGGCAGCAGGACAGTGCTCCCCGTAGTTGCCCGGCTTTCCAGCGCGGTGTGAGCGGCCGCGGCATCCTTCAACGCGAACGTCTGGTGCACACCGGCCCGGACGGCGCCGTTAGCGACCACGGCGAACAGATCGGCCGACATGCGCTCCAGGTCCGCGCGTTTCGTTGCGTACGTGGCCAGGCTGGGGCGCGTCAGGAACAGGCTGCCTTTGGCCGCGAGTATGCTGACATCGACGGGCGGCACCGGCCCGGAGGAGGAGCCGTAGGTGACCATTAGCCCGCGCGGGGCGAGGCAATCCAGGCTGGCCTGGAAGGTGTCCTTGCCGACGCTGTCATAGACGACCGGCACCATGGCACCGCCGGTGATGCGCTTGACCTCGGCCGGTACGCTCTGCTGGCCCACGATCACGTGGTCCGCACCGTTCTGCCGTGCCAGGTCTGCCTTCGCCTCGGTCGAGACCACGCCGATGACCGTGGCGCCCAGGTGATGTGCCCATTGGCAGAGCAGCAGCCCGACGCCGCCGGCGGCCGCATAGACGAGGACCGTCTCGCCGGCGCGGAGGTGATAGGTGCTGTGGAGGAGATATTGTGCCGTCAGGCCTTGCAGCATGAGGGAGGCGGCGGTCGGGTAGTCGATCGCCTCGGGAAGGCGCACGAGCTTGTCTGCCTGCACCACACGGTTCGCGGCATAGGCGCCCAGCGCGCCGGCATAGGCCACGCGGTCTCCAACGGCGATCGCCTCTACCCCAGGCCCGACCGCCTTGACGATGCCTGCGCCCTCCTGGCCGATGACGGCGGGAAAGCCTGGCACCTTGTAGTGTCCGGTGCGGAAATAGACGTCGATGTAGTTGAGCCCGATCGCCTTCTGCTCGACCAGGGCTTCTCCCGGCCCTGGCTCAGGGGTGGGCACGTCCTCCCAAAGGAGGACCTCGGGCCCGCCATACCCATGTATCCGGACTGCTTTGCTCATCTGACCTCCAGGCGTGCGCTGTATGGGCGGGCGCCCTGTTCAAGCGTCAGCAACCACGTCTTGGTTTCGATCCCTTCGCCGCCGGAATACCCGCCCGCGCCGGTAGCGCCCACGACGCGGTGACACGGGATCAGGATGGGTATCGGGTTCGCGCCGTTGGCGCCGCCGACTGAGCGCGCCGAGCCGCCGGCCCGGGCGGCGATCGCGGCGTAAGAGGCTGTTTGGCCGTACGGGATGTCACGCAGCGCCTGCCAGATGCGCTGGCGGTACACGCTGCCGTGCGGTGCCAAGGGCAGGTCGAACTGGGTGCGCTCGCCGTCGAAATAGGCCTGCAACTGGTCGCGGCCTTGCAGCAGGAGCGGTGTCTCCGTCTGGTCGCGGCCGAAACCCCAATCCAGCGAGACGATGGCGCCGTCTTCCTCAGACAAGGTCAACGCGCCGAGCGGCGTGTGGAACGAGAGCTGCGGCATGACGGATCAGTAGCGTTGCTTTGTGCGCCGCGCCAGGGGTGGGAGAAGAAAGGCCGCCCTTTGGCGAAACAGGAAGGCTCGCCATACGCTACGCCCAGCACGCAAGGAAACCTCGCTTATGGGTGCCCGCCAGTCCGCCGATCCCGCCTTGTTCTTCGAGTTCCACGTCTTCGTCTGCACCAACCGCCGGCCGGACGGCCACGCGCGGGGCAGTTGCGCGGGACGCGGCGCCGAGCAGCTTCGCGACTACATGAAGGCGCGCGTCAAGGAGCTTGGGTTACAAGGCGTGCGCATCAACAGCTCCGGCTGCTTAGACCGGTGCGAGAGAGGACCGTGCGTCGTCGTCTATCCCGAGGGCGTCTGGTACCGGGTGGATACGCCCGCGGATGTGGACCACGTCCTCGCTGCGCATCTGCAATCCGGCGGGCGGGCAGAAACCTTGATGCTCGACAGGTGAGCCTCGCTCCGGCGCAGCGCGGCAGGGCGTCGGACACGATCTTCGCACTGGCCAGCGGGGTCGGCCGCAGCGCGATCGCGGTGATACGGCTCTCCGGTGGACAGACACGGGCCATCCTCGCGTCGTTGTGCGATGTGCCGGCGCCGCGTCACGCCGGCTTGCGAGCCTTGCGGGATCGTGAAGGCGGGTTACTGGACCGTGCGCTGGTGCTGTGGTTTCCCGGACCGGGGAGCTACACGGGGGAAGACAGCGCCGAGCTGCAGGTGCATGGCGGGCGCGCCGTCATACAGGCGGTCACCTCTGCCCTGCTGCACGCCGGCGCGCGCCCCGCGGATGCGGGCGAGTTCACCAGGCGCGCGTTCCTGGCCGGCCGCATGAGCCTGCTCGAAGCCGAGGCGGTGGCTGATCTCACCGCGTCTGATACGGAAGCGCAACGTATGCAGGCGATGAGACAGCTCGACGGCGGTGCTGGTGCGCTGGTTCAGGGTTGGTCCGGGCGGTTGACCCGTTGCCTGGCCTTTCAGGAGGCGTTGATAGACTTTCCAGATGATAACCTGCCTGCCAGCGTGGAACAGGAGAATGCTGGCGAGATCGGGCTGCTTCTCAAGGAGATCGACGGCCAGATTACCGCATCAGCAGCCGGTGCTAAACTACGTGGTGGCTTGGTATTCGTGATCGCCGGGCCGCCGAACGTGGGCAAGTCCTCGCTTTTCAACGCCCTGGCCGGCCGGGAGGCGGCCATCGTCTCACCCCGTCCCGGGACCACCAGGGACAGCCTCGAAATCCAGCTCGATCTGTCCGGCCTCTTGGTGACCCTGGTCGATACCGCGGGCCTGCGCGAGACGGCGGACGAAATCGAGGCGGAGGGCGTCCGACGTGCCTGCGACCGTATGCGGCAGGCTGACCTGGTGATCGTGCTGTCAGAGGCGAATACCGCACCCGGGAGAGTGCCGGAGCATGCGGGCGCTCTGAACGTAGCTAGCAAATGCGACCTGGCGGCAGCGCCGACCGGCACACTCGGCGTGAGCACCAGGACAGGACAGGGGTTGTCGGAACTGCTGGCTCTCCTGGGCGACCGTGCGCGCGACCTCGTTCGATCCGAGCAAGATCCCTTGTTGAGCCGCGCCCGCCATATTGCCGCCTTGCGCGACACGCGGGACGCCCTGCAGGCCGCGCTTGACGCTGACCAACCCGAGTTGCGAGCGGAGGACCTACGCCTGGCACGCGCAAGCCTGGCGCGGCTGACCGGCGAGGTCGATGTCGAGGCGGTGCTGGATGTGGTATTCGGGGCTTTCTGTATCGGCAAGTAGGGTTACGATGCCATCTTCGGCAAATTATGATGTGATTGTAGTAGGCGGCGGCCATGCCGGCACTGAGGCGGCTGCTGCCGCCGCCCGCATGGGGGCCAGGACCCTGTTGGTGACGCAGCGCCTGGACCGTGTGGGCGAATTGTCCTGCAACCCGTCTATCGGCGGTATTGGCAAGGGCCACCTGGTTCGCGAGATCGACGCCCTGGACGGGCTCATGGGCCGGGCGGCGGACGCCGCGGGCATACATTTCAAGATGCTGAACAGGAGCAAAGGCCCGGCTGTTCGCGGCCTACGCGCGCAACTCGATCGCGCGGCCTACAGACAGGCAATACAGGCGATGCTGCTTGCAACACCGAACCTTGAGACATGTGCCGGGGAGGTTGAGAAACTCGTCCTGGAGACGCCCGCTCGCGTGGCTGGCCTGACGCTCGCCTCCGGCGAGATTTTGCGCGCGGCCGCGGTGGTCATCACCACGGGGACTTTCCTCCGCGGCGTCATCCATGTGGGTCACGTGCAGACGGCGGCGGGCCGTGTTGGTGAGGCGCCGTCCATCAAGCTTGCTGAACAATTTACCGCGCTGGGCCTGCCGCTTGGGCGAATGAAGACCGGAACACCGCCACGGCTGGCGCGCGACAGCATCGACTGGGACGCCCTGACGGAAGACCGCGGCGATGCCGAGCCGGTGCCGTTCAGTTTTCTAACCGCGCACATCGCGCAGCAGCAAATCGACTGTCGGATCACGGCGACCACGCCTGCCACACATGCGATCGTGCAGTCCCGGCTCGGCGAGTCGGCCATGTACGGCGGAGCCATCTCGGGCCGCGGGCCGCGATACTGCCCCTCAATTGAGGACAAGGTGGTCCGCTTCGCACATCGCGAGAGACACCAGATTTTCCTGGAGCCCGAGGGCCTGCCAGGAACGCCCGACGGCGAGACGATCTACCCGAATGGAATCTCGACCAGCCTGCCGGCGTCGGCGCAGGCGGAGTTTGTGGCCACGATCCCGGGGCTGGAGCACGCGAAGATCACCCAGCCCGGCTATGCGGTCGAATACGATTTCATCGATCCTACTGCGCTGCATCCCTCTCTGGAGGTGAAGGACTTGGCCGGCCTTTTCCTCGCAGGACAGATCAACGGCACCACTGGTTATGAAGAGGCGGCAGCGCAAGGTGTGCTGGCCGGAATCAACGCCGCTGCACTGGCTGGGGGAGAGAAGCCTCTGATCCTTGATCGTGCATCCAGCTATATCGGGGTCATGGTAGATGACCTGACGTCACAGGGCGTGAGTGAGCCCTATAGGATGTTCACCTCACGGTCGGAGTTCCGGCTGTCTTTGCGCTGCGACAATGCCGACCTCCGATTGACACCCGTGGGGATATTTGCCGGCTGTGTCGGCGCTGAACGCCGGCAGGCTTTCGCCGTATTCGAAACCGAAGTCGCTTCTGCGTTGGAGACGGCCGACACCGATGTTCGCACACCCGGTCAACTAGCCGCCTGCGGCATTCCGGTCCGACAAGATGGTATGCCGAAAACCATCAAGGACGCGCTCGTCAAGGCCGGCAAGACAGACGCAGTGGAGATTGCTTTTCCCTGGTTTGCGACACTCACGCCCAAGGCTCGAGACCAGGTCGCCAACGCAGCTCTCTACAAAGGCTATCTTAGCCGGCAGGAAACCGAGATGCGGCATTTTCGGGCTTCAGAGGCGGCGAGAATTCCCGAAGATCTCGATTACAGTTGTGTGGCTGGCCTGGGGACGGAGGCCCGGGAGCGGCTGTCTTCAGCTCTGCCGCTATCGCTGGGCGCGCTGAGCAGGATACCCGGGCTGACGCCTACAGCGTCGCTCGCAGTCATGGCTCACCTGCGAAAAGCCGGATGAGTGTTTCACGTGAAACACTGGATTTCGGTGTTTCACGTGAAACACTGGAACGCCTGCGTATCTTTGCCGCCCTGCTGACAAAGTGGAACGCGCGCATCAACCTTGTAAGCAGCGGCGACCTTCATGACCTTTGGAGGCGCCACGTATGCGACTCGCTGCAGTTGGCCGCCTTAATCCCTGAGTTTGCACAAACCGCCGTCGATCTCGGCTCCGGTGGCGGCTTCCCCGGCCTAGTGCTAGCGATAGCGACAAATACAGCGTTTACGTTGATAGAGGCCGATGCCCGAAAAGCTGCGTTCCTACGGGAGGCCGCACGGGTAACACGGACCGAAGTAGTGGTTCAAAACAGCCGCATCGAGGTCGTCCAATTGCCGCAAGCCGATCTGGTGACAGCACGCGCACTGGCACCGCTTGCTAAACTTATAGGGCTTGCACAACCGTTTCTCCGCCCAGGAGGAACAATGCTGGTCCTGAAAGGCGCAAACGTCGAAACCGAGATAGCCGAAGCGCAACGCCAATGGACCATGCGGGTCAAGCGGCATATAAGCCAGACAAGCGGAGGCGGAGTGATCCTACGCATCAGCGAGGTCGAACGTGCCTGACACACAGCCGCCGCGCATAGCGCGCGTGATCGCAATTGCCAACCAGAAAGGCGGTGTCGGCAAGACCACGACGGCGATCAATCTGGCCACCGCCCTCGCTCAGCAACACAAACGCGTCCTGCTCGTCGATCTTGATCCGCAGGGCAACGCTTCCACCGGGCTTGGAGTGGACCGCCGCCGACGCGGCTCGGGGACATACGCCATGCTGCTGGAGGCCCACGATCCAGCCGGCCTGCTCCAGCCAACCCTTGTCGCCGGCCTGGACGTCATCTCCGCCGATCCAGACTTGGCCGGCGCCGAGGTGGAGTTGGTGCCAATGCAGCGGCGAGAATATCGCCTGCGCGAGTCGCTGCAAGCTGTCTCGCATTTCGACCACATCATCATCGACTGCCCACCCAGCCTGAGCCTGCTCACCCTAAACGGTCTGGTTGCGGCAACATCCGTCATCGTGCCGCTACAGTGTGAGTTTTTTGCGCTGGAAGGTATCAGCCAGCTCGTGCAGACGATCGAGCGCGTCAAGCGGAGCCTCAACCCCGCCTTAAGGCTGGAGGGGATCGTGCTCACCATGTTCGACCGCCGTAACAACCTCTCCGACCTCGTCGCGGCGGACGCCAGGAGCTTTTTTGGCGACCGCGTCTACGAGACGATGATCCCGCGTAACATACGTATCTCCGAAGCCCCGAGCCATGGAAAACCCGTCTTGATCTACGACAAAACATCAGCAGGTGCCGTGGCCTACACAAAGCTCGCGGCTGAGCTGCTCGCCCGTGAACAGGCGGGTGTGCAGTGACGGCCACGCCGCGTCTCGGCCGCGGGCTGGCCGCCCTAATGGGCGATGCGCCCGCACATGAGGAGGCTGGCGCGCCCAGCACACCGGTGCGCAGCCTCGCCGTCGACCACCTCGAGCCCGGCCCTTTCCAGCCGCGAACCAGCTTCAATCCAGAGTCGCTGGCGGAACTCGTGGCCTCGATTCAGGCACGTGGCATCCTGCAGCCTCTACTGGCGCGCCCGCACCCGACGCACGCGAAGCGTTACCAGATCATCGCAGGCGAGCGACGCTGGCGAGCGGCCCAGGAAGCCGGGCTGCACGAGGTGCCCGTCCTGGTGCGCGAGCTCTCGGACGCCGACGCGATGGCAGCCTCCCTGGTGGAGAACCTGCAACGCCAGGATCTGAACCCGATCGAGGAGGGCGAAGGCTTCCGGCGCCTTATCGAGGAATTTGGCCTCACGCAGGAACAGCTCGGCACCGCCGTCGGCAAGTCCCGCAGCCACGTGGCAAACAGCATGCGGTTGCTTCAGCTACCCAGCCGCGTCCGGACCGATGTCCAGGAAGGGCGGCTCTCCGCCGGTCATGCAAGGGCTCTCCTGGCCCACCCAGATCCTGAGCAGGCGGCGAAGACGGTGCTCGCACGCGGCCTAAGCGTTAGGCAGACCGAAGCCCTGTGCACAGCCAAGTCCGGCGACGCCAAGCCGGCACGGGAGCGTGTAGAGGACCCTGAAACCGAGGCGTTGCAGCGCGATCTGTCGGAGCGCCTGGGCCTTGCCGTCCAGATCGCCTTTGACGGCCGCGGAGGCGCCGTGACGATTAAATACCGCAGCCTCGATCAGCTCGACGGGCTGATCGCGCTGCTGAATCCTACAACATGATACCCCTGGTAGGCCGCTAGTCCGGATTAGGAGCGCGCGGTCTGCTTTCGTGCCGCCGCCTGACGTGCCAGGCCTGCCATCAGCCGCCGGGCCAACAGCTCCTGCCGGCTTCCTGTGCGCTTGCAAGCCAGTTCCGCTTGCCTCGCCTCCTCAAGGGCACGGAGCAGTCCCTGGCTCGACCATAGCGCGAGGCAGGCGGCAGTGGCAGACTGCGCCCGGAAGAACACCGGCGGCCGCATGAACCTCATGGCGTCAGCCGCACTCTCGCCGTCATCCATGCGGAGACGTGCCTGATGCAGGCGTTGCAGCAACGAGACCGCGACGCGTATGATCGCAACCCCGGCCAGCCCGTCCTGCACAGCCGCCTCGACGCCGGTGTCGGCGGCTTCGATCCGGCCACCCATGGCGGCCAAGACCCCCTCGTCCGCACTTCCCGCTGCATTCTCGCCCGCACAGGCCCGCGCCGTGTCTAAGTCGATCTGGCCACCAGGCCCCGCCAGCAAAGCCAGCTTCTCGACCTCATTGCGTATGATCGCGCGGTCGCCGCTGAGCGACTGGCTCAGCCAGGCAAGCGCGTCCTGCTCGATGGTGACCTTCAGGTCCGCAAGTCCCGCCTTGACCAGGTCGGACAGAGCGCGGCCCTCGTCCGGGTAGCACGCAAGTGCGACGGCATCCGGCGCCGCCTCGGCAAAACTGCGCAGCTTTCCCCTGCCGAGCTCGTGCGCCTCCAGGATCAGCAACGCGCCACCAGGACCCTTGAGCGCCTGCGTCGCCGGGCCAAGCACCGCGTCCGCCGCATCACGCACGATGATCACGCGCCGGCCGCCTAACATGGAGAGCGCCGCCATCTCGGCTGGTATCAGCCCCCAATTCGCCCGGCTCAGCTCGACGACGAGGAACGGGTCGTTCAGGCTCCCGGCCACCTGTCGCGTCAGCGCCTGGGACCGCTCGCGTATCTGTCCCTCATCCTCGCCGTAGATGAGCGCCATGCGGCATTTGCCCGGATCGCGCAGCAGCGCCGGGAACTGCCTGGCATCCAGCTTCATCGCCTACTACCATGTGCAGGCGCAGTCCTGACAGCCTTCCCGATCACCCAGGGTGCTTGTCGAAATAGATTCCCATCGCCAGAACGATCTGGTCCGCCAGCGCCTGGGCCAGCCGCCGCTCCGCCGCATCCTCCTCCAGATCCTGGTAGAAGAATTGCTGGTCGATGATGTTGTATCCGTCGACGCTGCGGACACTGCCGCCGGCCAACTGGACGGCCGGGTTGTCTGCCGCCCGTAGGCTCCAGGTGGCGTTACCGACCGTCCTGTTCCGCGTAGTCGAGTTGTCCGCCTGCACGTCGAGGCCGGAGATCGCCTCTGAAAAGCCCACACCCAGCGTAAAGCGCTTCGGCACGTCGCCCGAGGAGCCTTCCAGGCGCGCCTGCAAAGCCTGCCGAAGCAACTGGCCGGACCGGTTCGGGATGATGCTCACATACACGGCAGCCAGCGCCGCGGCCCCAGGCTGCCCCTCCCCATAGACAGGATGGAAGCCGCAGCCGGCGGTCATCGCGGCCAGGCCGAAGACCAGGGCGCGACGGCAGATCACCCGGCCACCACGAAATTGACGATACGCCCAGGCACGTAGATGCGCTTGACCACGCGCTTGCCCTCCAGCAGCCGCGCCACGTTCGGCTCGGTCTCCGCCGCGGCAATGACCATCTCTGCCGTAGCCTCAGGCGCCACCTCCACAGTGCCGCGCAATTTCCCCATCACCTGGACGGCTATCACCAGGCTCTGCGCCGCGACCAGAGACGGGTCGGCGTCCGGCCAGGCTTCGTCGGCCAGCAGCGAGCCATGGCCAAGCAGGGCAAATAGCTCCTCGGCCAGATGCGGCATCATCGGTGCGATCAGCCGGGCAGCGACCTCCATAGCCTCGCGCCTGGCGAATGCCATCCCGTCCGTCTCGCCCTCACGGTCCGCGTCGGCCACGGCGCCCGCCAGCTCGTAGATGCGCGCCACCGCCACGTTGAAGGCGAAATCCTCCAGCGCCTGCGTCACACTGGCGATGGTCCGGTGCATCACACGCCGCAGCGCCACCGCCGCATCGGCAAAACGCGCCGGCTTGCCGGGTGCGGGCCCCGCACTCGCCTCCGCCAGCCGGTACAGCCGCTGCACGAACCGATAGGCGCCGACCACGCCGGACTCGGTCCATTGTATGTCGCGCTCCGGTGGATTGTCGGAAAGTATGAACCACCGCGCCGTATCGGCTCCGTAACGGTTGATTATGGCGCCGGGATCGACCGTGTTGCGGCGGGACTTACTCATCGCCTCGACGCGGCCGACCGTCACAGCCGAGCCGTTTGCCCGCTCCGTGACCACGCCGTCGCTGGTGACCGTCTCTTCCGGATAGAGCCAGCGCCCGTCGGCTGAGCGGTAGCTCTCATGCGTCACCATGCCCTGGGTGAACAGCCCGGCAAACGGCTCTGCCACGTCCAGATACCCGGTCGCCTGCATCGCCCGCGTCACGAAGCGCGCGTACAGCAAGTGTAGGATCGCGTGCTCGATGCCGCCGATATACTGGTCCACCGGCAGCCAGCCATCCACCGCTTCGCGCTGCACCGGCACTGCCGCCTCCGGGCTGCAGAACCGCGCGAAATACCACGAGCTGTCGACAAAGGTGTCGCACGTATCGGTCTCACGCGTGGCCGCCGCCCCGCATCTCGGGCAGGCCACATGCTTCCACGTCGGGTGATGGTCCAGCGGATTGCCCGGCCTGTCGAACGTCACGTCATCCGGCAGCACCACGGGCAACGCGCTGTCCGGCACAGCCACGATGCCGCAAGTGCCGCAATGGATCACCGGGATCGGGCAGCCCCAATAGCGCTGCCGGCTCACGCCCCAGTCGCGCAGCCGCCAGTTCACCACGCCGGCGCCCCACCCCTTTGCCGCCACCGCATCGATGGACGCGCGCTTCGCATCCTCGATGTTCAGCCCGTCGAGAAACCCCGAATTGGCGATCAGCCCGGGCCCGTCATACGCGCGATCGCCCACGCTGAAGGCCGCCGCATCCTCGCCCGCCGGCACCACCACCGGCACCACGTCCAGCCCGTATTTGCGCGCGAAATCCAGGTCCCGCTGGTCATGCGCCGGGCAGCCGAAGATCGCGCCGGTGCCGTATTCCATCAGCACGAAATTGGCGATCCACACGGGAAACACCTGGTCGGGCAGGAAAGGATGCCGCACCGTCAGGCCAGTGTCGTAGCCCTGCTTCTCGGCCGTCTCCAGCGCCACCTCGCTGGTGCCCATGCCGCGGCACGCCGCCACGAAGGCGGCCGCCCCCGCATCGCGCGCCGCTGCCGCCGCGGCTAATGGATGCTCGGCCGCCACCGCCACGAAAGACATGCCGAACAGCGTGTCCGGCCGGGTGGTGAACACCTCCACCTCGGCGATGCCGGCCTCCTCGCGCACCAGCGGAAAACGCAGCCGCGCGCCCTCGCTGCGGCCGATCCACTTCGCCTGCATCACCCGCACGCGCTCGGGCCAGCGCTCCAGCGTGTCCAGGCTCGCCAGAAGCTCAGGCGCGAACTGCGTGATCCGGAAAAACCACTGCGACAGCTTCTTCTTCTCCACCAGCGCGCCGGACCGCCAGCCCCGCCCGTCGATCACCTGCTCGTTGGCCAGCACCGTATTATCGACGGGATCCCAGTTGACGTAGCTCTCCCGACGCTCCACCAGGCCAGCCTGCAGGAACGCCAGGAACAACCGCTGCTGCTGCCCGTAATAGTCCGGGTCGCAGGTCGCGAACTCGCGGCGCCAGTCGATCGCCAGGCCCATGCGGCGCAGCTCCGCGCGCATCGCCGCGATGTTGCTGCGCGTCCACACACCAGGGTGCACACCCCGCTCGCGCGCCGCATTCTCCGCCGGCAAGCCGAAAGCATCCCACCCCATCGGATGCAGCACCTGATAGCCGCGCGCGCGCTTGTAGCGCGCCACCACGTCGCCCAGCGTGTAGTTGCGCACGTGGCCCATGTGAATCTTGCCGCTGGGATAGGGAAACATCTCCAGCACGTAGTATTTCGGCCGCTCACCCTGCGGCACGTCGTCAGCGAGGAAGCAGCCGGCTTCCTCCCACGCTTGCTGCCATTTCGGCTCGGCGGCGGCGAAGTCGTAGATCGCTGGGGGAGAGGTTTCGTTCATGCGGGGTACTCAGGCAAAAGAAAGCAAGCAGTCCTTTTTTGAAAAAAAGGATCAAAAAACTTTTGCTCCCCCGCTGGTGCAGGCGCACGTCTTTTCAGACGAGCACGCTCGTCGATGCAGGCAGGCAGTAGAAGTTTTTTGCTTCTTCTTTTCAGTGTCTGTTTGAAAAGTCGGCCTGGCAAGTCAGATGGCGTGTTTTTCCGAGCACCGGAGCGGAGTGGCCGATGGGCCATGAGCACCGGAGCGCAGGAAAAGCGCGCCAGATGGCCGTCAGGGCGACTTTTCGGACGGACACTCAAAAAAGAAGGCCTTCCTTGCTTAACTTGCCCCCTGCGCCCGCAACTCACGCGCCCGGGCCAGGATTTTCCCCTCGATATCGGTCGCCGTCTGCGGACTGACTGACGCATCCGTCCACTCCCCGTCCTCGCGCGTCTGCCGGAAAATCGTCACGTGCACGCCGTCCGCGCGCAGCTGCCGCCCCAGCACGTAGGCCGTCGCCTTGAACCGCTCCCCCGTGGTCGTCGGCGGCGAATACCAGTCCGTCACGATCACCCCGCCAAACGGGTCCGTGGAGGCGAACGGCATGAACTGCAGCGTCTCCAGCGCCCCGCGCCAGAGATACTTGTTTACCTGCAGCGCCGCGTCGGCTTCCTGCTGCGCGTTACTCTTGCTCTTGCCCGGCACGATCGAGGGCGGGGTCAGCCCGTTCGGGTCGGCATACGACGCGTCGGCAAGCGGCTTGGCGGACCCGTTATTGCCGCCACCGCAGCCAGCCAGGGCCGCCACCGGCAGCAGTAGCAAAATCTGGGCGTAGGTGCGGAGGACGGAGCGGGCCATGGTATCCTGACGAACACAGGCCGGCGCTATCGCGGGCCTTGGCTTGTCTAGCGCCGGACTGGGTTTGCGCCAAGCGGTGGAGTAGGAAGAAGCAAGGCCTTCTTTTTTGAAAAAAAAAGCAAAAAACTTTTGGTCCGGCTGTCGCGGCTTGGGGCCGGCGTGCGTGGCCTGCTTGACCTGCTTGCCTAGGGCACCCATGCCTGACGCTATGGATGGATCTGACCAAGACATTGCTTTCGCGCTGCGGGCTATTCGAGCCCGCATCGCGCAGGCTGCCGAACAGGCGGGTCGTACGCCGGACGAGATCACCCTTGTCGCCGTCTCCAAAACCAATCCCGCCGCCGCTGTGCAGGCGGCGCTGGCGTGCGGCCAGTCCACCTTCGGCGAGAACCGCGTGCAGGAGGCCGATGCCAAGTTCGCCGGTCTGCGCGCCGCTAACCCGCAACTTCGCCTGCACCTCATCGGCGCCTTGCAGACGAACAAGGCGGCCGACGCCGTGCGTATCGCTGACGCCATAGAGACCCTGGACCGCCCGCGCCTGGCCGACGCCATCGCTGCGGCCGCCGAACGCGCCGGCCGCGTGCCGAACCTGCTCGTCCAGGTCAATATCGGCGACGAACCGCAGAAAGCGGGCATACCCACGGCCGCGGCACCTGCCTTCATCACCGAATGCCGGGCCCGCTTCGGCGCCGCCCTGCAAGGCCTGATGTGCATCCCCCCTGCAGACCAGCCACCCGAGCCGTTCTTCCAGGCGCTTGCCCGCCTGGCCGCCGACCACGATTTGCCCGTCCTCTCGATGGGAATGTCCGGCGATTTTGAAGCCGCAATAGCCTGCGGCGCCACCCATATCCGCGTGGGCAGCGCCATCTTCGGCCAAAGAAACGCCCCTTAACCAGGGCTCGCCGACAGGGAGCAAAAGTTTTTTGCTTCTTTTTTGCAAAAAAGAAGTGCTTGCTTACTTATACTTCGCTGCGTTGCACCAGACCCCCAACCAGCGTAAGTCCCGCGCACACATGAACCAGCTTACCTATGCCGACTCCGCCAAGCTCCAGCGCGGCGTGCCAAAGCTCGGCGCGCTCGTTGGTGTCCTGGGCGTCGTCTACGGAGACATCGGCACCAGCCCGCTCTACGCCTTCAAGGCGATCCTCTCCTTGTTCGGCGGCCGCGCCATAAGCAATGGCGAGATCATCGGCTGCCTGTCGCTGATCTTCTGGTCGCTGATCCTCATCGTCACCATCAAATACGTCATGCTCGTCATGCGCGCGGACAACCGCGGCGAAGGCGGCATACTGGCGCTGATGGCGTTGGCGCAGCGCGTGGTCCACAATCCCAGGCTGCACTGGGTGGTGGCGCTGACGGGCATAGGCGGCGCCTGTCTGCTGTTCGGCGACGGCGCCATCACGCCCGCCATATCGGTGCTTGGCGCAATAGAGGGGCTGGAAGTCTCGATCCCGCAGGCCAGCCAGTTCGTGGTGCCGGCCTCCGTGGTCATCATCATCGCGCTGTTCGCCATCCAGCCGCGCGGCACCGGCGCGGTCGGCAAGATCTTCGGCCCCGTCATGGTGGTCTGGTTCGTCACCATCGGCATACTTGGCGCCATCGGCATCACGCGTAACCCGTCCGTGCTGCAGGCGCTGCTGCCGCAGCACGGCGTGATTTTCTGCCTGCACCACGGCTGGCTCGCCTTCGTGGCTCTCGGCGCCGTAGTCCTGGCCGTCACCGGCGCCGAGGCGCTGTATGCCGACATGGGCCATTTCGGCGCGGCACCCATACGCTTCGCCTGGCTGTTTCTCGTCCTGCCGTCGCTGATGCTGAACTATTTCGGCGAGGGCGCGCTGGTCATGTCGGACCGCGCCGCAGTGGCGAATCCGTTCTTCCTGCTCGGCCCGCTCTGGCTGCGCTTGCCGCTGGTGGTGCTCTCCACGATGGCGGCTGTGATCGCCAGCCAGGCATTGATCTCCGGCGCCTTCTCCATCGCGCGCCAGTGCATGCAGATGGGCTTCCTGCCCCGCCTCACCGTGCGACACACCAGCACCACGGAGGAGGGCCAGATCTTCGTCCCGCAGGTGAACAACGCGCTGCTGGTGGGCGTGCTCATCCTGGTCCTCACCTTCCGCGGCAGTGATGCGCTGGGCTCGGCCTACGGCATCGCGGTGACCGGCACGTTCCTGTGCACCTGCTTCCTGGCCAGTATCGTCTTCCGCCGGCAGTTCGGCTGGCCTGCCTGGGTGGCCGTCGCCGTCTGGGGCGGCTTCTTCGTCATAGATTTAGTCTTCTTCGCCGCCAACACGCTCAAGGTACTCGACGGTGGCTGGGTGCCGCTGGCGGTCGCAGCCGCCCTGATGGCGATGATGACCACCTGGAAGCAAGGCCGCGACCTGATGCTCAGCCAGTGGAAGAAGGACAGCCTGCCGCTGGCCAGCTTCCTGGCCCGCCTGCCGCAGTCGCGCACCGTGCGCGTGCCGGGCATCGCCGTCTTCCTTACCGGCAACCCGGACTACGTGCCCGCCGCCCTGCTGCACAACCTCAAGCACAACAAGGTGCTGCACGAGCGCGTGCTGTTCGTCACTGTCACCACGCTGGACGAGCCTGAGGCCGGCCCGGAGCGCCGCACCGAGGTCATCGAGCTGGCGCCCGGCATACACCGCGTGCTGCTGCGCTACGGCTTCATGGAGAGCCCAAACGTGCCACGCGCGCTGGAGGATCTGGGGTCGCGCGGCATCGCGTATGACCCGATGCAGGTCAGCTACTTCCTGGGCCGCGAAGTGCTGGTGCGCGCGATGGCGCCCAAGCTGTCGCTGTGGCGGCTGTGGCTGTTCCTGGTGATGGCGCGCAATGCGGTGCCGGCGACGGAGTTCTTCCGAATACCGAGCGATCGGGTGGTGGAGTTGGGTGTGCGGGTGGCGATCTAGGCAAGGCAAGCAGTCCTTTTTTGAAAAAAAGGACCAAAAAACTTTTGCTACCTCGCATCTGCGGCAGCCAGGTGCCTCCCGATACACCAGAGCGGCGGAGCCTGCGCAGGGAACAAAAGTTTTTTGCTTCTTTTCAAAAAAGAAGGCCTTCCTCGCTTACACAACCATTCACCGCGCCACCAACGCAAACACCCGGTGCTCCACCGAAAGCACCGGACCCGGAAACTGCCGCGCAAGCATGCGCCCAAGCGAAGCGTCGAACCGGTCCAGCTCCATCCTGCCCATGGCCGGCGCGCCGCACTGGCTGGCCCGCACCCGGCCGCGCCAGGCAAGCGGCGTGTAGTCCAATGCCACCGTGCCGCCGAACACCTCCCACGCGCCGAAGCCGGCGGCTGTCAGGTCATCCACCCAGGCCGGGAACACGAAGCTGGACGGCCCCTCCGCGCTCGGCCCGTAGCGGCGCATCAGGCGCAGCGTGGCGGCGGCCACCGTGCCAGGTGCGGTGTCCCAGTCCAGATGCGCGATGAGCAGGCGCCCGCCCGGCCGCAGCAGCCGGCGCGCCTCCCGCGCCGCGGCTGGCCGGTTGAACAGGTGCCAGCTGGTGGCCGCGCTGACCACGTCGAAGCTCGCGTCCGGAAGCCGCGTCGCCTCCGCCCGCAGCCGCAGGTAGGTGGGCCGCACCACCTCGCCGGCATTGGCCGCCTCTGCCACGCCCAGCAGCTTTGCGGAGAAATCCACCCCGGTGACCAGGCAGCCGCGCCGGGCGAACTCGCGCGCCAGCAGGCCCGTGCCGGTGCCCAGGTCCAGCAGGCGCTGGCCAGGCAGGCCCAAATGCATGGCGTGCAGTTTGCGGAAGAACTCGAGCGGGAAGCCCTGGCGGTAGGCGCCGTAATCCTCGGCCGCGCGCCCGTAATCGATCGGCGGTTCGGCGCGGGCGATCATCCGGCGAGGCTGGGCGCAATGGAGGATCCCATGCGGGGCATCCAAGCTCATTGCGGTTAAGAAAGTAAGAAAGCAGGCAGTCCTTTTTGAAGAAAAGAACCAAAAAACTTTAAAGTCCTGCTTTCATTTGGCCGGTGGCTGCCCGGCGCCGGTGGGCGGCTGGGTATAGGAGCCTGGTACGGCGGTGTCGCGCGGCATCGGGACGTTCACGGCGAAGGCGGGAAAGATGCTCTTGATGAGGTCGGGTAGGGAGCCCTCGATATGGGTATGGGCTGCAGCGCTCACTCATGGCTTTGCCTCGAGTTCGAAGGTGACGAGACAGCAGGTTCGGGCTTCCTCGGTTGCTAGGTCAGCCAGATCCTTATCCGGCTCGAAGCCGTCCTGAGCCGCCCGACCAGCCAGACGGCTATCCACGAGTCCGCGACAGCGTTACCAAAAGTTTTTTGCTTCTTTTTTGCAAAAAAGAAGGCCTTTCTTCCTTACTCATGGCCGACCCAAATTCCCCAGGCAGCGCCCTCCTCTTCCTGCGCGAAGAGCAGATACGCCAGGCCCAGGACATGCTCTTCCTCGCCTGGCGGGACTTCGCCGCCACGGCCGACCCGCTGCTGGAAGAAGCCGGCCTGGGCCGCGCCCACCACCGCGCGCTGCACTTCATCGCCCGCACCCCCGGCATCACCGTCACCGGCCTGCTCACCGTGCTGGGCATCACCAAGCAGAGCCTGTCGCGCGTGCTCACCCTTTTGCAGGCCCGCGGCCTGATCGTCCTGACGACAGGCCGGACGGACCGCCGCCAGCGGCACCTCCGCCTGACGCCAGAGGGCGAGGCCCTGGAGCGCGCGCTGTTCGAGCGCCAGCGCGAGCGCCTGCTGACGGCCTACCGCGACGCCGGCGGCCCCGCGGTGGACGGCTTCCGCCGTGTCCTGCGCGCCATCATCGGCCCGGAAGGCCAGGCGTGGCTCGACGAAACAGAAGGCAGCACGCCCCCGCGCCGTGCTAGCGTGTGACGCCGATGTCAGACGAACCAACAGATGCCCACGTCCTCGTCGTCGATGACGATGCCCGCCTGCGCACCCTGCTCAGCCGCTACCTGGCGGAGAACGGGTTCCGCGTCAGCACTGCCACGCATGCGGCCGACGCGCGCGACAAGATGCGCTTCCTGGCGCCGGACGCACTGGTATTGGACGTGATGATGCCGGGCGAGACCGGCCTGGCGCTGACCGCCTCGCTGCGCGCCGAACGCGCCGGCGTGCCGATCCTGTTGCTCACCGCGCGCGGCGCCCCGGAAGACCGCATCGCCGGTTTCGAGAGCGGGGCCGACGACTATCTCGGCAAACCGTTCGAGCCGCGCGAGCTCGTCCTGCGGCTGCGCGCCATGCTGCGCCGCTCGGCAAGCGTCGCCGCCGAGGCGCCGTCCGGCCCGCTACGTCTGGGGCTGCTCAGCTTCGATCCCGCGCGCGCCGAACTCAGCGGCCCGGACGGCCCGCTGCACCTCACCGGCGGCGAGAGCGCATTGCTGGCCGCACTGGCCGGACGGCCGAACGAGGTGTTCACCCGCGAGGACATCGCCGCCGCGCTGAGCATGGACGAGACGGGCGAGCGCGCGATCGACGTGCAGGTGACGCGGCTTAGGCGCAAGATCGAGGCGGATCCTAGGGAGCCAAGGTTTTTGCATACGGTTCGGGGACGCGGTTACGTGTTGAAGCCGGGTGTGTAAGCAAGAAAGCAAGCAG
>CAXTCL010000058.1:0-18138 GCA_964242035.1 uncultured Acetobacteraceae bacterium | reverse complement strand
AAAGAAGCAAAAAACTTTTGCTTCCCCGACGCTGCGAGGTCCCGGTTTATCCGGAGATGCCCGGCTGGTGCAAATGCGGGGAGATAAAAGTTTTTTGCTTCTTTCTTTCAGAAAAGAAGGCCTTGCTTGCCTAATGCGAGGGTTTGGCCAGCCCCACCTTGATCACCGCGTCATCCGGCAACGCGACGTCTCCGCCCTGATAGATGGGCCACGCGCGCAGTTGCAGCGGCGTCAGCCCCACCACTTCCATCACCTGGCCCACCAGCACCATCGCATCCACCGGCACGGCGATCGGGTGGGTGCCCAGGCCGAGCAGGCCGCCGACGCTCATGATCACGCGGATCACGCCGTCCTGGTCGCGCACCACGTGTTCCACGCGGCCGATCAGGTCCTGGCTCTCCAGCGGCTTCAGCACGGCGCGGTGCAGCAGGTCCCCTACGCGCACGGGCTGGGGAAAGCGGCTGGCGGCCTGCCTGGCCAGGTCGGCCTGGGTGGGCAGCGCGCCGGCGGCGGCGAGCACGGTCAGGGCGGCGAGTAGGGGAGGGAGTCTTTTGATGGTTTCCGCCTGTTTGTTGATGGGCAAGGTAAGGAAGGCCTTCTTTTTTGAAAAAAAAGCAAAAAACTTTGTCCTTGCGCAGGTTCAGCGTCTTCGGCGTGTCTGGAGGCACCAGGCTGCTGCAGGTTCTTTTTTTCAAAAAGAACTGCTTTCTTCCTTGCCTGGCAATTTCGATGCAACCGCGCCGTGGTTACCTTCGAACAGCCTTCAAGAGGCAGGGAGAGACCACATGCAGAGCACGCAAGCCGCGCCGGCCGAGGCCCGCCGGCTGCATCCCTGGCCAGTGCGTATCATGCACTGGGTAAACGCCGTGGTGATGCTGGTGATGGTCACGTCCGGCTGGGGCATCTACGACGACGATGTGATCGTGCGCGGCCTGCACTTTAACCAATGGTTTCGGTTGGGCGCATGGGCCGCGCCAAGCCTGCAATGGCATTTCGCGGGCATGTGGCTGCTGGTGATCAACGGGCTAGCCTATCTCGCCTACGGCTTTGCCACCGGACGGTTCCGCGAGCGGCTGCTGCCGATACGGCCACGCGAGGTGGTGCAGACCGTGGTCGACACGCTGCATTTCCACATCAGCCACGAGGATCTGACGGTCTATAATGCGGTGCAGAAGCTGCTATACATCGTCGTCATCGTGGCGGGCATTTCCCAGGTGGTGACCGGGCTGGCGATCTGGAAGCCGGTGCAGTTCTCTGGCCTGGTATCGCTGCTGGGCGGTTTTGCGCAGGCGCGGGTGATCCATTTCCTGGGCATGTCGGTGATCGTGGGGTTCCTGGCCGTGCACGTGGCGCTGGCGCTGCTGGTGCCGCAGACGCTTTGGGCGATGCTGACCGGCGGGCCGCGTGTGCGATCGCGTTTCGCACGGAGGGCTGAGACGTGAGGTCGCCATTCCGTCCGGCCGTGGTGCCTGACCGGGCGCTGCTGGACGGCCATCGCACGCTGGTGGGTTCGCTGGAACGGCGCGGGTTGCTGCGCGGCGGGTTGTCCTTGGGCGCGCTGACGATGCTGACCGGCTGCGATTTGACCTCTTCCAAATCGGTGGAGGCGGCGCTGCTGGCAATCTCCGGCCTGAACGATGATGTGCAGGCGCTGCTGTTCGATCCGACGAAGCTGGCGCCTACGTATCCGGCCTCGATGGTGCTGAAGCCGCCGAAGTTCAACGCGTATTACGACGTGGACAAGGTGAAGCCGGTGGACGGCGCCACGTGGAAACTGGAACTGGGCGGGCTGATCGCTGACAAGACGCCGTGGAATGTGGGCCAGATTGCGGCGTTGCCTGAGAACGAGATGGTGATACGGCATGTCTGCGTGGAGGGCTGGGATTATATCGGCCAGTGGTCCGGCGTAAGGCTGAGCACGTTCCTGAAACGCGTAGGTGCGGACACGCGGGCGAAGTATGTGGCGTTTCGCACGGCGGATGATTACCCGAGCAGCATAGACATGGCGACCGCGCTGCATCCGCAGACGTTGCTGGCGACGAAATATGCAGGCGAGACGCTGGCCGATCCGTTCGGGTTTCCGTTACGGCTTCGCATGTCAACCAAATTGGGGTATAAGAACCCGAAATGGATTACGGCTATCGAGGTTACGAACAAATATCCCGGAGGGTATTGGGAGAAGCTTGGGTTTAACTGGTTCGCTGGGATTTAAGCGCCTGCGCCACTGATTAGGTCGATCGGGTCCCGCCCATCCGGAGCGATTGGCATTCGACGCGCTGACAGTTTGCGACGCCGACAAACATCCGCGGTAAGCACGCGTGGTGCACCCGCAAGCACCAGCCCGGCGCTACCAGGCATTGCTGAAGCGCCGGCCCCGGCGAAGGAGCAAAAGTTTTTTGCTTCTTTCTTTCAAAAAAGAAGGCCTTGCTTCCTACCTCGGCGCAAACGCGTCGAACGTGCGGAACCCCACATCCTCGCCCACCGGCGCCGTCCAGGGTGCCGCCGCCAGGGAGACGCGCGCGTCTGACAGCCCCTGCGCCCAGCGCCGCTGCATCGTGCCACGGTCGAACTGGAAGTCCTTCATCGCACCTTGCGGCACGTCCGGGCGGTAGATCAGGTGCACCACGTCCACCAGCGCGCCGCAAGCGAACTCACGGAGTTGCTGGGCCACGGGGTCAGCGCGGAGGTGTTCGGGCAGGCGGTCCAGGAAGACGCGGACCTGGCGGCGGCGGTTCTGGCGTTCGCCGGCGTCGTTGGTGCCGGTGCGGGTGCGGCTTGAGTAGCGTATATCCTTTTCGCGTTCGCCCACTTCGTCCAGGTTGGTGGGGCGTCGGCCGCGCGAGGGAAACAGGTCCACCTGGAAGATCAGGCTGTGCTGAAGCTGGCGTTCGGCCAGCACGTATTGCAGCGGGGTGTTGCTCACCAGGCCGCCGTCCCAATAGTGCTGGCCCTCGATATCCACGCTGGGCATGGCGGGCGGCAGGGCGCCGCTGGCCATCACGTGTTCCGGCCCAATGCGCATCTGCGCGCTGTCGAAGAAGGTGGTGTTGCCGGTCTCCACGTTCACAGCACCTGCGGAGAAGCGCATGGGGCCATCGTTGATGCGGTTGAAATCGACGAGGTCTTCCAGCGTGGCGCGCAGCTCGCCCGAATCGTAGAAGCTGACGGGCTGTGCCATGCCGAGCCACTCCAGGGGCGGGCGCGGGCGGAAGAAGCCGGGCTGGCCCAGCAGCATCGCGCCGGCCTCGCCGATCTTCTGCTCCACGGTCTCCCATCCGGGCAGGCCGACCTGCGGCCAGAACCGCGTGTGCGTGGTGATGCGTTCCCAGAATTCGGTCAGCCGCGCCACCCGGCGCTCGGGCGGGTTGCCGGCAATCAGCGCCGCGTTGATGGCGCCGATCGATACGCCGGCCACCCAGCTCGGAACCTGGCCCGCATCCGACAGCGCCTCGAACACGCCGGCCTGATAGGAGCCGAGCGCGCCGCCGCCTTGCAGCACCAGCAGCACCTCGGGGTGCGCGGCCGGGGCGGCGGCGTGTTGCTCGGCGGCGGGCAGCGGCGGGTTGCTGTGCACGGCACTGACACCGCCGAGATGGGGCGCATCCGGCCTGGCGTCGGAGTGGGTGAGCGGCGTATCGAAGTTCGTCATCAAGGGTCCGTTTCAACCGAAAGTGTAATCAGTGGCAACATGCTGTGGCGCTGCCGCAACATGGCGACAAAATGCTTTACGGAGGGGCAACAAGCTCGCCAAAGGCTGTTATTAGGGGTGCGTGGATTGAGGGGCGGCGGTATCCGCCTATGGCACGGCGCCGGTCCATGGGGAGACGTTTTAGATGAAGTTTCGTGTTGCGCTGCTGGTTGTCAGCGTTCTGTCGGCACCTGCCGCCGCCCTCGCCCAGCCGGTGACGGGCCCGTATATCAGCCTGGGCGCTGGCTTGGACTATGTGTTCGACCAGAACATCCATGCCGGCTCGCAGATTTACACCGCCGGTCGGGACAAGCTGAGCAACAACGTGGGCGGCATTGCCAGCGGCGCCATCGGCTATGGCCTCGGCAACGGCTTCCGAATCGAGCTGCAGGGCGACTGGAGCGGCACGCGCGAGGATGCCGGCGTCAGCACCACCAGCAACTACCAGCAGCAGTATCACGGCTTCGTTAACGTGCTGTACGATCTGGACGGCACGCAGTTCGGCTTTCCCGGCATCTCGCCGTATATCGGCGTCGGCGGCGGCTACGGCCAGTCCCACTTCTCCAACCTGAACTTCGAGGGCACCGACGCCGTCGGTACCTCGACCCTGCTGCGCACGACCGGCACCTATGGCGACTTCGCCGTGCAGGGGATCCTCGGCGTGGCGATCAACATCGCTGCCGTGCCTGGCCTGGCGATCACGGTGGAAGATCGGGTGACGTCCACGCCGATCGACGCCAGCTACCACGCACAGTTCTTCGACGGCGCGTTCGCCGGCGGCGCCAAGCTGAAGACGGACGGCCCGATCAACGATGCCGCCCTGGTCGGCGTGCGCTACGCGCTGTTCGCGGCGCCGCCGCCGCCGCCGCCGCCGAGCGCCGCCACCCAGCAGCCGCCGCTGCCGGCCAGCGTGGCCAAGACCTACCTGGTGTTCTTCGACTGGGACCGTGCGGACCTGACCGCGCGCGCTCGCCAGATCGTGGCGCAGGCGGCTTCCGCCTCCACCGGCACCCAGACCACACGCATCGAAGTCAACGGCTATACGGACCTTTCGGGCACCGCCGCCTACAACCAGCGCCTGTCCGTCCGCCGCGCCGAAAGCGTGGAAGCCGAGCTGGTGCGCGACGGCGTGAACCGCAGCGAGATCAGCATACACGGCTACGGCGAGACAATGCCGCTGGTGCAGACCGCTAAGGGCGTGCGCGAGCCGCAGAACCGACGGGTGGAGATCATTCTTCACTAAGGCGTAAGCAAGTAAGGCTGGGGGAGATGTGCCATCCCCCCCAGACCCCCCGTCATTAGTTGGGCCCGGCCGTAGCTAAGGCCTCGCCCCAAGTGATGACGGGGGGTCTGGGGGGGATGGCACATCTCCCCCAGTTCTTCCTTCGAGGCCAAATGCAAACCAACCTGCTGCACCGCCTGGAGCCCCTGCTCGAGCGCATCCCGCCCGCGCGGCGCCTGATCCTGGTGCAGTTCTTCCGCTTCGGCGTGATCGGCACGCTCGGCTTCGTGTGGGACACCATCGTGGTCTATGCCACGGCGCCGCTGGTGGGCCTCTACGCGGCCGGCGTGATCTCCTACATCATCGCCGGCAGCATCAACTGGCTCCTCAACCGCATGTGGACCTACCGGCACATTCCGCACGGTGCGATGCACCGGCAGGCGATGATGTTCCTGCTGGTCAACTCGGCCGGCTTCGTGATCAACCGCGGCATCTACTTCACGCTGATCGCCACGCAGCCGGTCTGCCGGGAATATCCGGTGATCGCCATCGCCGTGGGCGGCGTCAGCGCTATGTTCGTGAACTTCTTCCTTAGCCGGCGGCTTGTGTTCAAGTGAGCAAGAAAGGCCTTCTTTTTTGAAAAAAAGAAGCAAAAAACTTTTGGTCCATGCGCCGGTTCAGCAGCCTCGTTCTATCCAGAAGCACCCGGACGCCGCCGATGCGGGGGAAGCAAAAGTTTTTTTGTCCTTTCTTTCAAAAAAGGACTGCTTGCTTGCTTCGGAGCCGTCCGCATGAGCCAGCCTTGCGTGGCCGTGCTGATCCCCTGCTACAACGAGGAAGTGGCCATCCCCGGCGTGGTGGCCGCCTTCCGCGCGGCACTGCCGGACGCGCGCATCTTTGTCTATGACAACAACTCCACGGACGGCACGATCGCCGCCGCCCGCGCCGCCGGCGCACAGATCGGGCGCGAGGCGCTGCAGGGCAAAGGCCACGTCGTCCGCCGCATGTTCGCCGATATCGACGCCGACATCTACGTGCTGGTCGATGGCGACGGCACCTACGCCGCCGCTGCCGCCGCGGCGATGATCGACCTGCTGCGGCAGGACAGGCTGGACATGGTGACCGCCACGCGGGTGACGGACGCGGCGCGCGCCTACCGCCGCGGCCATCGCACCGGCAACACCCTGCTTACCGGCCTGGTGGCCGCCCTGTTCGGCGCCCGGGTGACGGACATGCTCTCCGGCTACCGCGTGTTCTCCCGGCGCTTCGTCAAATCCTTCCCGGCGCTGACGGGGGGGTTCGAGACCGAGACGGAACTGACCGTGCACGCCCTGCAACTCGCCATGCCGCTGGGCGAGATGGAGACGGCGTACAGCGAGCGGCCGGCCGGCTCGGCCAGCAAGTTGCGCACCGTGCAGGACGGGCTGCGCATCCTGCGGCTGATCCTGATGCTGGTGAAGGACGAGCGGCCGCTGCCGTTCTTCTGCGCGTCCGCCGTGGTGCTGTTCGTGTTGGGCGTGGGGCTGGGCGTGCCGGTGATCACAACGTTCCTGCGCACCGGCCTGGTGCCGCGGCTGCCGACGGCGATCGTGTCGGCCGCGCTGGTCGCACTTTCATTTCTTTCAGTCGCCTGCGGTTTGATTTTGGATTCGGTGGGGCGTGGGCGCCGGGAGATGAAGCGTTTGGCGTATTTGGCGGTGGGGGCGCCGGAGTAAGGCAAGGCAAGGCCTCGTTTTTGAAAAAAGAAGCAAAAAACTTTTGCTCCTGCGCTTGCGGAAACGCGGTGCCTGGAGGTGATACGTAAATGCGGCCCGTAGGGCTTGGAGCGGCGCCTACAAGGCAGATTGTAGCGACACGGCGTTTCGACTTACCGCTGACTGCGATCAAACTGCCTTGATCCGCCGGGACCAGGGCTGGCGTGAACCGAAAGTGCATCGACAGCCTCTCCGCAGACGGCACATGTCGGTGCAGGGGCGTAGTCAACTCCGCAACTATGCTGCAGCTTTATGGGTGGGCCGTCGGGAGCCAGGTAGGCGTCACCCCAGAGCATCAGGGCGGCGATGACCGGAAAGAGATCCCTTCCCTTGGATGTCAGCCGGTAGGCCGAGGCCGTTGAAGTTTGACAGCCAGCCTTCTCCAGGATGCCGGCCTGGGTCAATTTGCTTAGCCTGGCCGCAAGGATGTTCTTTGCGATCCCCAGACTTCGCTCGAAATCGGAAAATCTGCAGTCCCCACTGAGAAGGTCGCGTACGATCAGGAGTGACCAGCGCTCTCCGATCAGTTCAAGGCTGCGGGCGACCGAGCAGTTCTGAAAATCGTATTCGCTCCCGAGCATCGCTCGATCTTACTACGGAAAGCCCTGGGCAGGCGAGACCTACCCATCCCGAAGCACGCACAGTTGCGTGACACAACCGAAAAAGTTGCATGATGAAACCTGCGGTGCTTAGCTTCTCCCAGGCGACGGTGGTGACAGCGAAAAGGTCCCATCCCCCGGCGTCGGGCAAAATTCAGCCACACAGGCCTGAGGGAAGATCGCAATGGCAGACGACATCAAAGCTGTAGCTAAGGCAGCAATCGGCATGCAGGTGTTTCTAAGTCCGCCACGCGTTATCCGAGAGAAGCGGACGTTCGCACCAGTTACATCCACCTTGTTCACCGGCCAGACGGACGCGATCCTCGTAGATGCCCAGTTCTACCGCGAGGACGTCGATGCATTGATCGACATGATTGCCGCTTCCGGCAAGCGGTTGACGACCATCTACATCACGCATGGCCATTTCGAAAATTGGTATGGCGCTGGCGCGATTGCCGCCCGCTTTCCAGGAGCGCGTATCCTGGCATTGCCTGGTGTGGCGGGATACATCGCAGCGGCGAAGGAGCAGGAAGCCCAGATCATCGGCGCCATGTTCGGTGACAGGATAGTCAAACCGATGGCGGTAACTGAAACGTTGGGGAGCGACACCATCGACCTTGAAGGACATCGTTTCCAGGCCATCGAAATCGGGCAGGGCGATATTCCCTCGAACACGGTCCTGCACTGTTCGGAGCTCGGCACCGTGGTCGTCGGCGACCTCGCCTATAACAACATACACATGATGCTTGGTCTGAGTGGACCCGACGACTGGGACCAGTGGGCCTTGAACATCGGCAAGGTTCAGGAGCTCGGAGCCCAGATCGTCGTCGTGGGCCATAAGAGCCAAGGTTCAGCGGACAATGAGCCGGATCGTATCTTCAGCGAGAGCCGGAAAATATATTGTTGACTTCAAGACCGTAGCGCTCAGGGAGAGGAGTGCGCCAGCGATTGTCGCGGAAATGACGCGGCGCTACCCCCATTTCGGAAATGTAACCACACTGGAGTTTTCCGCCCTGTCGGGAGCCAACGTGCTCAACGGAGAGCCTCCGCCTTCCACGATGTAGCGCGTCCTGACGTGGGATGCGGACGTACAGAAGGAAATGTCAGATGAAGCTCACGACACAGGTATGGGCCGTTCTTGCACTGTTTTGCGTAATGTTGGGCACGGCGGGTATTGTCGGCGCGGCATTGGGCCAATCAGGCCATACGGTCTACATCGCCGGCATGCGTTAGATCGCCCAACGATGATTGAACGCACCCAAAGCTGCCCCAAACGCGCGACAGCGGAGCAAAAGTTTTTTGCTTCTTTTTTTCAAAAAAGAACGCCTTGCTTGCTTTACCGACTGGCCGTCCGAACCACCGGATAAGTCTGCTCCCACCCGCCCCCAAGTGCCTTGTACAACTGCACCAAGTTCGAAGACACCGTCGTGGAACTATCCGCCAGGGACAACTGCGCGCTAAGCAACGTGCGTTCCGCGTCCAGCACGTTCAGGAAGTCTGCCACCCCCTGCGTGTAGCGTTCGCGCGAGAGTTTCAGCGCCAGCTGGTTCTGCGTCACGGCCTGGGCCAGCGCGTCGTGACGGCGCTGTTCGGCGGCGTAGGCGGTGAGTGCGTTGTCCACGTCGTGCCACGCCTGCAGCACAGTCTGCTGGTAGTTCAGCGCGGCTTCCTGCTGCTCCACCTTGCGCAAAGCCAACGTGGCGCGCAGGCGGCCGCCCTCGAAGATGGGTATGCTGATCGTGGGACCGAGGCCGTACTGGCGCGCCGCCCAGTTGCCCAGATCCTTGGCCTTCAGCGCCTGCAGCCCGATGCTGCCGTCCAGCGTCACCTTCGGGTAGAAGTCCGCGACCGCCACGCCGATGTCCGCGGTGGCCGCGTGCAGCTGCGCCTCGGCTTGGCGTATGTCGGGCCGGCGGCGGGCGAGTTCGGAGGGCACGCCGACCGGCACGCGCGGCGGCACCGGCGGCACCATGCCGGGCCTGATCAGTTCGGCACGCAGCGCGCCCGGCGCCTCGCCCAGCAAGAAGCTCAACGAGTTTATCGATTCAGCCTCCTGCTGCTCGAGCTGCGGCACCGTGGCTTGCGTCGTCGTCAGCTGCGCGGAGGCGTTCGCCACGTCCAGTTCGGTCGTCAGCCCGCCGCGAAAGCGCTCCTGCGACAGCTTCACCGATTCCTGCTCGGTGACGATGTTGTCGCGCGCGATAGCGAGCTGGGTCTGCTGGCCGCGCAGCTGCACGTAGTCGCGCGCCACCTCTGCCACCACGGACAGCAGCGAGTTGCGCCGCGCTTCGGTGGAGGCTTCCAGCGAGGCGTCGGCCGACTCGATCTCGCGCCGCACGCGGCCCCACAGATCGAGCTCCCACGAAGCATCGAAGCCGTACTGGAACAGGTTGAACGGCGGCACGCTGGTGCCGCCTGCCACGCTGTTCGGGATGGCGCCGGACCGTCCCGTGGTGCCGCTGGCCGCGCCGCCGTTGCTGCCGAACGAGGTGGGTGTGGCCCCACCGCCCGCGCCCCCGCTGCTGCCCCCGCCACCGATGACGCCGATCACGCCTTTCTGGCTGATGCGCTCGCGGGTGTAGGAGCCGTCGCCGTTCACCGTGACGAACTGGTCGGCGCCGGTGATCTGGCGCTGGGAGCGGCTTTCCGCCAACCGGATGGTGGAGAGGCGGACGTTGAGGTTTGCGGCGGCGACGCGGTTCTCCAGCGAGGTCAGCTCGGCGTCGTGGAACAGGCTCCACCAGTTCGGGTCGATCGGTTCGGACACCGGCTCGCTGATCGGCGCCACCTGGGGCGGGGTGGGGCGGCTGGCGAACCAGGTGGAGGGTGACCAGATCGCCTGCTGCTTGAAGTTCGGGCCGACGGTGCAGCCGGCCAGCAAGGCAAGCGCCGCACAGGGCAGCGCGGGCCTGAGCCGGCGGAGCGGAGTTTGTCTGCGCACGATGGCGGCTCCTGAGACGATCTGGTCACAAACGTATTTGGACGGTGGGTGGGGAGACGATGTGCCATGCCAGGACAGCACGGCCAACGCCAAAGCCGCTGACCGGACGGTTCGGTCAGCCTTGACAAGCTAGCGGCTTTGAACCGATCGTCAATCCGCTTTCAGGAACGCCGATGGCCGCCATATCCCAAGCCGTGCCGCCACACAGTGCGCCTTTGCGGGAAGACGGCGAGGAGCGCAACCTCAAACGTGGCCAGAGACTGGACGGGGCCGCCAGGGTTTTCGCACAGGACGGCTACGAGGGCGCCAGCATGTCGCGCATCGCGGCGGAGGCGGGTGTCTCGAAGGGCACGCTATACAACTACTTCACCTGCAAGGCAGAGCTGTTCGCCGACTACGTGCAGCGCGAGTGCACCAAGCGCCTGGCCCAGGTGTTTGACGATCTGGACTACGCCCGCTCGCCCGAGGACACGCTCGGCCGTATCGGGCGGCGCATGATCGCGATGCTGGTCTCCGAATCGGCCATGGTGATCCACCGGATGGTGGTGGCGGAGGCGGAGAAATTTCCGGAGCTCGCGTGCTCGTTCTACCAGGCGGGTCCTGCGCCGGCGGTGGCGCATCTGGCCGCCTATCTGCGCCACCTCGGCGCCGAGCGCCGGCTGGACATGCCGGACCCGGTGTTCGGGGCCGAGCAGTTCTTCGCGCTGATACAGACGCGGCTCTACTTGAAGCGGCAGTTGCGGCTGACGGACGTGCCGTCTGCGGCGCAGATGGACCATGTGGTGGAAAGCGCGGTTCGGCTGTTTCTGCGGGGGTATGCGCAGGAAGGGTAGGTAAAAAAGGCCTTCTTTTTTGAAAGAAGAAGCAAAAAATTTTGGTCCTTTTTTCAAAAAACGACTGCTTGATTTTTATGAGTCAACGCCACCGCCTCCTCATGGTAAGCTACCTTCATGAGCGGCCTGGACTTCATCGAGGATATCCGCATTGCGCAGTTCTGGCGCAAGCAACTGGGCGAGATTGAGTATGTCACGCTCTACAACCCGGACGACCTAAAGCGCTGGTACGTCGCGCTGGAGACACGTGGGCCGCAGGAAATACGCGACTACCTGATAGAGCGGACCGGCCGGCACCCTATGGGGGAGGTGACGGGCATCGTGGCGCTGGCACCGCATCCGCCGCGAAAGATCATCGATCTCTGGCTGGATTCTTACAACAAGGCAGACACAAGGCCGTACTGGATCGCCTTCGCGGGCTTCATCATTCTGGCGTACTATACGATGACGAACCTGGCCGGCGTGCAGAACCTGCACAGCCGGACGCCGCTCCAGCTCAACCCGCCCATCGTCGGTGGTCCGCCGCCGCAGGTCGGGCAGACGCCGCTGCCTGGGGTGGGATCGACCCAGCCGGCCAACTTGCCGGCTCCTGCATCTGTGGCGTCGCCGCCGACAGGGAGCATTAACGGGCAGCGGCATTAAAGCCGGCCCGAAGCAAAGCAAGGAAGCAAGCAGTCCTTTTTGAAAAAAAGGACCAAAAACTTTTACTTCCCTTCGCATTTGCGGCAGCCGAGCGCCGGCAACACCGTCAGGAGCAAAAGTTTTTTGCTTCTTTTTTTCAAAAAAGAAGGCCTTGCTTCCTATCTTCCCTCCAGCCGTCGCGTAACATTCAGCGCAGCCGCAGCCGAGAGCACAAACGCCAGCGTCCAATGCCCGGTCGCCTCGCGGCCCTGGTGCCACACCAGCAGCAGAAACAGCAGGCTGACCCACAGCATCAGCCACAAGGTGACCTGTCCCCGTCCGGTGGCGATCACGCAGAGTGCGAAGAACACGGCGAAGCAGCCGACCGCCAGGGCGCGCAGAACGTCGAAGGCGCGGCCGCCCAACTCCGCCACAGCCTGCTGCAACACGGCGCCCGCCTGGTCCGCCCAGGCGAAAAGCGTCGCCAGCGCATCGTCCGGGCCAAGCGCGTAGATCAGGCCGGCCAGCACGAGGCCCACGACCCAGACGATGGTGACTGTCCTGCTACGCACCTTCAGACCTCCGGCGCCATGATGCTGGCTGACGGGAACGCCTGGCAAGACGCTCGCTCGTATCGCGGCCCAGGCGCGGCGTGTCAAAATAAAGCGCGCGTTCATCCTGGGCCTGCTATCCTGGGCCAGGGGACCGGCCGATGCCGGAACCGCTCGGGATACGCCGCATGTCCGCTTTGCTGTCTTACGTCGGGCCTGGTGTCCGTTCGCATATCGGCCTGCTCGGCTGGGGCGTCGCGGCCGTCAGCGTCGCAGCGTTGGCGTGGTCCTGGTGGCGGCGCAGGCCGGCTGCCGCTGCCCGCGGGCTGGCGGAGCTCGTCCTGTTCCGCGCTGCCCGCAACGATGCGCTCACCCGGCTGAGCAGCCGGGACGTCTTGATAGAGGAGATAGGGGTCGTGTTGTCCAAGGCGATCCCGGCCGCCTTGCTGCTGATCGACATAGATGATTTCTCCGGCCTGAATGGCCGGCATGGATACCGTGTCGGCGACGAAATTCTGGTGGCGGTGGCCCAGCGCCTGCGCGGCCTGTCGCCGGTGGCCGCGCATGTCGCCCGGATCGGCGCCGACCGTTTTGGCCTGCTGACCACGGCGTCCGGCAAGCTCGACCGCGTGGAGGCAACCGCGCTGGCCATCCTGCGAAGCCTGTCGGCGCCGATCGCCTGCGGCGCCGGCCTGCTGGATTGCCGCGTCAGCATCGGCCTGGTGCTGCTGCCCGAGCAGGCCGAGGATGCGGATGACGCGTTGCGCGCGGCAGGGGCGGCGCTGGACCACATACGCGCGGCGGGCGGGGCCGGCTGGCGATACTACGATCCGGACCGTGACGACGCGGCGCGCCGGCGCGCTGGCATGGCCGCCGAGTTGCGCGCTGGCCTGTCGGCCGGCCAAGTGATCCCCTTTTACCAGCCGGTCATAGACCTCGTAGACGGGCGGCTGGTCGGGCTGGAGGTGCTGGCGCGTTGGCAGCACCCCACGCGCGGCCTGCTGCCGCCGGATCTGTTCATCCCGCTGGCCGAGGAATTGAACCTGACCGGCCACATCACCGAGACGTTGATGCGCCGCGTGATCGCCGACGCGCGCGACTGGCCGGCCTGGCTGTACTTCGCCTTCAACGTCTCGCCCGGGCAGCTGCGCGAGCTGATCGGCATGATACGCAACCCGCCGCTCTGGCCGGAAGGCACGCTCGATCCGCAGCGGCTGGAGGTGGAGGTGACGGAGAGCGCGCTGATGGAGGACATCGACGTGGCGCGCGAGGTGATCGCCCTGCTGCAACTGCGCGGCACGCGCGTGGTGCTGGACGATTTCGGCACCGGCTACAGCAATTTCTTCCATCTGCGCGAACTGCCATTCGACCGGATCAAGATCGACCGCAGCTTCGTCCTGGACGTTGCCACCGACAAGCGGGCGGAGGCCTGCGTCTGCGCCATGCTGGCGCTGGGTAGCCGCCTCGGCATTCCCATGGTGGCGGAAGGCGTGGAGAGTGCGGCGACGGAAGCGCGCATGGCCGAACTGGGCTGCCGGTTCGGGCAGGGTTTCCACTACTCGGAGCCGGTGCCGCAGTCCGGCGTGGCCGGGCTGTTGCGGGTGTTTTCCGGGCGGGAGAAGGCTGGCAGGAAGGAAGCGCTGCTTTTCTGAAGGACGGATCGGCCTTGAGTTGCGAAAAGCAAGCAGGGCCTTCTTTTTTGAAAAAAGACGCAAAAACTTTTGATCCGTTGTCGCGCGCCTGTCCGTCAGCCGCCGATAGGAAGCGAGAGTTTTTTGAAAAAGGACTGCTTCCTTCCTCACTTCACTTCCTTGAACTTGTATCGGCACCAAGCGACCGCCGCACACCGCCAGCACTCCGGACGGCGCGCCTTGCACACGTAGCGCCCGTGCAGGATTAGCCAGTGGTGCGCCGGGCGGAGCATGTCCGGCGGGATGCGCGCCACCAGGCCGTCCTCCACCTCGCGCACAGTCTTTCCCGGCGCGAGGCCGGTGCGGTTGCCGAGGCGAAAGATGTGGGTGTCCACCGCCATCGTCGCCTCGCCGAAAGCCACGTTCAGCACGACGTTCGCCGTCTTGCGGCCCACGCCCGGCAGCGCCTCGAGGGCGGCGCGATCGTGCGGCACCTCGCCGCCATGGTCGCGCAGCAAGATTTCCGACAAGGCGACGACGTTGCGGGCCTTGCCCTGCCATAGCCCGATCACGCGTATGTGCCGGCTGACGCCTTCGGTGCCGAGCCGCACCATCTCGGCCGGGCCGGGCGCTTCGGCGAACAGGCCGATTGTCGCCTTGTTGACGGAGGCGTCGGTGGCCTGGGCGGAGAGCACGACGGCTACCAGCAGGGTGTAGGGGTCGGTGTAGGCCAGCTCGGTCTGCGCATCCGGCCGGGTGGCGGCGATGGCCTGCAGGAACTGGCCCACGTCGACGCGTGGCATGCGTGTGGCTGGGCGGGCAGTGGCAGTGGGCATGGAGGTCGGTTCCGGCATCTGGCAACGGCACGGCGTGGCACCATTATATGGTGCGTTGCGGGCTGGGGCCGGCGGGGCAAGAAAGGCCTTCTTTTTTGAAAAAAAGAAGCAAAAAACTTTTGGTTCGCTGTCGCGTGCCTGTCCGTCAGCCGCCGGTCGTGCGCAAGCACGCTCAAGCGTGACAGGGAGCAAAATTTTTTTGGTCCTTTTTTTCAAAAAAGGACTGCTTCCTTCCTTGGTTTTCTTATGACTCTAGAACTCACAGACCCTGTCGTCTTCGAAGCCGAAGTGACCCCGCACCGCAGCCTGTCCGCACGCGGCTTGCGTCGGGTCGTCGGCTTCGTCGCGGCCGTCAGCATCTGCACCACGTCGGTGTTCTGGTATCTCGGCGCCTGGCCGATCGCCGGCTTCAACGGCGGCGAGATCCTGCTCGCCATGGTCCTGTTCCGCATGCATGCACGATCGCGCAAACAGCGCGAGCTCCTGCTGCTCAGCGGCCAGTCGCTGCGCATTGTGCGGACGGATGCGGCGGGGCGGGACAGCGAGAGCCGGCTCTCGCCAGGGTGGCTGAACGTGACGTTGCAGGAGCGGCCTGGCCGAGTGCCGGGGCTGTTCCTGTCGTCGCGTGGGCAGCTTGTGGAGGTGGGCGCAGCGCTCGGCGAGCCGGAGAAGCGGGATCTGGCGCAGGCTTTGTCGGATGCGGTGCACCGGTTAAAGAACCCGGTGTTCGATAATCCGCAGTTGCGAGCTGAGGCGTAGGGAAGTAAGCAAGGCCTTCTTTTTTGAAAAAAAAGAAGCAAAAAACTTTTACTCCGGCTGTCGCGGACGCTTCAGCAGCCACCGACAGGGACCAAAAGTTTTTTGCTTCTTTTTTTCAAAAAAGAAGGCCTTGCTTACTTCTTCTCAATATCCTCAGCCACGCCAGGTGCCCGCAGAAGCGCATTGATGTGCATGGCGTATTCCAGAGCGGTATCCGCCAGGAACGTGACATCAGGCGCCACGCGCAGCCGCATCTCGTGCGCCAACTGCGCGCGGAAGAACGGGGCGGCGCGCTTCAGCACCGGCAGTTTCGCCTCGATGTCCGTGCGGCCCAGGCGGGTGATGAAAGCGGTCGCGTGTTTCAGGTCGGGCGACATGCGCACTTCCGTCACCGTGATCAGCACGTCCGCCAGGTCAGGGTCGTGGAACTCGCCGCGCGCGAAGATGGCGGAGAGGACGTGACGGATTTCCTCGCCGACGCGGAGCTGACGCTGGGACGGCGGCTTCGGGCCGGCCTTGCGGCTGGCGGTCTTGGACAGCCGGGGCAGAGCGGCGCGTGTCTTCTCCGCCCGGCTGTCTTTTCGCGGTAGCTTCAAGCCGGAACCAGCTCGCTTTCGTAGCACTCGACCAGGTCGCCCTCGCGCAGGTCGTTGTAGCCGGCGAAGGAGAGCCCGCACTCATAGCCGCGGGCCACTTCGCGGACGTCATCCTTGAAGCGCTTGAGCTGGCTGAGCTCGCCCTGGTGGATGACCACGCCGTCGCGCAGCAGGCGGACGCCGCAGCCGCGTTTCACCAGGCCTTCGGTGATCATGCAGCCAGCGACCTTGCCGGTCTTGGTGATGTCGAAAACCTTGCGTATTTCGGCGTAGCCCAGGAAGTTCTCGCGGTATTTCGGCGAAATCTTGCCCTTCACCAGCTGGGTGATGTCGTCGGCCACCTGGTAGATGATCGAGTAGTAGCGGATCTCGACGCCGTCGCGATGCGCCAGCTCGCGCGCCTGGCTGCTGGCACGCACGTTGAATCCGACGATCATCGCGTGGCTGGCTTTTGCCAGCTGCACGTCGCCCTCGGTGATCTGGCCCACGCTCGAGTTGAGGACGCGAACCTTGACCTCCTCGTGCTCCAGCTTCAGCACGGTGGCCTGGATGGCCTCGGCACTGCCCTGCACGTCGGCCTTGATCACCACGGCCACTTCCTTCTGCGCACCGGCGGCGATGCGTGTCAGCATCTGCTCCAGCGTGCCGCGGGCGGCGGTGGCGCCGGCGGCCGCCTTGTCGCGCACCTTGCGGGTGCGGAACTCGGAGACTTCGCGCGCCTGCTGCTCGTCTTCGACCACGATGAACGGCTCGCCGGCCGAGGGCACGCCGCCCAGGCCGAGGATTTCCACCGGGGTGGACGGGCCGGCGATCTTGATCGGCTTGTTCTTGTCGTCGAGCATGGCGCGCACGCGGCCCCACTCGGCGCCGCAGACGATGATGTCACCCTGTCGCAGGGTGCCGTTCTGGATCAGGATGGTGGCCACGGGGCCACGGCCGCGGTCCAGCCGGCTTTCGATCACGCTGCCTTCGGCGGGGCGGTTCGGGTTGGCGCGCAGGTCGAGGATTTCGGCCTGCAGCAGGATGGCTTCCTCCAGCTTGTCGAGGTTCGTCCGCTTGGTGGCGGAGACCTCCACATCCTGCGTATCGCCGCCGAGGTCTTCCACCACGATCTCGTGGCTCAGCAGCTCCTGGCGCACGCGCTGCGGGGTCGCACCCTGCTTGTCCATCTTGTTGATGGCCACGATGATCGGAGCATGCGCGGCCTTGGCGTGCTTGATGGCCTCGATCGTCTGCGGCATCACGCCGTCGTCGCTGGCCACCACCAGCACCACGATGTCCGTCACCGATGCACCGCGGGCGCGCATGGAGGTGAAGGCCTCGTGGCCGGGCGTGTCGATGAAGGTGATCTGGCTACCGGATGGCAGCGTCACCTGGTAGGCGCCGATGTGCTGGGTGATGCCGCCCGCCTCGCCGGCGGCCACGTCGGTGGCGCGCAACGCATCGAGCAGGGACGTCTTGCCGTGGTCCACGTGGCCCATGATGGTCACCACCGGGGCGCGCGGGATCAGGTCCTCGTCCTCGTCGATGTCGCCTTCGATGGCGTCCTCGATGTCCGACTCCGAGACGCGGCGCACGCGGTGGCCGAACTCCTGCACCACCAGCTCGGCGGTGTCGCTGTCCAGCACCTGGGTGACGGTGGCCATCACGCCCATGCGCATCAGGGTCTTGACCACATCCACCGCACGGGCGGCCATGCGGTTGGCAAGCTCCTGCACGGTGATCGCGTCCGGTAGGATCACGTCGCGCACGACTTTCACCTGGTCGGCGCGCAAGGCGGCGAGTTCGGCGTTGCGGCGTTCGCGCTCGCGCTGGCGGCGCACGCTGGCCAGGCTGCGGGTCTTCTCGTCCTCGCCTTCCAGCGCGGCCTGCACGTCTATGCGGCCGGCGCGGCGGCCCTCGCCTGGGCCCTTCTTGGCGGCGACGGGGGTGAGCACCTTGCGCGGCACGGCCACGCCACCTGGGCGGCGGACGACGCCGCGGCCTTCCTCTTCCTCTTCACGGCCGGTGCGCAGGCGCAGCGTCTCGCCGGGCGTGCCCGGGGCGGCCGGTGCGGCACCTGGGCGCGCGGCGACGGGGCTGCGCGCGACGCCGGGGCGGGCGGCGG
>CAXTCL010000057.1:0-18168 GCA_964242035.1 uncultured Acetobacteraceae bacterium | reverse complement strand
CAGGTTCTAAGGACGACTGTCCTTAGCGGGGTCCAGGGGCAGAGCCCCTGGCCTTGCCTTGCCTGGCTCAAGTCCGAACAACACGCGCCGAGGGCGTGAGCTTGGCTTGGCGTTGGATGTACCATTGCTGGGCCATGGTGAGCGTGTTGTTCCAAGACCAGTAGATCACCAACCCTGCCGGGAAGCGGCCCATGGTGAACATGAAGATCAGCGGCATGAACTGAAGCATGCGCGCCTGTGCGGGGTCGGGTGGCGGCGGATTCAGTTTTTGCTGGAAGAACATTGTGGCGCCCATGACCAGCGGCCAGATGCCGAGGTGCAGATAGGGCGAGAACGTGCTTGGGTCGATGGGGATCAGGCCGAACAGGTTGAAGATGTTGGTGGGATCGACCGACGAGAGGTCCTGTATCCAGCCGAAGAACGGCGCGTGGCGCATTTCGATGGTGATCAGGATCACCTTGTACAGTGCGAAGAACACCGGGATCTGCAGCAGCATCGGCGCGCAACCGCTGACCGGGCTGACGTTTTCCGATTTGTACACCGCCATCATTTCGGATTGCAGCTTGGCGGGTTCGTCCTTGTAGCGTTCGCGCACCGCGGTGATTTTCGGGCCGAGCAGCCGCATCTTGCCCATGCTGCGGTAGGAGCGTGCGGCGATCGGGTAGAACAGCGTCTTCACGCCGAGGGTGAAGATCAGGATGGCGATGCCGAAATTGCCGACCACGCCGTAGATCCAATCGATGGCGTAGAAGAACGGCTTGGTGAGGAAGAAGAACCAGCCCCAATCGACGGCGTAGGAAAATCGCGGGATGTTCGCATGCGCCTCGTAGCGGTCCAGTAGGTGGACTTCCTTGGCGCCGGCGAACACGCGGCTGTCGGTGCTGGCGTCGGCACCTGGGGCAACGTGCTCGGGTGCGGCGGCCAGGAAATTCACTTCGAAGCGGTCCGCGCCGTTATCCAGCCAGTGCTTCCACTCGGTAGTTGCGGGCGTGGCCTGGTCCGGGATCAGCGCGGTCAGCCAGTATTTGTCGGTGAAGCCGGCCCAGCCGCCGGTGCCGGTATGGGTGTAGCCGACGCTGTCCGCCTTGTCCGCCTGGCTCTTCACCTTGCTGTAGGACAGGTCTTCCAGCTTCAGGTCGATCATGCCGACCAGGCCTTCGAACACGTTGTAGCCGGCCGTCTGCGGCAGCCAGTCCCGCCTTACACGCTGCCACGGCCAGAGTTGCACCGGCGCGGTGCCGGCGTTGTGCACGCTCTGGCGCACGCTGAAGACGTAGTTGTCGTCCACCGAGAGCATGATGTGGAAGATCAGCCCGGCGCCGTTGTCCCAGCTGATTGTCACCGGATGGCCGTTGGTGACTGCACCGCCGTCGCTGGTCCAGACCGTGTCGCTGTCCGGCAGCTTTACGCGGTCGGTGCTGGTCCAGCCGAACTGCACGTAGCTCGGCTGCGGGTCGGAGCGCGGCTCCAGCACGCGGACCAGCGGCGAAGTCTTGGCAATTGTCTCGTGGTAGCCGCGCAGGCGGAGGTCATCCAGGCTGGCGCCGAGCAGGCTGAGGCTGCCGGTCACGCGCGGCCCATCGATCACCACGCGCGGCACCTTCGCCGGATCCATCAGCGGCGGCGACACGTGTTCCGGCTGCGTCCCGGGCGGTGCCGGGTCGTGTGTGGGCGCAGGTGTCTGGTCGGACGGCGTGGTGCGCGTGGTCTGCACCGCCTGGCGCGCGAGCTGCGCGTGGTTCTTCGGCGGCGCCAGGTATTGGAACACCAGCAGGATCGCCACGGTCAGCGCGATGAACAGCGGAAGGCGTTTCTGGTCCATCAGCTTGCCTTGACGTCTTTCGTTATCTGGGCGCGCATGGGCATGCGAAAGTGGCCGCAGGGTGGAACGGGGTCATGGCCGCAGCCGCCCCAGGGATTGCAGCGCAGCACGCGCCAGGCTGTCAGCAAGAGGCCGCGCCCCGCACCGTGGGTGCGCAGCGCCGCAATGGCGTAGGCGCTGCAGCTCGGCTCGAAACGACAGGCCGGCGGCAGGATCGGCCGCAGCAGCAACTGGTAGGCAAGCACCAGAATGGCAAGCGCGTCGCCGGCCGGTTTCGCCCCGCCAGATGCGCCAGGCCTCATGATTTCGACGCCTTCATGGTCTCGCCACGGTCGCGACGCCCAGTTTCGCCAGGCCGCGCCGCAGATCGTCGATCAGCAGGTCGAACCGCCGCGCCCGCGTGGTGTCCCGGCCCACCAGCACCAGGTCGGCGCCATGAGCCGGCGTCTCGGCCAGCAGCAGCCGCGCCGCCGCCCGCAGGCGCCGCCGCGTCCGGTTGCGCACCACCGCGTTGCCCACCTTCTTCGTCACCGTAAAACCCAGCCGCACCGGCGCTTCGTCGCCGCGGTCCAGCGCCTGCAAGACCAGCCCCGGCGAGGGCGCCTTGCGGCCCTTCGCCGCCACGCGCAGAAATTCGGCGCGGCGCTTCAGATGCGGCGAGCGTGCCCCTGCCGCTGCACGCGGCAGGGGCACCAGGTCCGCCATATGCGTCAGGCCGAGAGCTTCTTCCGCCCTTTGGCGCGGCGGTTGGCGATCACCTTTCGGCCACCCACCGTCTCCATGCGGGCACGGAAGCCGTGCCGGCGCTTGCGGACGATTTTGGATGGTTGATACGTACGCTTCACGGTGGCACTCCAACAGCTTGCGCGGGGCGCTGGCGGCCCCGTGTCATAGTGCGGGGTTATAGGTTCCCCCGGCTGCTTGCGTCAAATTACCGCGGCCAGGCACCGCACGTGCATGCCGCGCGAGTCTTTTTGACCAGATCGCGTGCGGAAGCCCTTGCCTTCAGCCGGTGTCCGCCGGCAAGACGTTACGACTCCAGAGGAGTAGGACTGCCGTATGCAAGGCCTATGGTTTGCGCTGACAGGTATCGCCGCAGGAATCCTGGGCGCAGTCTTGTGGTTCCGCCCACAACTCGCCGCCCAACGCGGAGAGGCCGAGACCCTGCGCGCGCAGCTCGCCGAACTAAGCACGGCGCGGGTGCAACTGGCTGAGCTTCGCCAGCAGGTCGCGACGCTGCGCCACGACGTGCGCGGCGTGCTTTCGCCGGCCCTGCTTGTGGCGGACGGGCTGCTGAACCATGCCGAGCCGAAGGTCAAACGTGCTGGCGAAGTGATCGTGCGCACGGTCGAGCGCGCGTCGGAGCGGCTGGCGGAGTTGAAGGTGTCTGCTTCGGATATTTAGGGGGCAAGGAAGGTATTCTTCTTTGAAAATCTCGCAGCCATGGTGCACCGGCAGGCCTGACGGCCCTGGCAGCAGGTGCTCAACCCTCCACCAAGCCCCAGCAATAGCGCTCTGCGACCTCCGCCACATCCTGCACCTGATTGGTGAGAACCGCACGGTGCTCCAACGCGAACGGCTCGCCCGGCGCGCAAATCTTTGTGGACAGAGTGCGCCGCCGCAGACCGAGCGCCCTGACCACCCGGCCAAACGGGGCGTCGCTCGCAGCCAGCTCGGCCACCATGGCGGGCGGCAGCAGCTCCGGCCGGAACCATAGATCCGCATCCGACAGATGCCGGCCGCCGCACAGCAGGGCCACGCGGCGATGCAGGCCGCCGGACAGGAACACTGGCGGCAGCCAAGGTACCGCCAGGCTGCGCCGTATGGTGACAGGCGCGCCGCAGATCGCCTCGAGCACCGCCGTGGCGCTGTCCGAGGCCAGCAGGGCTTCGTGCAGCGCCCGCGCCGTCACGCTCGGCGGCACGTCAGACGAGCGGCAGCAACCGGACGCCTTGCCCACGCTTCAGCCCGACCATCGCCGCCTGGCCGAACAGGCGGGCCAACTTGGCCAAACGGCGTCTGTCACCCACCACCAGCAAGTGGTCCTCCGACCAGGTCCGGCCGGCGCCCTGGGCCGGCAGCGCCGGCGTGGTGCCGAGGCGGTGGCGGAGGGCCGCCATCATCTTGCTGTTCCAGTTCGGCGGCATGCGCCGGCTGGCCGGGTTCCAGGCGGTGATCAGCACCGCCTCGCGCGCGCCCAGGCCGGCGAGCAAGCCGTCTAGCCCGCCGGAGCGGCGGCCGATCGTGAGATGGAGGCCGGCTACGCTGTAGCGGCTGGCGCGGTAAGCGCCGGCTAGGTGGGGTTTCAAGGCCATGTGCTGCGCAGTAAGCCCAGGAAGTAAGGCAAGCAAGGCAAGCAGTCCTTTTTTGAAAAAAAGGACCAAAAAACTTGGGGTCCCTGTCGGCGGCTGTTTCAGCACTCGCCGACAGGGACCAAAAGTTTTTTGCTTCTTTTTTTCAAAAAAGAAGGCCTTGCTTGCCTTACTGCGCTCCCCGCCGATTAGCCGCCAGCTCCCCTGGCGTGAGATTCAACATGAAATACAGGTGGTAACTAGGACCGCTGACACCCTTACCCGTAGGCAGCTTCAACGCGATCTCCTGCCCCGTCACCTCCAGGGTGCTCACATTCGCCGGGAACACCACGTGCTGCACGTAGGCGGCCTTGTCCAGGATCTCGCCGTCGCGCACCACGCCCAGGATATAGCCCACATCCGCCTCGTTGCTGGTGGCAGCCGGCCCCTTGGTGACCGCCATCACCACATGGCCGTGTGCGCCTTCTTCCCTGACACCCAGCTTGCCCGAGCACGCGCCCTGCACGTCCGTCAGCCTTACGCCCAGCACCAGGTCCGAGATGTCCGTGCCGCGCCCGTTGAAGTGGGACACGTGCGAGGCTTCCGGCAGCGCATAGGCGCGCGGGCACTGCACCGCCTCCTCGTTGGGGTCGGCGTGGCAGGCGGCGGCCGCGAGTGCCAGGAGCAGGACGGGGAGGTGTATCAGGCGCATGGGGGTCTCCGCTGCGGCCCCATGGCAACGGTTGGGGCGGCACGGGTGCTTTGCCACAGCATCCCGCCTTTGCACCAGGACCCCTCCGTAGCCATATTGGGCCCAGACGAGGACAGACGGGACCTACACACCCATGCCAGACAGCCCGACCGACCTGCTGACGCGCGCCCCTGCCCAGCAGACCCAACTGCGCCCGCTGCGCGTGGTGCTGGCCGGCCCGCGCGGCTTCTGCGCCGGCGTGGACCGCGCCATACGCGTGGTTGAGGAGGCGCTGCGACGCTACGGTGCGCCGGTGTATGTCCGCCACGAGATCGTCCACAACCGCACCGTGGTCGAAACGCTGGAAGCCCAGGGCGCCATCTTCGTCGAGGAGCTCGACGAGGTGCCGGAGAACGCCCACGTGGTGTTCAGCGCGCACGGCGTGCCCAAGGCGGTACCCGAGGAGGCCCAGCGCCGCAACCTGGCCTACCTTGACGCCACCTGCCCGCTGGTCAGCAAGGTGCACCGCGAGGCGGAACGCCATTTCGCCGAGAAGCGCCACATTCTGATGATCGGCCATGCCGGCCACCCCGAAGTGGTGGGCACAATGGGCCAATTGCCGCCAGGTGCGGTGGCGCTGGTGCAGAACGCGGCCGAGGCGGAGACCGTGTCGCCGGCCGATGTCAGTAACCTGTCCTTCATCACCCAGACCACGCTGAGCGTGGACGACACCGCCGAGATCGTAGAGATCCTGCGCCGCCGCTTCCCCGCCATCGAAGGCCCGAAGCGCGAGGACATCTGCTACGCCACCACCAACCGCCAGGCGGCGGTCAAGGCGATCGCGCAAGGCTGCGACCTGCTGATCGTGATAGGCAGCCCGAACAGCAGCAACAGCCAGCGCCTGCGCGAGGTGGCCGAGCGCGCCGGCGCCGGCCGCGCCATCCTGGTGCCCAAAGTCGGCGACATGGATTTCTCGCTGATGGAAGGTGTCGGCACCGTGGGCATCACCGCAGGCGCCTCGGCGCCGGAGAGCCTGGTGCAGGAGGTGCTGTCCGAGCTGGCGCGGCGGTTCACGCTGCAGATCGAGGAGCGCCAGGTGACGACCGAGGACGTGATCTTTAAGCTGCCTTACCCGCTGGCGTAAGGAAGAAAGCAGTCCTTTTTTGGAAAAAAAGGACCAAAAAACTTTTGCTCCCTGTCGGCTGGTGCTGAAACGCGACGCGACAGCGGACCAAAGGTTTTTGCTTTTTTTTCAAAAAAGAAGCCCTTCCTTGCCTCACGTCTCCTGCAACGAAGTCGTCTCCAGCCGACACCCGTCAATCCGCCAGCTCCCGTCCGGCTGGCGCGACATGTCATAGATCGCGGTGACCAACCGCCCGTCCGGGCCCACGATCTCCACGCGCTGCGTGACCTTGCCCTCCTCGGCGCCGCGGCCCAGGAACTTGAACGAGCGGGGCCGGTAGACCTGCGGGTAGGCCTGCTTCACCGCCGCCATGAAATGTGCGCTGTCGCCGAACTTCTGCCGTATGCCAGGTGTGGCGAACGCGAATGCCGCGTCGCCGTCATCCCTGCGAAACGCCTCGATCTGCGCGGTGATCGCGCGCGCGATCTCGGCGTCGTCGGCCGGCGAGACCACGCTCTGCGCGCGGGCGGACAGGCTCACCATCAACAGCACGGCTAGCAAAACGTGGCGCATCGGGCGGTCCTCCTGCACCAGCATTCCGCCCACAGGCCAGCCAAGGCAAGGCATTCCGCCGGAAGCACGAACCCTGCCAGGGCCGTTTCGCCAGCCACGATCTTTCTTGACCAGGTGGTTTCAAGAAAGAACCGCTTTCCCAGCCCTCCGCTCTATGGCATGAAAACGAAATGAACGTGCTCGACGGATTTGCTCACGGCCTGGTCGGCGTCTTCGGCACCTTCGCGCGTATCATGCTGAGCATCCTCGGCTTCATCGAAGGCTCGTTGCGTTCGCTAATGAAAGGGGCGGGGCTGAACAGTGACGTGCAGACCGTCATCCTGATCTTCATCATCTCCATGTTCCTGGTGGCCACGCTGCGCCTGGCGCGCGGGCGGATAAGGCTGAGCGTATCGCTGCTGTTCATCCTGGTGCTGGCGCATACGCTGGAGACGGTCGCGCGGGGATCGTTGGGGTAAGGCAAGGCCTTCTTTTTTGAAAAAACGAAGCAAAAAACTTTTGCCCCCTTTCGGTGGCTGCTGAACCACTCGCCGACAGGGACCAAAAGTCTTTTGCTTCTTTTCTTCAGAAAAGAAGGCCTTCCTTGCCTACCTAAGCGTGCAGTAACCGCTCCCGCGCCGCCCGATACTCCCGCGACCACTGCGCAATACGCGAAGCCGCCGGCACCACGCTGTCCACCCGCCCCACGCCCTGGCCCGCGCCCCAGATGTCACGCCAAGCCTTGCTGGACCCGCTGCCGAAATTCATCGCCGATACGTCCGACACTGGCAGCGCCTCCGGGTCCAGCCCGGCCGCCACGATCGAGCTCTTCAGGTAGTTGCCGTGCACGCCGGTGAACAAATTGCTGTACACAATGTCCGAAGCCTGCGACTCCACCACAGCCTGCTTGTACTCCGCCGCGGCATTCGCCTCCTCCGTCGCGATGAACGCCGAGCCGATATAGGCCACGTCCGCACCCGCCGCCTGTGCGGCCAGGATCGCGCCCCCGTTGGAGATGGCGCCCGACAGCGCCAGCGGACCGTCGAACCAGGCGCGTATCTCGGAGATCAGCGCGAACGGTGACGTGGTGCCGGCATGCCCGCCGGCGCCGGCGGCCACGGCCACCAGGCCGTCGGCGCCCTTCTCGATCGCCTTGTGGGCGAAGGCCACGTTGATGATGTCGTGCAGCACGATGCCGCCATAGGAGTGCACCGCCTCGAATACGTCCGTCCGCGCGCCCAGCGACGTGATTACGATAGGCACCTTGTACTTCACGCAGAGCTCCAGGTCGTGCTCCAGCCGGTCGTTCGAGCGGTGCACGATTTGGTTGACCGCGAAGGGGGCGGCCGGCGCGTCCGGATGCGCCGCGTCGTAGGCGGCCAGCTCCTCGGTGATGCGCGCCAGCCATTCGTCGAGCGCCTCCTTCGGCCGCGCGTTCAGCGCCGGGAAGGAGCCGACCACGCCGGCCTTGCACTGCGCCAGGACCAGGTCCGGGTTGGAGATGATGAAAAGCGGCGCCGCAATGACGGGCAGGCGCAGCTTCTGGGCGAGGAACGGGGGCAGGCTCATGCGGCGGCGGCCTTTGTGCGGGATTGGAAAAAGGCCTGCACCGTCTGGCGCAGCTCTGCGGATTGCAATTGCGCGGCAAAGGCGGCGTTCTCCTCGGCCAGGCGCCCTGGCAGGTCGCGCGTGGGCGATTTCATCAGCGCCTTGGTAGCCAGCAGCGCGCCCGCCGGCTTGGCCGCCAGCCGCACCGCCAGCGCCTGCGCCTCGGCCACCGCCGTGCCGGCCGCCACCACGCAGTTGACCAGGCCCAGCGACTCGGCCCGTGCCGCGTCCACCGCCTCGCCCAGCAGCAGCAGCTCCGCCGCCCGGCGCTGCCCCATCAGGTTGGGCACCAGGAGCGAGCTGCCGGCCTCAGGCACCAGTGCGAGGTCCACGAACGGCATCTGCAGCACGGCGTCCGGTTCGGCCAGCACGAAGTCGCAATGCAGCAGCATCGTGGTGCCGATGCCAACCGCGCGGCCCTGCACCGCGGCAACGAGAATTTTCCGCGCCCCTGCCAGCGCGCGTATGAAACGCTGCACCGGCGCGTCCTCGCCACCCGGCGGGTTGGCCACGAAATCGGCAAGGTCGTTGCCGGCGCAGAACGCCACACCCTCGCCGGAGAAGACGACCGCGCGCGTGTCCGGGTCGGCGTCGGCGCGCGCCATCGCCTCGGCCATCGCGGCGTACATCGCAACCGTCAGCGCGTTGCGCTTGGCCGGCCGCGCCATCCTGATGTGCATCGCGGCGCCGTCCTGGCGCACGCGTATGTCCTGTGTCTCCACGGAGCGCTCCCTGTGTTTTCGCCAACCTAGCCGGGAAGCGTGGGGCTGCCCAGCGGAGGCGAGGCGCACTATGTGTCGGCGCATGAAGAAAGAAAGAAAGCAGTCCTTTTTTGAAAAAAAGGACCAAAAAACTTTTGTTCCCTGTCGGCGGCTGCTGAAACAGCCGCCGACAGGGACCAAAAGTTTTTTGTCTCTTTTTTTCAAAAAAGAAAGCGCTTCCTTCCTTCCTTCCCTGGCAGGCCACCCATGAACGATACCCTGAACGCCGGCGGCCTGGTCATCCTGGCAGACGACGCCGCCGACCGCGGCTGCTTCGTAGGTGTAGCCGCCCTGGCCACCGCCGAGACGGTGAACACCACCGTCACCTGGGGCCGCGGCCTGACCTGCTTCAGCGTGACGGCCGAGCGCGCTATGGCGCTTGGCCTAGTGCTGGCCGGCGAGTACCGCGAGGGCTACCGCGGCCCCATCCTGCTGCGCTCGGTCGAAGCCGCCGAGTGCGACGGCACCGGCATCTCGGCCGCCGACCGCGCGCTGACGCTGCGCGCCGCCGGCGCGCCGGACGCGGGTATCGCCAGCCTGAAATCGCCCGGTCACGTGATGCCGGCCATGGTGGGCTTCCGCGGCCGCGAGCACCGCGCCAGCGCGGACTTGGCGCTAGACCTCGTGCGCCAGGCCACGCGCTACGAGGTGGCGGCCTGGACGGACATACTGGACGACGACGGCGAGGTGGCCTCGGCCGACTACTGCCGCGCTTTGGCCGATCGGCTCGGCCTGCCGTGCTTCAGCGCGGCCGACATCCTCTCCGACGCAACAGCGGGACAGGCATGATGGCAAAGATCGACGACGACGCGGCACAGATCCTCACCTTCCTCGCCGCGCGTGGCACCCCGGACATGGCCACCCTCTCGCCCGCCGAGGTGCGCGCGTTCTACGCCGGCTTCCCGGCCGCACCCGGCCGGCCGGTGCACGAGATACGCGAGCTGCACGTGGCCGGCGCAGATGGCGAAATCCCCGCCCGCCTGTACCGCCCCTCGTCCGAGCAGGGCCTGCCCATCCTGGTCTGGTTCCACGGCGGCGGCATGGTGCTTGGGGACCTGCAATCGGGCGACTGGGCCTGCCGCGAGCTCTGCCTGCAGGCCAACACGGTCGTGGTCAACGTGGACTACCGCCTGGCCCCCGAGCACAAATTCCCCGCCGCCCCGGAGGACGCCTACGCCGCGCTGCTCTGGGTGGCCGCAAACGCCCCTTCGCTCGGCGGCGACCCCGCCCGCATCTCGGTCGGCGGTGACAGCGCCGGCGGCACGCTGTCCGCGGTGTGCTGCCTACTGGCGAAATCGCGCGGCGGCCCCGCTTTGCGCAGCCAGCTTCTCGTCTATCCCGGCGTGGACCGCGACCTTACCCGCGCCTCGGTGGCCGAATTTGCCAACGGCCCGATCCTGACCAGGCAATCCATGCTGTGGTTCCGCCACCACTACCACAGCAGCGAAGCCGAACTTCTGGACTGGCGCGCCACGCCCGCGCTGGCCGAAAGCCACGCAGGCCTGCCGCCCGCCTGCGTGCTGACCGCCGAGGTGGACCCGATTCGCGACGCCGGTGAAGCCTACGCGGTGCGCCTGGCCCAGGCGGGCGTGCTGACGACGATGAAGCGTTATAGCGGGGTGTATCACGGCTTTTTCACGATCGGGCCGATGATCGGCAAGACGGTCGCGGCTGTGGCGGACGCGGCGCGGTTTTTAAAACAAGTGTAAGGAAGGCCTTCTTTTCTGAAGAAAAGAAGCAAAAGACTTTTACTACCTGCCTGCCCCCAGGCCCGCCCTGGTTTTGCCGGCGCTTCGGGTTGCAGAACCGGCGCGCACCTTGGGGCAGGCGCCAGGAGCAAAAGTTTTTTGCTTCTTTTTTTCAAAAAAGAAGGCCTTTCTTCCCTTACCCCGTCCGCAACAACCGAGCTCCCTCCTCAACCAGCCACCGTGTAGCCAACACCCGATGCGGCGAAAGCGCATCGCACAGCGCCCAGAACGCCGGCGCGTGGTTCATGTGCCGCAAATGCGCCACCTCGTGCCCCACCACGTAATCCTGCACGTAGGGCGGCGCCATCAGCAGCCGCCAGCAGAACATCAGCGCACCGTCCGCCGAGCAGCTGCCCCAGCGCGTGCGCGTGTCCTTCACCGTCACGCGGCGCACCGCCAACCCTTCGCCCGCCGCCTTGGCCAGCGCCTGCGCGGAAAACCGCCGCCGCGCCTCGGCCCGCAGGAAATCCCCCACCCGGCGGGCCAGGAAATCCGGGTCGCCGGACACCTGCAGCGCGCCCGCGTCCAGCCAGGCGCCGCCGCGGCCGCCGGGCACGTGGCGTATCGGCATGGCGGTCCCGTCGATGGTAACGCTACCCCCGTCGGCGAACGGCGCCACGTCCGGCAGGGCGGCCAGATGCGAGCTGACCCAGTCCGCGTTCTGCCGCAGCAGGGCCACGCCGGCGGCTTTAGCCGTGCGCATCGGCAGCGTCACCACCACCTGGCCGTGCCTCGCGTCGATGCGCAGCGTGATTCGCCTGGCGCGCGCGCTGCGGCGCCACTGGACGGTGGCCGGTCCGCCGGGAAAGGCCATCGATTCGGCGGCGGGCGTTTTCACCGACGCACCATGCAAAGCGGCACGCCGCGGCGCAAGGACTGTCAGGCAAGCAAGGCCAGGGGCTCTGCCCCCGGACCCCGTCACGCGAGCGCGTGCTCCGCACGACGGGGCCCAGAGGCCCCAGACCCCCACTTAACACGCCGGATGCCCCGCGCGCGCCGGACCGCCCCCCCTCTTGCCTCCTTCACTAGATGCCGGTCCAGGGCCGCTGGCCCTGGTGGGGGTCTGGGGGCAAAGCCCCCGGCCTTGCTTGCCTACCGGTCCACGAACCCCAACGCCGCCTCCAGGCTCGCGGCCGAAGCCGGGCTATGCGTCATACCCGGAACGTCAAACAGCTTCGCCTGGAAACCATGCGCCGCAAATCCGCCGTTATAGAGGTCCACGATGTTGCCGTGCCGGAAATCGCCCGGCCCGGTGATCAAGGCGAAGCGCACGCCTCTGGCCTGAGCGTCCTCGGCGGCCGACGCGTCAAGCTCCCCGTAGCTGCCATACCGGTCCGCCGTCTCCTGCGTCGCGAACACCCGCGGCACGGGCCTGTCGAAATCGGCGCCGCAGCTCTGGATGGTGCCGTGGAAAAGGTCCGGCCGGTAGAAGCCCAGGCGCCCGGCCATGCGCGCGCCGCCTGACAAGCCGGCCGCGTATAGCCGTGCGGGGTCGAGGCGGTAGCGCCGGCCCATCTCCTGGGCGGCCATCACGCCAAGTCCGAGACGCCGGCTGACCGCCTCGCCGTTGCCGGCGAGCAGCGGCTGCACGAACAGCAATTTGCGGCGATCCAGCACCGCTTCCCAACCTGCAGGCGGGCCGGTCGGCGCGTCGAACGGGTCTATATAGACGACCAGACCGTAGGTGCCGTCTGCCGTGTAGCCAGCTGGTACGTGAATGTTGAAGCGCTCGGACGCGGGGTCCAGGCCGTCATCGATGTGCGGTTCAGGATGAGTGGGCAAGGGCGCACCGCCGCCGAACGCGGCGGTGAAGTCGCCGCGCCTGGCGCTCCACCAAGTCTGCTCCGCCCTGGCGCGGTGCGTCGGGCTAATGGCGATCCAGGTGAGCACAAGCACGGTGCACAAACCCAGGAGGCGTAGGGAGGCGCGCATTCCAAGACCGTAACAAGATAGCAAGGAAGCAAGCAGTCCTTTTTTGAACAAAGGACCAAAAAACTTTTATCCCGCTCGCTCGTACCGGTGCCGCGATGCTTCTGAGACGCGCGCCTGGGAGGGCTCGCGCTTACGTCACCAGGAAACCGCCGTCCACATTCAGCGCCACGCCCGTCGTGTAGGAGGCCGCCGGCGAGACCAGGTACAGCACCGCGCCCGCTATCTCGTTCGGCTGGGCGGCCCGGCCCAGCGGAATCTTCGCCCGCCAGCCCTCGAACGTGTCGCCCTCCAGCAGGGCGCCGGCGAATCTGGTGTCGGTCAACCCAGGCAACACCGCGTTCACCCGTATGCCGGCCGGCCCGCACTCGCGCGCGAAGGATTTCGTCATCCCGATCACAGCCGCCTTGGTGATCGAGTAGATACCCTGCAGCAGCCCAGGGATCACCCCGTTCACGCTGGCGATGTTGACGATCGCGCCGGACCCCGCCTGCTTCATCAGCTTCACGGCCGCCGTGCTGGCCAGGAAATAACCGCGTATGTTCACATCCACCGTTTTCTGGAACGCCGCCAGGTCCGTGTCCTCCACCGGCCCGTAATACGGGTTGGTGGCCGCGTTGTTGACCAGTATGTCCAGCCGGCCATGCGTGGCCGCGATGGTGGCGAACGCCGCCTCGATCTGCGCCGGCTCGCCGATGTGGCACGCCAGCGCCTCGGCCCGGCCGCCCTCGGCGCGTATGGTCTCCACCACCGCCGCGCAGCCAGGTGCGCGCCTGGCGCTGACGATGACATGGGCGCCGTGCCGGGCGAGCAGGCGGGCGGTGGCCTCGCCTATGCCGCGGCTGGCGCCGGTAACGAGCGCGACCTTTCCGGACAGGTCGAAAAGGTTCGGGATCGGGGTGGTTTCTGGCATAAAAAGGAAGAAAACACTTCTTTTTTGAAAAAAAGAAGCAAAAAACTTTTGGTCCGCTGTCGCTTGCCTGTCCGTCAGCCGCCGACAGGGAGCAGAAGTTTTTTGCTTCTTTTTTTCAAAAAAGAAGGCCTTCCTTCCTTCCTGATTTGACCTCCCGGGCGATTACCCTAACCTGCCCTTCAAAACCAACAACGCGCCGCAACGCCGGCCAGCGAACGAGAGGGTGAGGGAATGGACCATCACGGGTCGGACACGCTCGACCATTCTGAGGCCGCGACACGCCACCCCTGGGAGGCGCACTACCCTTCCCACGTGCGCTGGCGCCAGCCGGCCGAACCGATCACCCTGCCGCAGCTGCTGGAGCGCGCGGCCGCCAAATACGGCGACCGGCCACTGATCGAGTATCGCGACAGGCAGGTCAGCTTCGCGGCGATCGCCGGCCTAGTGGACCGCATGGCGGCAGGCTTTCTCGCCGCCGGCTACGGGCCTGGCAGCACCGTCGCGCTCTATCTGCCCAACACGCCCTGGCACACGGTGTGTTTCTTCGCGGCACTCAAGGCAGGCGCCAAGCTCGCCCATCTCAGCCCGCTCGATGCGCCGCGCGAGGTGATGCACAAGATCAGCGACAGTGGCGCCAGCGTCGTCATCGCCACCAACCTGGGCGGCCTGGCCGCAGGTGCCGCCAAGCTGGTGGCGATGGGCGCGGTGCCCCGCCTTCTGGTAGGTGAGGACTTCTACTGGGGCGGCACCACCGGCGACGCGGTGACTTACGGCGCCGGCGTGGATGACTTGGCCGCCCTGCTGGACACGCCGGCACCCGCCGCCTGGCCAGACGTCAAGCCCGGTGACCTGGCGCTGCTGCAATACACCGGCGGCACCACGGGCCTGCCGAAGGGGGCGATGCTGACGCACGCCAACATGATCGCGGCCACTTTCAGCTACCTGAGCTGGCGCGACACCGACGAGCCGGCCTCCGGCACCATGCGGGTGATCGGCGTGCTGCCGATGTTTCACGTCTATGCGCTCGGCGTGGTGCTGCTGCTCAACATCGCCGACGGCAACGAGATCCTGCTGCGGCCGCGCTTCGATGTGGCGGTCACGCTGGAGGACATAACCAAGAAGCGCGCGACCAGCTTCCCCGCCGTGCCCACGATGATCATCGCGCTGTTGGCGACACCCGGCGTGGAGACGCAGGATTTCAGCTCGCTGAGCATGATGGGCTCCGGCGGCGCGCCGCTGCCAACCGACGTGGGCGAGCGCGCCCAGAAGCTGATCGGCCACGAGCTGCGCACCGGCTGGGGCATGACGGAAACGGCGGCGATCGGCACGCGCATGCCGTCCGGCATGGCGGCCAGCGTTGGCATGATAGGCGTGCCGCTGCCCAACGTGGAGATGCGCATCGTGGCGCTGGACGACCCACTGCGCGTGCTGCCGCCCGGCGAGGTGGGCGAGATCGCCATACGCGGACCGAACGTGACGAGCGGCTACTGGAACCAGCCGGAGATGTCCGCCAAGAGCTTCGCCGGCGGCTTCTTCCTGACCGGCGACATCGGCCACATGAGCCAGGACGGCATGTTCACGCTGGTGGACCGGAAAAAGCGGATGATCATCTCCGGCGGCTTCAACGTGTATCCCGCGATGATCGAGAACAGCATCTACGAGCACCCCGACGTGGAAGAGGTGATCGTGATAGGCGTGCCGGACGAGTACCGTGGCGAGGCGGCCAAGGCGTTCGTGAAGCTGCGCGCCGGCAGCGCGCCTTTGGACCTGGATCAGCTGAAGGCGTTCCTGGCGGACAAGGTGGGCCGCCATGAGATGCCGAAAGCATTGGAGCTGCGCGATTCATTGCCGAAGAGCCCTGTTGGAAAATTACTGGCGACCCAACTAGCGGACGAGGAGCGGGCGCGCGCGCAGCAGCAGTAAGGCAAGGCGTTCTTTTTCGAGAAAAAGAACCAAAAAGCTTTTGCTCCGCTGTCGTGGACTCGCCGGATAAATCCGCGACAGCGGAGTCAAAAGTCTTTTGCTTCTTTTCTTCAGAAAAGAAGGCCTTTCTTCCTTTCTTACAGGAGCAAACCCATGGACCTACGCTTCACCCCAGAAGAGGTCGCCTTCCGCGACCAGATGCGCACGTTCTTCCGCGAGAACATCCCGGCCGAAATCCGCAACCGCCTGGGCTCCGGCCGCCACGTGAACAAGGAAGAGTGGGTCGAAAGCCAGCGCATCATGAACAAGCACGGCTATGCGGTGCCGCATTGGCCGGTACAGTACGGCGGCCGCGGCTGGAGCCCCATCCAGCTCTACATCTACAACGAGGAGATGATGAGCGAGAACTGCCCGACCCCGCTGCCCTTCAACACGCACATGGTGGGACCGGTGATCGCAGCCTTCGGCACCGAGGAGCAGAAGGCGCAGTACCTGCCGCGCATCGCCAACATAGACGATTGGTGGTGCCAGGGCTTCTCCGAGCCAGGTGCGGGTTCGGACCTCGCCAGCCTGAAGACGAAGGCGGTGCGCGAGGGCGACGAATGGGTGATCAACGGCCAGAAGACCTGGACCACGCTGGGCCAGTGGGCGGACTGGATCTTCGTGCTGGCGCGCACCAACCCCGAGGCGCGCAAGCAGCAGGAAGGCATCAGCTTCATCCTGGTGGACATGAAGACGCCCGGCGTGACCGTGCGGCCGATCCAGCTGATCGACGGCGACTACGAAGTGAACGAGGTGTTCTTCGATGACGTGCGCGTGCCCTACGGCAACCTGGTGGGCACCGAGAACCGCGGCTGGGATTGTGCGAAGTTCCTGCTGGGTAACGAGCGCAGCAACATCGCGCGCATCGGCGCCAGCAAGGCGCGCCTGCGCCGAATACGCGAGATCGCCCGCTCCGTGCCGGCCGGTGACGGCGCGCTGTGGGACAGCGAGGCCTTCCGCCACAAGGTGACAGGCATCGAGATCGAGCTGAAGGCGCTGGAGATGACGCAGCTGCGCGTGGTGGCCGCCGAGCGCGACCACGGCAACAAGCCGAACCCGGCGAGCTCGATCCTGAAGATCAAGGGCAGCGAGATACAGCAGGCGACCACCGAACTAGCGCTGCAGATGGCCGGTCCGTTCGCGCTGGCGTATCACGACAGCAACGAGGAAATCGCCGAGGGCAAGAACGACCTGCCGGACGGCTTCGGCTGGGCGGACACCGCGGCGCCGGAGTATTTCAACTACCGCAAGGTTTCGATCTATGGCGGGTCGAACGAGATACAGCGGAACATAATTGCCAAGGCGGTGCTTGGCTTTTAAGTAAGGCAAGCAGTTCTTTTTCGAGAAAAAGAACCAAAAAGCTTTTGCTCCCTGTCGGCGAGTGGTGAAACACGGCGCGACAGCGGAGCAAAAGTCTTTTGCTTCTTTTCTTCAGAAAAGAAGGCCTTTCTTCCTTCTTTCTAGGGCAATCCAATGGACTTCGAGTATAGCGACGAGCAGCGCATGCTGAAAGACAGCATCGACCGCCTGATCGGCCCGGCCTACGACGATCTGGGCAAGCGCCGCGCCACCCAGGCACAGGGACCAGGCTTCAGCGAGGAGCTGTGGAGCAAATATGCCGAACTAGGCCTGACCGCGCTGCCGTTCAGCGAGGAAGACGGCGGCTTCGGCGGCGGCCCGGTAGAGACGATGGTGGTGATGGAGGCGATCGGCCGCGGCCTCGCACTCGAGCCATACCTGGCGAGCATCGTGATCGGCGGCAACCTGCTGCGTCTTGGCGGCACGCCTGAGCAGCGCGAGGCGTGCATCCCCAAGATTGCCGACGGCTCGCTGCGCGTGGCGTTCGCCCATGTGGAGCGCCAGGCACGCTACGATCTGTTCGATGTCGGCACACACGCGAAGAAGACCGACCGCGGCTACACGATCGAGGGCGACAAGTCCGTGGTGCTGTCCGGCGACAGCGCACAGAAGCTGATCGTCAGCGCCCGCACGTCATCGGCCAGCCGGCGGGACCATCACGGCATTACGCTGTTCCTGGTGGATGCGGACGCGCCCGGCATTTCCAAGCGCGATTTCCCGACGCAGGACGGCCAGCGCGGCGCGGCCATCTCGTTCGCCGGCGTGGAAGTGCCGGAAAGCGCCATCGTCGGCCAACTGGACCACGGCGGTGACCTGATCGAGCACGTGATTGACATCGCGATCGCCGCGGTGTGTTCCGAAGCCGTAGGTGCCATGACGTCCCTGCACGCGCTGACGCTGGACTACCTCAAGACACGCAAGCAGTTCGGCGTGCCGATCGGCAGCTTCCAGGTGCTGCAGCACAAGGCGGTGGACATGTTCACCGCGCTGGAGCAGGCGCGCAGCATGACGTATTTCGCCGCCATGATGGCGACCTCTGAGGATCCGCGCGAGCGGCGCCGTGCTTTGTCGGCCGCCAAGGTGCAGATCAACAACTCGGCCAAGTTCGTGGGTGAGACGGCGGTGCAGCTGCACGGCGGCATCGGCGTCACGATGGAGTATCGCGCCGGGCACTATTTCAAGCGGCTGACGATGATACAGAGCCTGTTCGGCGATACGGATCACCACATGCGTATCGTGGATCATGCTGGGGGCATGCTGGAGACGGTGTAAGCAAGCAAGGAAGGCCTTCTTTTTTGAAAAAAAGAAGCAAAAAACTTTTATCTCGTTCGAGTGCGCGTCGTTGAGACGCACGCTTCAACGCTCCCGCGAAAGCGGACCAAAAGCTTTTTGCTTCTTTTTCTCAA
>CAXTCL010000056.1:0-18187 GCA_964242035.1 uncultured Acetobacteraceae bacterium | reverse complement strand
CGCGTTCACATACTGCACGTCGCCCGGCGCCAACCCGCCGTTCTTGAACGCCGCCCGCATCGCCCGGAACGCGCCCTCATGGCCATCCGCCGGCGCCGTTATGTGATGCGCGTCGCCAGACAACCCGTATCCCACAACCTCGCCGTAAATCTTGGCCCCACGTGCCCGCGCATGCTCCAGCTCCTCGAGCACAACCACGCCCGCGCCCTCACCCATGACAAACCCGTCCCGGTCCCGGTCCCAAGGTCGCGAAGCCCGCGCCGGCTCGTCATTGAACGCGGTGGAAAGCGCCCGGCTGGCCGCGAACCCGCCAATGCCCAACTCGCAAACCGCAGCCTCCGCCCCGCCCGCCACCATCACATCGGCATCGCCCAGCTTGATCAGCCGCATGGCGTCGCCGATCGCGTGCACGCCCGTGGCGCACGCCGTCACCGCCGAGTGGTTAGGCCCCTTGTACCCATACTTTATGGACAGATGCCCGGAAGCCAGGTTGATCAGCGCGGACGGGATAAAGAACGGCGAAAGCCGCTTGACCTTGCCTTCCAGCACCATCTTGCTGGCTTCGAAGATCGTCTGCAGCCCGCCGATCCCCGAGCCGATCATCACCCCGGTCGCTTCTCGCCCAGGCTCGTCCTGCGGAAACCACCCGGAATCCTCGACCGCCTCGGTCGCCGCCACCAGTGCCAGATGGATGAACCGGTCCATCTTCTTCAGATCCTTCACCGGGATCCACTCCGTCAGCGTAAGCCCACCCTCGGAGCGCGTCCCGGCCGGCACCTGCCCGGCAATCTTGGCCGGCAGGTCCGTCACATCGAAGGACTGTATCGCGCCGATCCCGGACTCACCCGCGATCAGGCGTTTCCAGACGTACTCCACGCCCACGCCCAAAGGCGAGGCGATCCCCATCCCGGTAACAACGACACGCCGGCCCTCAAAGTCCATTACTGACCTTCAGGCCGCTTTCTGCTTTTCGATGTAGTCGATCGCATCCTTCACGGTGCTGATCTTCTCGGCCGCATCCTCGGGTATCTCCACGCCGAACGCCTCCTCGAACGCCATCACTAGCTCGACCGTATCCAGGCTGTCCGCGCCTAGATCGTCGATGAACGACGCCTCCGGCGTCACCTTGCTCTCTTCGACGCCGAGGTGCTCGACCACGATCTTCTTAACCTTGTCGGCAACTTCACTCATCGTGTCTGACCCTCGATCTGCGTGAACATTTATACAAAGCCGCAATCCAAACACGGCTCCACGCCGCGTGCCGGGTGCAGGACCGGCCGCAGTTAACGCGCGCTTAGCACGTCTGTTATGGCCCGCAAAGCCGCACAAGGCCGTTCGATGTCAGCACCATGGCAGAACAATGACGGCTTCACAGCATCGCCATCCCGCCATTCACATGCACCGTCGTCCCTGTCACCCACCCCGCCTCGTCGGAGGCCAGATACACCACCGCCGCCGCCACATCCTCCGGCCGCCCCATGCGCCCCAATGGTATCGCCTCTACCAGCTGCGTCTTCTGCGCGTCCGCCAGCCCCGCCGTCATCGCCGTCTCCACAAACCCCGGCGCCACCAAATTCACCGTGATCCCCCGGCTGCCAACCTCCTGCGCCAGCGCACGGCTCATCCCCGCCAGCCCCGCCTTCGCCGCCGCATAATTCGCCTGCCCAGGATTCCCCGTATGCCCAACCACGCTGGAGATCTGCACGATCCGCCCGGCCCGCCGCTTCACCATCCCCCGCAGCGCCGCCCGGCACAGCCGGAAGGGCGCCCCCAGATCCACATCCAGCACGGACGCCCAATCCTCGTCCTTCATGCGTAGCGCCAGCATGTCCTTGGTGAAACCCGCGTTGTTCACCAGTATCCCCACTGGCCCCGCTGCCGCCTCGGCCGCCGCGATCAAGCCGTCCGCCGCCCCAGCAGCCCGCAGATCCGCCGCACACACATGCGCCCGCGCGCCCAACTCCCCCGCCAGCGTTTCCAGCGCCTCCACGCGCGTGCCGGACAGCACCACCGCCGCACCTTGCCCGTGCAGTGCCCGTGCGATTGCCGCGCCTATGCCGCCGGAGGCGCCGGTCACCAGGGCTACACGGCCAGTCAGGTCGAACATCGATACATCCCAAGAAAGAAAGCAGTTTTTTTTTGAAAGAAAGAACCAAAAAACTTTTGTCGCCCTGCATTTGCAACGCACGGCACATACCAGGACAAACCGAAGCCTCTGCAACCGCGCCAGGAGCAAAAGTTTTTTGCTTCTTTTTTTCAAAAAAGAAGGCCTTGCTTGCCTAAAACCCTTTAAGCAGCGCCTCGATCTCCGAAGGCTTCCCAGCCGAAACCGCCTCCGCCTCAGGCAAGATCCGCTTGCTCAACCCAGCCAACACCCGCCCGGCCCCAAGCTCGACAAACCGGTCCACCCCCATGCCCGCACAAGCCAGCATGCTCTCCCGCCACCGCACCGTCCCGGTCACCTGCGCCACCAGCAGCCGCCGCATCTCATCCGGATCGCTCACCTTCGTCGCAGTAACATTGGCCACCAACGGCACCGCCGGCGCCCGCATCTCAACCCCCGCGAGCGCCTCCTCCATCGCATCCGCCGCCGGCCGCATCAGCGCGCAATGAAACGGGGCCGACACCGGCAGCAGCATCGCCCGCTTCACCCCGCGCGCCTTGGCCACTTCCACCGCCCGCTCCACCGCCTCGCGGTGCCCGGAAATCACCACCTGCCCGCCACCATTGTCGTTGGCCGCCTGCACCACCTGGCGCACATCCGCCTGGCCCTCACGCCGCCAGACCTCCGCCTCGGCACAGATCTCGCCCGCCTGCCCCATCTCCACACCCAGCAGCGCCGCCATCGCCCCAACACCCGGCGCCACCGCCGCCTGCATCGCCTCGCCGCGCCGGCGCAGCAGCCGCGCGGCCGGCGCCAGCCCCATCGCCCCGCTCGCCACCAGTGCGCTGTATTCCCCCAGCGAGTGCCCGGCCACCAGCGCCGCCACGTCGCCGACGCGCAGGCTGCCTTCCGCCGCCAGCACCCGAACCACCGCCACGCTCAGCGCCATAAGCGCCGGCTGCGCATTCTGTGTCAGCGTTAGCTCCTCGATCGGCCCCTCGAACATCAGCTTGGACAGCCGCTGCTCCAGCACATCGTCCACCTCGCCGAACACCTCGCGCGCCGCCGCGAACGCCGCCGCCAGGTCGCTGCCCATGCCAACCGACTGGCTACCCTGGCCAGGAAAGATAAAAGCCGTAACAGACATCAACGCCCACCTGAGAGGATCGGGCCGGCGTATCGCCCCCGACCCCACCCCTGTCAAATGGCGCCCAAAGGGCGAAGACAGAAAGCAAGCAGTCCTTTCTTAAAAAAGAACCAAAACATTTTACTCCCGGCGATCTCAGTCCGGCAGCCAACACCTTGTCAACGCTCAACGGACTACTGCCAGACGGCTGGCTTGCTTTGGCGTTCTTTGATCTCGGCTCTCCGATCGGCCGATTGATGATCGCGCGCCGAAGATAGCCTCCTGTCTGCCAGTGTGTTTGCTTCGAAACTCGCAACCGCTTTTAAAGAAGGCCTTGCCTAAACCTGAAACGCCTCGATCCGTCCGTTAACCTCGACCCGCTGCCGCTCCGGATCGTGCGAATCCGCGGTGCACACGAACAGCGTCCGCCCGTCCGCGCCGCCGAGCGCGCAGGCGTAGGCGCCGCGGCCTGTCGGGATGCGATCGAGCACTTCGCCGCCTTCGCGGAACCGCAGGCATTCGTGTGTGGTGGGGGAGGCGACCCAGATAGTGCCGTCGGTGTCCAGGCAGATGCCGTCCGGCACGGCGCGCTCCGGCATCTGGGCCCAGACGCGGCGGTTGGAGAGAGCGCCAGCGGTGTCGATGGTAAACGCGGTGAGCTGGCCGCCGAAGGTTTGCGCGACAACAAGCGTCTGGCCGGAATCGGTGATGACCATGCCGTTCGGGAAGAGGAGATCGTCGGCCACGACGCTGGCTTGCCCATTCTGGTCCACGCGGACCAGGACGGTCGGGCGGGGTTGCTCGCCGGAGTCGAGTTCGAAGCCGAAATTGCCGACATAGGCGCGGCCCTGGGCGTCCACGACCATATCGTTGAGGCGGCGGGGCACCAGGTGGGAGAGGTCCGCGTGAGTGGCGAGCGTGCCGTCAGGTTCCTGGCGGAGGACGCGCTTGTCGGCCATGGACACGACGAGCATGGCGCCGTCCGGCAGCCAGCCCAGGCCGGAGGGACGGTTCGGCACGTCACAGACGGACAGGGTTTGCGTGCCGGCGAGCTTGCGCACGCCGCCACCGTGCATGTCGGACCACCAGAGCGTGTTCTCGTGCCAGCGCGGGGCTTCGCCGAAGGCCACGCCTGTGGCTATGATTGCCGCTTGCCTGTCCAAACCGTTTACGCCTTTTCTTGGCGCCTTGCCCGGGGTGGTCTGGCGCGTGGGCGCAGTCTGCACGCTGGGTAAGGCACCGCAAGCGGCGGCGCGCGCGGCCGGGCGTGGAGCGTTTCGGGTCAGGTTGCCTTTCCAGATCTCCAGGGACCACTTCCTTCCCGGGGTTCTCTACTCTATAACCGCGCGCTTCGCGCACCCGGTCGGCATCGGGCGCGCCATCCAGCGAAGGGCGTTGCCATGAAATCCGGGATACACCCCGACTACCACGAGATCACCGTCATCATGACGGACGGGACCACCTACCAGACGCGCTCGACCATGGGCAAAGCCGGCGACACCATTCGCCTGGACATTGACCCCAAGAGCCATCCGGCGTGGACGGGCGTGCAGCGGATGATGGACACCGGCGGCCAGGTCGCCAAGTTCAACAAGAAGTTCGCCGGCCTGGGCGTCAAGAAGGAATCCTGACCGCCATCCACGCCTTAAGGAAGCAAGCAAGGCCTTCTTTTTTGAAAAAAGAAACAAAAAACTTTTGCCTCCTGTGCCGGCTCCGCTGCCTTGGCTTATCCGGAGGCACGCGAACGCTGCAGATGCGGGGTAGCAAAAGTTTTTTGCTTCTTTTTTTCAAAAAAGAAGGCCTTGCTTTCTTGACTAGCGCCCACGCGTAAACCACTTTCTGCACTGTCCGAGGCGCCCATCAGGGGCTTCGGAGCGTGACTGGGCCGGGACCATCCGGTGCGGCCCGACAGACAGCAACCTTGCTGATGCAGGAGGTTTACTAGCTATGACGTACGACCTGACACCACTTTTCCGTACCGCGATCGGTTTCGACCGTCTCGCCCGCCTGGCAAACAGCGCAGCAGAGACTGCCTCAACCCAGGCCTACCCACCCTACAACATTGAGAAGACGGGCGATGACGCCTATCGCCTGACAATGGCCGTTGCCGGCTTCGGTCCCGAGAACATCGAGATCGTGGTCAAGGACAACACTTTGTTCGTCACCGGCCGCCTGGCTGACGACGCGAGCAAGGCGGAGATCCTGCATCGCGGCATCGCCGGCCGGGCGTTCGAGCGTCGTTTCGTGCTGGCCGACCACATCGTGGTCGATGGCGCGGACCTGGTGCACGGGCTTCTGCATGTCGGCCTGAAGCGTGTGGTGCCCGAGGCGCTGAAGCCGCGCCGCATCACGATCGGCAGCGCGCCTGCGCTGACGACCGGCGAGAAGGCCAACGACGATGCGACGGTGATCGAGCACAAGGCCGCCTGATCTTTTACAGCGGCAAACGGGGCCCGGGCAGCAATGCCTGGGCCTTTTGCGTTTATGGACAGGTGGCGGCGCTGAAAGTATTTACCTCGAATTCATGATCTTGGCCGCACAATCCTGTCGTCTCAAGCGCAGCAGCTTTGCTGGCAGGCACTTCGCTAGGCGATGAGCGGCACCGGATCGTGGCGCGCGCCGTTCCAATCGGCGCTTCGGGTAGTCACCTTCATCGTCTGCCACATGCTTGTGGCTGTCGTGCTCATTGCGGCGACACGGGTCATTACCATCGCACTCGCCAAGGAGGGTGACCCGAAACTGTTCGACGAAATACCAATCAGGTACTTTTTCGACGCCATGGACGTTCTTATCTTATTGGGGCTGATCGTTGCGACTGGCCTAACTATGTGGAAACTTGCTAGAGAGTAGGTATGAGCGACGCACTCAAGCTGGCCCGGACGCTGCTGCCACGGCTTTTCCTGGGCTATGGGATTTTGTGCGTGGTTGCGGCCGTGCTGTTCGGCTTCGGGGCGGTTTTATACACGCATCCTACGCCTGCCCTGTTAGTCGGAGGCGTATTCCTGCTCGGCACTAAGGCGCACGATCTGCATCGCTATGCGGCCGGCCACATTCACCTTGCCGCGCTGCTCCACCCGCTTACGCCGCACTTCTAGGTTTTGCGGAAGAAGCTGTCCGCAAAACCGCGGGCGCTGTCCTTCTGCGCAATAGCCGCCTCGGCGCGCGCGATCTCGGCCTGGAGCTCGTCGATATAGGCGCGTAGGTCGGCCACGCTCAGCACGTCCAGCTTCACGGCTTCCACGCGCTTCGGGCGCAGGCTTTCTTCGTCTTCCATCATCCAACCACCTTGACCCGCCGCACGCCCGCAGCCCATATCCAGGCAACGTTGCCATCTTGATGGCGCGCCCCTGCCAGGGCAATCACTCCGACATCGACGTGAGCTCCCGGGCAGGTGGATCGCCGCCGCGCCGAAGGACTGACCACATGACCCTGCCATTGATGCCGAAAGCCACCGCCGTCTGGCTGATCGACAAGACCGCGCTCACCTTCACCCAGATCGCCGACTTCTGCGGCATGCATCCGCTGGAAATACAAGCAATCGCCGACGGCGAGGTGGCCCAGGGCATCAACGGCTACGATCCTGTCGCCAACAGCCAGGTGACAGCCGAGGAGATCGCGCGTTGCGAGCGGGATCCCGAAACGCGGCTGAAGATCAGCCCAGTGACCACGCATACGCCGAAGAAGCAGAAGGGCGCGCGCTACACGCCGGTGGCCAAGCGCAACGACAGGCCGGACGGCATCGCGTTCGTGCTACGCCATTACCCGCAATTGTCCGAGGCGCAGGTGATCAAGCTGCTGGGCACCACGAAGGAGACGATCCAGAAGGTGCGCGACCGTCAGCATTGGAACAGCCAGAACATTAAGCCGCGCGATCCGGTGATACTGGGGCTGTGCTCGCAGACGGACCTGAATGCGATGGTGGGTGCGGCGAACGAACGGCTGACGCGCGAAGGCAAGACGCCTCCGCCTTTGCCGCAGATCGAGACTGAGGAAGCGGCGTAAGGAAGAAAGGCCTTCTTTTTTGCAAAAAAGAAGCAAAAAACTCTTACTACCCCGCATTTACACCAGCCTGGTGCTTCAGGAAGAACCGAAGCCGTGAAACAGCGAAAGTAGTAAAAGTTTTTTGCTTCTCTTTTTCAAAAAAGAAGGCCTTCCTTCCTTGCCTTGTCTGCGGGTCCTAGCTGCCTCGCAGCTTCTCCATCTCTTCCTTCACGCGCAATTTTTCGAGCTTCAGGCGCGACAGGGCCGTGTCATCCGGCTTGGGCCGGTGGTCCTCGTCAAAAATCTTCATCTCTAGGCTGGCGTGGCGATTGCTCAGGCTCTCGATACGGGCTTGCAGGCTCATGATGCCTCCGTGCTGAAGATCGCACCCGACGCCTGGGTGCCTACAAAACGTAATACACCGCCGATCCTGAACACCACCCAAATCGTCAGGCCACCCGCCTCACCTCCGCATGAGCGTGGTAGGCGCTTTTACCCAGAAAGCAGCGTGTCCTTGCCGCACATTTCCACAATGCCGGCCGCGCACCCCTTCCGCCTCTCGCGCGTCGTGGTAATCACGCCCCATGCTCAACGACCGTGATTCCCTGCTGCGCAAGCTTCACGAACTGCGCAGCGAGCACCGGGACCTCGACACCGTCATCGCCCGCCTGGTGCCGCAACCGCTCGACCAGCTCCAGGTGCAGCGGCTGAAGAAGCGCAAGCTGTTGCTGAAGGACGAGATCGCCTGGCTGGAGAGCCACCTCATCCCGGACAACATCGCTTAATGGCGGCGGGCGGGGCACGTGTCGGCATCATCATGGGCAGCCAGTCTGACTGGGCCACGCTCCGGCATGCCGCCGAGACGCTGACGGGCATGGGCGTGGCGCACGAGGCGCGCATCGTCTCCGCCCACCGCACGCCGGACCGGCTGGCAGAGTATGCCCGGTCCGCACAGGAGCGAGGGCTGCAGGTGATCATTGCGGGCGCGGGTGGAGCTGCCCATTTGCCAGGGATGTGCGCCGCCTGGACGAAGCTGCCTGTTCTTGGCGTGCCCGTCGAAAGCCAGGCGCTGTCCGGGATGGACAGCCTGCTTTCCATCGTGCAGATGCCCGCCGGCATTCCCGTAGGCACGCTGGCCATCGGCAAGGCAGGCGCCGTGAACGCCGCGTTGCTGGCCACATCCATCCTGGCACTGGCCGACATGGGATTGGCCGCGACGCTGGACGCCTATCGCAAGGCGCAGACGGAGTCCGTCTCCGACACGCCGACAGACGCATGATCGTCGCCTCTGCCGCTGCTCCGGTCGAGGCGGCGGCGCTACCGCCTAACGCCACGATCGGGATCGTCGGGGGTGGGCAGCTCGGCCGCATGTCGGCTCTGGCCGCAGCGCGGCTGGGCTACCGGGTGCACATACTGTGTCCCGAGGCGGACAGCCCTGCGGCCCAGGTGTCGGCCGGCGCCACGGTCGGCTCCTACGATGACCCTGATGCCCTGCGTGCCTTTGCGGCCGCGTCTGACGTGATCACCTTCGAGTTCGAGAATGTCAGCGCGGCCGGGCTGGACCTGCTTGCCTCGCTTCGCCCCGTGCACCCCGCGCCCGCCATATTGCGGCTGAGCCAGGAGCGGGTGACGGAGAAGAGCTTCATCAACGGCGCCGGCGCGCCCACCGGCGCCTGGACACCGGTCAACTCGCCAGACGAACTGGAGCGGGGCATCGCCCTGCTGGGCCTGCCTGCGGTGCTGAAGACTACGCGCCTGGGCTATGACGGCCGTGGGCAGGCCGTGCTCCGCTCGATGGCAGACGCACGTGCAGCCTATGCAGCGCTTGCCCCCGCGCCGTTCATCCTGGAAGCGTTCGTCGATTTCGCCTGCGAGATCAGCGTCATCGTCGCGCGCGGGCAGGACGGAAGGATCGTCGCGTTCGACGCGGTGGAGAACCGCCATCGCAACCACATCCTGGACCTGACCTTGGCGCCCGCGCAGATCAGCCCGGAATTAGCCTGGCGGGCCGCCGGGATTGCGACCGATCTTGCGCACTGCATGGGCCTGGTGGGGGTCCTGGCCGTGGAGATGTTCGTGAGCCGCGACGGCGAGCTGCTCGTCAACGAGCTGGCGCCGCGGCCGCATAACTCCGGTCACTGGACGATCGACGCGTGCCCAGCCAGCCAGTTCGAAATGCATGTGCGCGCGGTGGCTGGGCTGCCGTTGCCCTCGGCTTCGCGCCATTCGGACGCGGTGATGAAGAACCTTGTGGGCCCGGATGACGTGGCCCTGTGGCCGCGTATCCTGGCGGAGCCGGGGCTGATCCCGCATCTGTATGGTAAGGCGGAAGCCAGGCCCGGGCGGAAGATGGGGCATGTGACGCGGCTATTCCCGCGCGGGGGGCTGCCTGGAGCTTTTGGCATGGCGGCGGCTTTGGGCGTGTTTGAATAAGGTAAGTAAACAGTTCTTTTTTGAAAAAAAGAACCAAAAACCTTTGCTCCCTATCGGCGGCTGCGGACAGGCGTGCGCTTGCGGCACAAGAGTTTTGTCTAGGAAAGAAGGCCTTTTCCCCTGCCTTTTCCTATGACGGCGTCGCCGAAGCGGGCGCGCAGGCCGTCTATGGCGCCCTGGCGGGCGCGGCGGCGGGCGGCGTCGGGGTCGGCCAGGTCACCGGTATCGGCTGTGGCCAGCGGGGCCAGGCCGGACGCGCCTATGCCGATCAGGCGGAAAGGCGTGCCGTCGGCCTCTCGGGCCAGGAGGGTTTGGGCCGCGGCGAACAGGGTGTGTGGCAGGGCGGTGGGCTGAGGCAGGCGCTGCGTGCGGGTCCGTGAGGCAAAGGTGGCGGTCTTCAGCTTCAGGGTGACGCCGCAGGCGGCATGGCCGGAGCTGCGCAGCCGCTCGGCCAGGCGCTCGGACAGGCGCCAGAGATGGGCCTCCAGGGCTGGGCGGGCAGAGAGATCCTCGCTGAAGGTGGTCTCGGCGCTGATGGATTTGGCCGCCGTTGTGGGGGTGACCTGGCGGGAATCTTCGCCGCGGGCGCGGGCGGCCAGCGTCGGGCCTTCGTCGCCGAGCATGGTTCGGGCTTCGCGGGCGGTCAGGTTCTGCAGTTGTCCCACGCGGGTCAGCCCCAGTTTAGCCAGCCGGCGTGCCTGGGCGGGACCTACGCCCGGCAGGAGGGTCACGGGTTCCGGGGCGAGAAGGCTGGCCGCGTCGTCGCCGAGAACGGCGAAGCCGCGGGGTTTGTCGCGGCCGGCGGCAAGTTTAGCGAGCAGGCGGTTGGCGGCCAGGCCGATGCTGACGGTGACGCCGAATTCGGTTTCCACCTGGCGGGCGAAGCGGGCCAGCGTGGCGGCGGGCGGAGCGCCGTGCAGCTGTTCGGTGCCGGCGAGGTCCAGGGCGGCTTCGTCTATGGAAAGGGGTTGGACGAGCGGGGTGAGGGTGCGCATTAGGGTGCGCAGGCGGCGGGCCACGTCCGCGTAGGCGGCCATGTCGGGCCTGATGATGGTGGCGTCCGGGCAGAGCTTGCGGGCCTTGAACATCGGCATGGCAGAGTGCACGCCGGAGAGGCGGGCGATGTAGCAGGCGGTGGTGACCACGCCGCGGGTGCCGCCGCCGATGATGACGGGGCGGGTGGCGAGCGCGGGGTCACGGGCCTTTTCCACGCTGGCATAGAAGGCGTCGCAGTCTATGTGGGCGATGGTCAGGGTGAAGAGCTGGGGATGGGCGAGGATGCGGACGGAGCCGCAGGATTGGCAGGGTATGGCGGCGGGGGATTGGCCGCAGTCCCGGCATAGGGTGGGGGTTTGGGGCACAGTATAGTAAGCAAGAAAGCACTTCTTTTTTGAAAAAAAGAAGCAAAAAACTTTTGGTCCGCTGTCGCGCCGTGTTCAGCAGTCGCCGACAGGGAGCAAAAGTTTTTTGGTCCTTTTTTTCAAAAAAGGACTGCTTGCTTTCTTAGTTGGGAGGTGATCGTGGCACGGCTTTTCATTGGGAACCGGCGGTATTCCTCGTGGTCGCTGCGCGGCTGGCTGGCGGTGATGCTGGCTGGGCTGGACGTGGAGGTGGTGGTGCTGCCGATGCAGGCGGGGGCGACGCCGGCGATCAAGGCATCCACGCCGGCGGGGCTGGTGCCGTATCTGGAGCATGACGGGGCGCGGGTCTGGGAGAGCCTGGCGATCTGCGAGTATTGCTCGGAGGTGGGACGGCCGCTTTGGCCGGCGGAGCGGGTGGCAAGGGCACAGGCGCGGTCGGTGGCGGCCGAGATGCATGCGGGGTTCCGGGCGCTGCGCGTGGCGATGCCGATGAACCTGGGGCGGCCGGATTACGCCGGGCTGGGGCAGACGGCGGAGGCTCTGGCGGATGTGGCGCGGGTGGATGCGCTGTGGGGGGAGACTCAGGCGGCTTTCGGGGGCGGAGGGCCGTTTCTGTTCGGGGCGGATTTCGGGGCGGCGGATGTGATGTTTGCGCCGGTGGTGGCTCGGTTTCTGACGTTCGCGCCGGCTTTGTCGGACGGGGCGCGGGCGTATTGCGCGGCGGTTCGGGGGCATCCTTTGGTGGAGGCGTGGTACGAGGCGGCGGCGGGGGAGCCGGAAGGGTGGTTGTTGCCGAAGTATGAGGGGATGCTTGGGTAAGAAAAGCCTTCTTTTTTGAAAAAAAGAAGCAAAAAACTTTTGCTCCCTGTCGGCGGCTGCTGAAGCATTCGCCGACAGGGAGCAAAAGTTTTTTGGTCCTTTTTTTCAAAAAAGGACTGCTTGCTTTCTTCTACTTAGGGCGGACTGGTTTGCAGGTTGCGATAGTGCTGCCCCCTCGGGAGGGGTTCGGGCCTGAGGCGATCGGCGCCGTCGGGCTGCTGGTGCATCGGCTGGCAGCGTTGGAAGATGTGGTGGTGGGGCAGGCGAGCGGGCGTGCGGTGTTCGCCGGGCGGCGGTTCGTGGCGGCGGCGACGCCGTGGTGGCCGCCGGTGGGGCGGGTCGAGCGGTATATGGCCGGTGTCGTGAAGACGTTGCGGCGGCTGCGGCCTGATGTGGTTGAGGTGCATAACCGGGCGAACCTGGCGCTGCTGGTGCGGCGGGCTTTGCCTGCGGCGCGGGTGGCGCTGTTTCTGCACAATGATCCGCTCGGAATGCGGGGGGCGAAGCGGGCGGGAGAGCGGGCGGCGTTGCTGCGTGCGGTGCGGGTGGTTTGTGTTTCCGAGTATCTGGCTCGGCGGTTTCTGGAGGGGGTGGAGGCGGGCGGGGCGCGGCCTGCGGTGTTGCTGAATGCGTTGGCGCTGGGGGCGTTGCCGGCCCGGTTGGGGGTGGAGGCTAGGGAGCGGACGATCCTGTTTGTCGGCCGGGTAGTGGCGGATAAGGGGGCGGACGCGTTCGTGCGGGCTTGCGGGGCGGTGTTGCCGATGTTGCCGGGGTGGCGGGCGGTGATGATCGGGGCGGACCGGTTCTGGGCGGGGAGCGCGGTGACGGCGTTCGAGCGGACGTTGGCGCCGGCGGTGGTGACGGCCGGGGTGGAGCGGCTGGGCTATCTGCCGCATGACGCGGTGCTGGCGGCGATGGCGCGGGCGGCGATCGTGGTGGTGCCAAGCCGGTGGGCGGAGCCGTTCGGGCTGACCGCGTTGGAGGCGATGGCGAGCGGGGCGGCGCTGATTTGCAGCGACCGCGGCGGGCTGCCGGAGGTGGCGGGCGAGGCGGCGGTCTATGCGGGGGCGGATGAGACGGGGGCTTTGGAGGCGGCGGTGTTGCGTGTGGCGGGGGATGCGGGGCTGCGGGGGCGGATGGTGGAGGCTGGGTTGGCGCGGGCGAAGTTGTTTGATGCGGGGGTGGCGAGGGAGCGGTTGGCTGCATTGCGGGCTGGGTATTGATGGGGTGGCCGGGGGTGCCCAATGTGTCTGCTCGAGCAGGACACGTCAGGCGCGAGCGTGCTCTGCACGACGCGGCTATCTTGCGCGTTTTCCAACGGTTCGTGTTCATGGCCACTACAGGTCTGGCTTGGAGATGGTGATCGGAAGAACACGCCGGTTGACTTGCAACATCAGGTATTTCGGACAGGCCTGACTTACAGCCTGTGATCTTGCGTTTGACGATGTCAGCCGCCTCGCAATTGTAGGCGCACCCGACTGGCGCAAATGCGCGGCAGTAAAAGTTTTTTGGTCCTTTCCTAAAAAGGACCGCTTGCTTGCCTTACCTCCTGGAGATGACCCAAATGTCCGCTGATGCCCGTGTTCCCGTGACTGTACTGACCGGCTTTCTGGGCGCCGGCAAGACGACGTTGTTGAACCGGATACTGACGCAGGAGCACGGGCGGAAGTATGCCGTAGTGATCAACGAGTTTGGCGAGCTGGGGGTGGATAACGACCTGGTGGTGGATGCCGACGAGGAAGTGTTCGAGATGAACAACGGCTGCATCTGCTGCACGGTGCGTGGCGATCTGATCCGGATTGTCGGCGGGTTGATGAAGCGGGCGAAGAAGTTCGACGGGATCATCATCGAGACGACGGGTTTGGCCAATCCGGCGCCGGTGGCGCAGACGTTTTTTGTCGATGAGGGGGTAAGGGCGAAGGCGCGGCTGGATGCTATCGTGACGGTGGTGGATGCAAAGAATTTGCCGGCGCGGCTTGTGGATAGCGAGGAGGCGGCGGCGCAAATCGCTTTTGCGGATGTCATTGTCCTGAACAAGCTAGATCTGGTTTCCGCGGAGGAGCTGGAGGCAGTGGAGGGACGGATACGGGCGATCAACCGGTTCGCGCGGATACATCGGGCGACGCGCAGCGACGTGCCGGTGACGGATATCCTCGACATCGGCGCTTTTGATCTTTCGCGCATACTGGATGTCGATCCGGCGTTTCTGGAGGCGGAGTCGCACAGCCATAGCGAGGGCGTGAACAGCGTCAGTTTCGAGGTTTCGCGTGACGTCGATCCGCACAAGTTCCAGCAGTGGATGGGGACTTTGCTGCAGGAGAAGGGGCAGGATCTGCTGCGGACCAAGGGGATTTTGGCGCATCCTGGCGAGGCGAGGCGGTTTGCGTTTCAGGCGGTGCACATGATTGCGGATGGGGATTTTATCGGGAATTGGCCGGAGGGGTCTGCGCGGAAATCCAAGCTGGTGTTCATCGGGCGGGATCTAAACCGGCCGCAGTTAAGGCGGGGGTTCGAGGCGTGCCAGGTGGCGGCGTGAGCGAGGCGGTTGCCGCGCCGCTGCTGCTAGAGACGCGTGGGGTTTCCGAGGCGCTCGGCGCGTTCGTGGTGGCAGCGGCGTTCGATCGGGGGAGTTCGCAGGCGGCGTTTGGGTTGGGCGACGGGTCGATTCGGGTTCTGGCGTTGGGGGGCGATGATTGGCGACCGGTCGAGGTTTGCGATGGAGGGGTGCTGGCGCTGGCAGCCGATGCGGCGCCGGGCGGGTTTGTGTGTGGTGGGGATGACGGGCGGTTTGTTCGCCTGGGTGCCAATGGCGCGGTGGGCGAGATAGGGGCGTTTGGCGGCAAGTGGGTGGAGCAGGCGGCTTCGTTCTGGGACGGGAAGGCCGGAGTTCTGGCGTGTTCTGCCGGCAAGTTCGTGCACCTGTTCTCGGCTCGCGGAGAGAAGTTGAAGTCCCTGGAGCATCCTTCGACGGTGACCGGGATCGCGTTCGATGGGCGGGGCAAGCGGGTGGCCGCCTCGCATTACAATGGGGCGTCCGTCTGGTTCGTGAACAGCAGCGGGGGGACGCCGCGGCGGCTGGAGTGGAAAGGGAGCCATATCGGGGTGGCGGTGCATCCGGCGGCCGAGGCGGTGGTGAGCGCGATGCAGGAGAACTCCTTGCACGGGTGGCGGCTGCCGGACGGGCACGACATGCGTATGAGCGGATATCCAGCCAAGCCTGAGTCGATCGGGTTCACCAAAAGCGGAAAGTGGCTGGCCAGCTCTGGGGCGGATACGATCGTGCTGTGGCCGTTCTTTGGCGGTGGGCCGATGGGCAAGCCGCCGCTGGAACTGGCGCAGATCGAGAATGTGATCTGCACGCGTGTGGCGTGTCATCCGAGCGACGAGGTGGTGGCGGCGGGCTATGCGGATGGGACGGTGTTGCTGGCGGAAATTGCCGGCAAGCGGGTGCTGCGCGTGGCAGCTGGCGGGCACGGCGCGGTGAGTGCGTTGGCCTGGGCGCCGTCTGGCGGCTGGCTGGGGTTTGGCACGGAAGAGGGGTTTGCGGGGGTGATTGACTTTACGCCGCAGGCGTAGATGCAATGGAAGGCTGACGCGGTCGTATCGAACTTCTTGATTCAGCTAAGGCCAAGGGCTCTGCCCCTGGACCCCGCTAAGGACAGTCGTCCTTAGAACCTGTTTATTAAGGGCGCTTAACAGATGGGGGTCTGGGGCCGAGGCCCCGTCACGCGACTGCGTGCTTCGCACGACGGGGTTTGGGGCAGAGCCCATCCTTGCAAACTTCCGTCAGACAGCACTAGACGCACGGCTTTCTCAAGCACTCTTCCTACAAACCCGTTTTATCGAAATCCTTGTCCAGCACCCGCGACAGGTACGTCTGGGCGGCGGTTGCGCTACCTGGATGTGCTGCTTCAAGCAGCAAAGAGCCTTCAATGATCGAGAGGATGGCGGCCGCACGCACAGGCCCACGCATGTCCGCCGTCTCGACAAGCTGGTGTTCGATCCAGTCGAGCCAGGAGACGACGATTTGCGAGGCGATTTGCTGGAACGGCTGTTCCGCCCTCGCACCTCTCGCGATGACTTCCGTCCAGACCCGGAAGAAGGGGGCGATCTCCGGATCCGATGTCGTCGCGAGCGCGCGAGCAAGGAAGGCCCCTGGGGTCAGCCGTCCATGCTGGGAGCGCTTCACCAGCACGTTGTCCAGCCGTTCCGAGACACGCCGCAGGGCGGCAACCACAAGTTCGTCCTTGGTCTGGAAATAATACAGCAGCATCCGGCCGCTCGTGGAAAGCTTTTCGGCCAGGCCGCGCAGTGTCAGGGCCGCAAGGCCATCCGCCAACACGATGGCTGCGATCCTGTCGGTTAGCTCGTCACGGCGGCCGTCGTAATCAGCCGACTGCGACGGCTCCTGCCGGGAATCCCGTTTGGACATGGATTTCTGTATCACGCGTTACACTAAACTGCTATGTATCGGGTGTTACATACCCCGGAGAAGCCCATGCTCACCGTAAAGCAATTGAAAGTTCTTGGTCTGATCGCGATTCTGCTTTGGGTTCTCGCCACAGCTTCTATTCGATATCTTCCGTGGTCCGTCACTGATCCTGTCGCAGGCAGCATTGGATACGTGACCAGTATTCCGATCTGCTGGCTGTGCGTGGTGGTGACGCGCCGCCTGGCGCGGCTTGCGCGTGAGCAACTGGTGGCGGGAACAGCGTATGTTGTGGGCCTGGCCATGCTGATCGATGCGATCGCGTTGCGATGGATGCACATGGTTTACGGCAACGGTGGCGGAGGTGACCTCTTTCGCCTGGCCTCGGCTTGGTTGCTCTGGGGCTACGGCGTCAGCCTTGCCATCGCCCTTCTGATGGCGAGCCACGTGAGCGTCAAGAAAAGCTTGGGCTGAACCACAGGTTTTCCCGCAGCCCAGCCCAGGTAGCAAAAAAAGAAGGCCTTGCCTGCCTTCACCCGCGCCCTCTCAAGCGCGGGTGATAGCTATCACGCCAAGTCGTAACGGTCGGCGTTCATCACCTTGTTCCAGGCTGCCACGAAGTCGCGCACGAACTTCTTCTGGTTGCCGGAGCTGGCATAGACTTCAGCGAGTGCACGCAGCTGCGAGTGCGAGCCGAAGATCAGGTCCACGCGTGTGGCCGTCCACTTCACTTCCTTGGTGTTGCGGTCGCGGCCTTCGTAGGCATTGTCGGAGTCGGTGGCCTGCCATTCCGTGTCCATGGCGAGCAGGTTGACGAAGAAGTCGTTCGTCAGTCGGCCGACCTGGTGGGTGAAGGCGCCGTGCTTGGAGCCGTTCGCGTTGGCGCCGAGCACGCGCAGGCCGCCGAGCAGGACGGTCATCTCCGGACCGGACAGACGCAGCAGCTCGGCCTTGTCCACCATCGCTTCCTCGGGCGCCATGAACTGGGCGCCTTCGTAGTGATTGCGGAAGGCGTCGGCCGTGGGCTCGAGCGGAGCGAAGGAGTCGACATCCGTCTGCTCCTGGGTCGCATCCATGCGGCCGGGAATGAACGGCACCTTTATCTCTGTGCCGGCTTCCTTCGCCGCCACTTCGACCGCGGCGCAACCGCCAAGTACGATCAGGTCTGCGAGCGAGACCTTCTTGCCGCCGGTGGCCGACCCGTTGAACGCCGTTTGCACGGCTTCAAGCCGCTGCAGGACCGTTGCCAGCTCGGCAGGATTGTTGACCTGCCAATCCTTCTGCGGGGCGAGACGGATGCGCGCGCCGTTGGCACCGCCGCGCTTGTCCGAGTAGCGGAACGTGGCGGCAGAGGCCCAGGCGGTGGAGACGAGCTGCGGGACGGACAGGCCGGTCGCGAGTATCTTCGCCTTCAGCTCCTCGATTTCCTGCTCGCCGATAAGCGGATGGTCGAGCGCGGGTATCCGGTCCTGCCAGATCAGCGCCTCGGTCGGCACGAGCGGGCCGATATAGCGCTGGATCGGTCCCATGTCGCGGTGCGTGAGCTTGAACCAGGCGCGGGCAAAGGCGTCCGCGAACTGGTCCGGGTTCTCGTAAAAGCGACGCGAGATCTCCTTGTAAGACGGGTCCGCCAACAGGGCCAGGTCAGACGTCAGCATGGTGGGCAGGCGCATCTTGGTGGCGTCGTGCGGGTAGGGAATGTCGGCCACGGCGTTCTTGGCCTGCCACTGCCAGGCGCCGGCCGGGCTTTTGACCAGCTCCCACTCATGCTTGAACAAATTGTCGAAGTAGTGGTTGCTCCACTGCACGGGGGTCTGCGACCAGGTGACTTCCAGGCCGGAGGTGATCCCGTCGGCGCCGTGGCCGGTGCCGTGCTTGCTGCGCCAGCCAAGGCCCATGTCCTCGATGGCGCCGGATGCGGGCTCGGCGCCCAC
>CAXTCL010000055.1:0-18226 GCA_964242035.1 uncultured Acetobacteraceae bacterium | reverse complement strand
GGTTTGGAGGTTGTCGTAGAGGTCGTCGTAGAGGTCCGGGTCTGGGTCGAAGTTGGAGGATTCGGGCCAGGGTTGGTGGGGGCGGCGGGCGAAGGTGTTGTTGGTGATTTTTTCCCAGAGCTCGACGGACTGGCGGACGCTGCGGGCGTGTCGCGCGAAGGCCAGGTCTGGGTCGGTGGGTTTTGGGGTGGGGGGTTCGGTTTGTTCGTGGGCGGCCAGGGCTCGGGCGGCGGCGGCTCTGGCGAGTTGCAGGCCGAGGTCGCGCATTTCCAGGCAGGCGGCGAGGTTTTCGGCTCGGTGCTGCGCTTGGGTGGGGTCGAGCGGGTGGGGTGGGATGGCGTTCAGGGGTTGGGGCCCGGCGTAGGTTGGGGAACACTTGTAGAACATAGGATCGAAGCGAGGCAAGTCGTATTGAAAGTGTTCAGATTGCCCGGTTCGGTGAGACGGGACGGGACGTTCGCTACTTAACCCGGCCACGTCTTTATGGCGATCTCGGCAACATGAAGCATGATCCTGGACAACAGTTTGCCTGGCCTTGCCTCGGCCTCTGTCCGCTTTCATTGTCTTGTTACGCGAACAAGAATCTTGCCAGCCGACATGTTCGTCTATTGCTGTCAGACTTCGAGGCTGATCCGATTGCTCTAACCGCTGATAATGTGTCAAACTGGGAGTAGCGACGTTGGTGTCTGAGCTAGTCTACTCATATCCCGCGCTAACATTTGACTGGCTGGAAGCACGAACATTTTTGAGTCACAAGGAAATCTTGTGGGCTCGAAGTAAAGGATTTTCAGGAGAGGGAGGGCGAACAAGCCTTAGCCCGAGCTTGATTTGTCACTGAACCTTCAGGGCTGGCGAAAGGAAGCTTACGACAAGTACTTTCTTCTTCTTTTTATCAGTCTATTCGAACGCTGGTTCCAGGTAGAACTGCCCTTAGGGGCGCTTTCACTTTTAGTGAGAGACTTTCGATACTCAAACGCGGTGTTGATCTATGATAGAGGTCTGCCAGCGCTGACCGCCGGAATTAGTGAGTATAAGCACATTCAACCTTTTAATGTCGAGTATTTTCACCTGCGGTTGAAAGTGCAGGGTCGAATTGTGCCTTACGTTGCTGCAGCCGTTTCTGATGGCAGGACGCAGGTAAGTGTTGTCTAACTTTACTGTTCCCGATTTTAAATTCCGGCGGAAGGGAGCACTCATTGCGCAAGGATGGGGACGTCCTGCTGCTCATCCGAGCATAATGGTAATGTGTAGCTTTGACGGTTCTGTGATGTGGGACACTGCTTTTTGGCACTAGTCGAGGGTCGCGGAGAAGTGGCGAGCCTCAAGCAGTTTGCCTGGCCCTAATCGCCGACTGCCTTGGAACTTCTTCCCTTCAAGCGGCCATCTCTTCGCGTGCTAAAGCCAGATCGTGCGCGGTCTGTAGATTCATCCACATTTCAGCGCTGGTTCCAAAGCGCCGGCCCAGCAGGATCGCCGTCCTGGCGGTGATGCCGCGTGAACCGTTAATGATGGCGGATACGCGGTTGCCGGGTATGTCCAGCTCGGCGGCCAGCGCGCGCGCTGTTAGGCCTACGGGGCGCATGAACTCTTCGAGTAGCACCTCGCCGGGCGTGAGTGGGGGTAGCGCGGGACCGGAGGCTGTGTCGGTGAAGTCGGTGATTGGTAGTTTGTCGCGGCGGATCATGGTGCTGGCTTCTCTCAATGGTAGTCGGTGATTTCGACGGCTTCGGCGTTGCCGTCTGCCCAGATGAAGCAGACGCGGAATTGGTCGTTGACGCGGATGCTGTGTTGCCCCTGCCTGTTGCCTGTCAGGGCTTCAAGGTGATTGCCGGGTGGGGCTTTCAGGTCGGCCAGCACGGAAGCCGCATCAAGGTAGCCCAGCTTCCGGCGCGACACGCTCAACAGGTTGGATGGAAATCCCTTTGGGCACTTGCCCAGGAACACCGCTGCCGTTCGCTTGTCGCAAAAACTGACGATCATACACGATACGTATCACGTATCATGAGGGCGAGTCAATAACATGCCAAGGTGTGAAGGCCGACGCGATGTCCGAGATATATCAGACAAGCGAGGTAACCTTCAGTGGAGACTTTAGAGTTAAGTCGTCCGGGCCAGCTCCGCTTTTACTGCTGCCAGTATCTCGGGGATAAAGCGTTTGCTGATCCCGCTGTTCTCGCCTTTTATCAGGGCGGCAACGAGCGCCTGGTGCGCATCGGCTCGCGCCTCGTTGGGGCGCGTTGGATCGGGGTTCGACACGTCCGTGGAAGCCATGGGGCGAGCTCCTGTTATGATGGCAGACTGACGCAAACTCTCCGGCGAGCCGGCGAGCCGGCGACAGCGGTGCAAAAGTTTTTTGCTTCTTTTTTTCAAAAAAGAAGGCCTTGCTTGCTTACTTTTCCGCTTCCTCCGCGGCCGTTTTCAACTCGTAGAGCAGTGCGAGCGCTTCGCGGGCGGAGAGTTTGTCGGGGTCTATGGTGGATAGGCGGGCGCGTAACGGGTCCGGGGGGGCTTCTTCGGGGAGGGAGGCGAAGAGGGGGAGGTCGGCGATGACGGGGGCGCGGCCGCGTTCGAGGGCGGCGAGGAGGACGCCAGCGCGGCGGACTACGCCTGCGGGGATGCCGGCGAGGCGGCTGACGTGGACGCCCCAGCTTCGGCCGGCGGCGCCTTCGGCGACTTCGTGGAGGAAGACGACGTCCCCGCGCCATTCGCGGACGCGCATCATGTGGGGGCGTAGGCGGGGTAGGGTTTCGGTCAGGCGCGCCAGTTCGTGGAAGTGGGTGGCGAAGATGGTTCGGCAGCGGATCTGGCTGTGCAGGGCTTCGAGGACAGCCCAGGCGATGGCGAGGCCGTCGAGGGTTGCGGTACCGCGGCCGATTTCGTCGACGATGACCAGGCTGCGGGGGCCGGCCTGGTGGAGGATGGCGGCGGTTTCGATCATTTCGACCATGAAGGTGGAGCGGCCGCGGGCGAGTTCGTCGGCGGCACCTACGCGGCTGAAGAGGCGGTCGATTATGCCGATCCGGGCGCTGGCGGCGGGGATTGGGGCGCCGGATTGGGCCAGGATGGCGATGAGGGCGTTCTGGCGAAGGTAGGTTGATTTGCCGGCCATGTTGGGGCCGGTGAGGAGGAGGAGGCGGCGGTCTGGGGAGAGGTCGCAGTCATTGGGGATGAAGGCGGTGTTGGCGGCGGGGGCACTCTGATGGGGGGCGGCGGGGGTGGTTTGTGGGACGCGGGCGGGTCGGGTGCCGGAGAGGGCGCTTTGGACGTTGCCCGCGAGGGCGCTCTGCACCACGGGGTGGCGGCCGGCGGTTATGCAGAAGGCGTCGGTTTGGGTGATTTCGGGGCGGCACCAGTCGCCGCCTTCGGCCAGGCGGGCGTGGGATTGCAGGACGTCCAGCGTGGCCAGGGCGGCGGCGGCGGCGGCGATTGCGTCGGATTGGGCCAGGGTGGCGGCGATCAGGGCGGCGAAGAGGGTTCGTTCGCGGGCTTGGGCGCGGGTGGCGGCTTCGGTGATGCGGCGGTCGAGGTCGGAGAGCTCGGGGAGGGTGAAGCGGGCGCCGTTGGCCATGCCTTGGCGCAGGGTGAGGTCCGGGTGGGCGCGCAGGGTTTCCACGGCGGCGGCGGGGGCTTCGAGGACGTATCCTAGCTGGGCGTGGTGGCGGATTTTCAGGGAGGCGACGCCGAAGCGTTGGGCGTAGTCGAGCTGGCGGGCGCCGACGATGCGGCGGCTGTCGTCGCGCAGGGTGCGTTCGGCGTCTAGTTCTCCGTCGTAGTTGGGGGCGATTGCGTTGCCGTCGTCCAGGCGGGCGGGGGGTGGGTCGGCGAGCGCCCGGGTCAGGAGGGCGGCGAGGTCGGGGGCGGCGTTCAGAGCGGCGCGGGCGGTGGTGAGGATGGGGGGGCAGGGGCCTTCGAGGGCGGCGGCGGCGGCGGTGGCGGCCAAGAGGCCTTGGCGTATGGCGGCGAGGTCTCGGGGGGCGCCGCGGTTCAGGCTCAGGCGGCCCAGGGCGCGGGCTATGTCTGGGGCGCCGCGTATGGCGGTGCGTAGGGCGGCGAGGCGTTGGCGTTCGGCGATTAGCCAGGTCCAGCCGTCCTGGCGGGCGGCGATGGGGGTGGGGTCGGTGAGCGGGGCAGCGATCCAGGCGGAGAGGAGGCGGGCACCTGGGGCGGTCAGGGTGCGGGTTATGCTGGAGGCGAGGGTGAGGGCGGTGGTGCCGTCCCGGGCGCGCAGGAGTTCGAGGCTGGCGCGGGTGGCGGCGTCCATGGCCATCTGGTTGGATTCGCCGACGGAGGCGGGGCGGGACAGGCGCGGCATTTGGCCTGCCTGGGTCAGGCGGACGTAGTCCAGGGCGAGGGCGGCGGCGATGGCCTCGGCGTCGCTGAAGGTGCCGAAGGCGTCCAGGCTGGCGGCGTGGAAGGCTTCGGCGAGGCGGCGGCGGGCGGCGGGCGGCGGGGAGGGGGCTGGGGCGGGGGCACGGCGGGGGGACCATTCGGCGAGGGGGCCCGAAGCTGGGAAAAGGGTGTCGGGGGCTAGGATTTCGGCGGGGTCCAGGCGGCCAAGGAGGGCGGGGAGGTTGGCGGCGGGGAGGGTGGTGGTTTCGAAGAGGCCGGTGGAGACGTCTAGCCAGGCGGCGCCCAGGGCGTCGGGGGTGGTGGCCAGGGCCAGGAGGAGGTTGGGGCGGGTGGCTTCCAGCAGGGAGTCTTCGGTGAGGGTGCCGGGGGTGATGAGGCGGACTATGGCGCGTTTTAGGGGGGCTTTGCCGGAGCGGGCGCTGGCGGGCTCCATCTGTTCGGCTACGGCTACCCGGAAGCCCCGGCGGATCAGGCGGGCGAGGTAGATGTCCGAGGTTACGACGGGGACGCCGCACATGGGGATGGGGGTGCCGGCGTGCTCGCCGCGGTGGGTGAGCGCGATGTCGAGCGCGGATGCGGCGGCGGCGGCGTCTTCGAAGAACATCTCGAAGAAGTCGCCCATGCGGAAGAAGAGGAGGGCGTCGGGGTGTTCGGCCTTGAGCGCGAACCATTGGGCGATGGCGGGGGAGGCGCCTTCGGGTCTGGGACTCATAGGTGATGGGTAGCGCGGGTGAAGGAAGGCAAGCAGTCCTTTTTTGAAAAAAAGGACCAAAAAACTTTTGGTCTCTGTCACGCGGTGCTGAAACGTTCGCCGGTCGGGCGAGAGCACGCTCGCGCGTGACAGGGAGCAAAAGTTTTTTGCTTCTTTCTTTCAAAAAAGAAGGCCTTGCTTGCCTTCCCTCGCTGGTCCGGCTCATCTGCCCGTAAAACACCGGGAGGCGAAATGGCAGACAGCGAAGCCGCGAGCGCGCGCATCACCGCCGAGGAGGCGCTGGCCCTGCATGCCAGTGGGCGGCCGGGCAAGCTGGAGACGCGTATCAGCAAGCCGTTGACGACGGCGCGGGATCTGAGTTTGGCGTATTCGCCGGGGGTGGCGGAGCCTTGCCTGCGGATCGCGGCGGATCCGTCGCTGGCATATGAATATACCACGCGCGGGAATATGGTGGCGGTGATCTCCAACGGGACGGCGGTGCTGGGGCTGGGGAATCTGGGGGCGCTGGCGAGCAAGCCGGTGATGGAGGGCAAGGTGGCGCTGTTCAAGCGCTTTGCCGACATCGACGGGATCGATCTGGAGATCTCGACGGAGGATACTGACGCGTTCATCAATTGCGTGCGGTTCCTGGGGCCGGGGTTTGGCGGGATAAACCTGGAGGACATACGGGCGCCGGAGTGCTTCATCATCGAGCAGCGGTTGCGCGAGCTGATGGACATACCGGTGTTCCATGACGATCAGCATGGCACCGCGATCGTGGCGGCGGCGGGGCTGATCAATGCTTGCCACCTGACGGATCGGGCGCTGGCGGAGACGCGGCTGGTGGTGAACGGGGCGGGGGCGGCGGCGATCGCCTGCGTGGAGTTGCTGAAGGCTATGGGGGCGAGGGGGGAAAACATCATTCTTTGCGACACCAAGGGGGTGGTGCATCGCGGGCGGCAGGATCTGAACCAGTGGAAGTCTGCGCATGCGTCGGAGACGCGCGCGCGCACGCTGGGGGAGGCGCTGGAGGGGGCGCATGCGGTGTTTGGGTTGTCCGTGCGCGGCGCCATCACGCAGGACATGGTGCGGGCGATGGCGGATAAGCCGGTGATCTTTGCGATGGCGAATCCGGACCCGGAGATTACGCCGGAGGAGGCGCGGGCGGCCAGTCCGGATGCGATCATTGCCACGGGGCGCAGCGATTATCCGAACCAGGTGAATAATGTGCTGGGGTTTCCGTATATCTTTCGCGGGGCGCTGGATGTGCGGGCCAGCACCATTAACGAGGCGATGAAGATTGCGGCGGCGGAGGCGCTGGCGGCGTTGGCGCGCGAGGATGTGCCGGACGAGGTGCATGCGGCGAGCGCGCGGCAGTTGCGGTTCGGGCCGGACTATATCATTCCGAACGCGTTTGATCCCAGGCTGATCTTTCGTATTCCGCCGGCTGTGGCGAAGGCGGCGATGGATAGCGGCGTGGCGCGGCGGCCGCTGGCCGATCTGCGTCGGTACACGCGCGAATTGTCGGGGCGGCTGGATCCTACCGCGAACGCGCTCGACATGATCATGGAGAACGTGCGGGCGAACCCGAAGAAGGTGGTGTTCGCAGAGGGCGAGGAAGAGAAGGTCGTGCGGGCGGCGATCGATTTCACGCGGCGCGGGTTTGGCAGCGCGGTGCTGGTGGGGCGGGAGGATCGCGTGCAGGCCGCGTTGGCCAAGCTGGGCATGCGGCTGCCGGAGGGTATCGAGATACACAACGCGCGTATCTCTTCGCATAACGCGCGGTATACGGACATATTGTACGAGCGGTTGCAGCGGCGCGGGTTCCTGCACCGTGACGTGCAGCGGCTGGTCAACCAGGACCGCAACGTGTTTGCCGCGGCCATGCTGGCCGCGGGCGATGCGGACGCGATGCTCACGGGGCTTACGCGCGCGCGGTCGGTGAGCCTGGAGGCGATCAACCTGGCGATCGACGCGGCACCGGGCAAGACCGCGTTCGGGCTGACGATGATGCTGGGCGCGCGCGAGACGATGTTCATCGCCGACACGCTTATGCACGAACGGCCGTCGCCGGAGATACTGGCCGACATTGCCGAAGGGGCGGCCGCACATGTGCGCCGGCTTGGCGCCGAACCACGCGTGGCGCTGCTGTCGCACTCCACGTTCGGGCAGCCGATGCACGCCACCGTGCACGGGATACGCGAGGCGGTGGCGATCCTGGAGTCCCGCGGCGTGGATTTCGAGTTCGACGGCGACATGTCACCCGACGTGGCTCTGGAACCTTCGTTGCGGGCGCTGTATCCGTTCTGCCGGCTTACCGGCAATGCGAACGTGCTGGTGATGCCGGGACTGCACTCGGCGCATATCGTGAGCCGGCTGGCGCCCCGGCTGGGTGGGGGGAGCTCTATCGGGCCGCTGCTGCTTGGGATGTCCCGGGCGGTGCAGTTGGTGTCGATGGATGCTTCGGTTAGTACGATCGTGGATATGGCGGCTCTGGCGGCGCATCAGGCTGGGGAGAAGTAAGGCAAGGCAAGGCCTTCTTTTTTGAAAAAAAGCAAAAAACTTTTGGTCCTCCGACGCTGCGGTGCTTTGGTGTTTTCGTTGGCACTCCGGTTGGTGCGGGTGCGGGAGTAGGGGTTTTGCTATTTGTGGGTCTTAGGCTGGTTGCGGGCGTTGCCAGCAAGCAAGGATTAGAACCAAGAAGCAAGCGCGCCCTTCTTCTTGGTGCTCTTGGTGGCTTTTGCTTCCTTAGTGTTCTTGGTGTTGAATCTTGCTTGCTTTCTTCTTCCCGCAGCCAGGGTTGATGACCCGCGTGGACCGGACCCATCACCCGGATTCGGGGAGAAGAATTCTTCGGAGTTTACTAAAAAATGTCGGCTTGCTTTGTTATGCGGGTTCCAAAACCGTCCTACCTCGGGTATGCAACGAACATCATTGCTAGAGTGAGAGCGCGACCATGCCAGTGACGGGTATCGGCGGTTTCTTCTTCAGGGCGGACGATCCGGGCGCCCTTTCGGCCTGGTACGAGAAGCATCTCGGCATCGGCTCCGTGTGGGAGCAGTCGGCCGGCACGACGGCATTTTCACCGTTCCGGCGAACGTCGGATTACTTTCCGGCGGATAAGCAGGCGATGCTGAACCTCCGGGTCACCGGATTGGACCCGCTGATGCAGGAGCTCGAGGCCGCCGGGATCACGGTGGTGAAGCCCTCCGGCGACTCAGAGTACGGCCGTTTTGCCCGGATACATGATCCGGAAGGCAACCCGATCGAGCTGTGGGAGCCGGCGCCGGAGTAGCGGGCCGGCACTCAGCAGCGCGGATGCCCGTGTTTTGCCACATCCTGCATGCGCGGTATCAGCAACGCCCCGAAGCCTACGGCGAACACCACCAGGGCGCCTACGCCGGCCAGCGGGTTGGCCAGCAGCCAGGTGACGGCAAAATCCAGCATGAGAGCCTCCCAACCCGACTGATGAAAGCGAAACGATAGGTGGGAGTTTGAGCTGAGTCGAGAATTTTTATTGCGCTGCGGTGCAATGAAGCTTGCTTATTGTTAGGTGGCTTAAAGGAAGCAAGCAGTCCTTTTTTGGAAAAAAGGACCAAAAAACTTTTACTGCCCCGCCTGCAGCAGCGCGCGTGCAGGTTCTGCAGGCATAGGTGCTTGTAGGAATAGCGCGGGGCGTGGTGCAGGCGGAGAGCAAGAGTTTTTTGCTTCTTTTTTGCAAAAAAGAAGGCCTTGCCTTGCTTGCCTAAGAGCGCCCCTTCCACCGCCGGTGCAGCCACAACCAACTCGCAGGGTCCGCGCGTATCCAGCGCTCCAGCACGTCGCTCACCTGCTGGGTGAGTGCGGCCACGTCCGCCTTGCGGTCGCCCGTGTCGGGCAGGGCCAGAGGCGGCTCCACGATGAGGCGGAGCCGGGCCGGGCCGATGCGCTCGGCCCGGGCCGGCACAAGCGGGCAGCGGAGATGCAGTGCGAAGATGGCGGCCGCCGGCGCGGTCATCGCCGGCAGGCCGAAGAAGAGGGCCTCGATCCCTTCGTTCAGCTTCTGGTCGACCAGCATGGCCAGATGTCCGCCCTGGCGCAGGTGCCCCAGCGCCTGCCGTGCGCCCGACGCGCCTTTCGGGAACAATCGTATCGCGTGGCCTGCCGCCTCCTGGCGGAGGGCGATGATCATGCGGTCCACGCGCCTGTTCTGCGCGGCGCGGTAGAAGCTGCCGACGGGCAGGCCGTACCGGTTGGCGGCGCGCGGCAGTATCTCCCAGTTGCCGATATGGCCGGAGAAGAAGATCACCGGGCCGCCTTGGGCGGAGAGGCTGGCGAGCACGTCCTTGCCGGTCACTTCCCAGCCTGGTCCGCTGGCCGTGTCCTGGGCGAGTGCGGCTATATGCGGCAGCTCGCCAAACGTGCGGCCGAGCTGTTCCCAGGCGCCGCGGACGATGCGCCGGCGCTCGGCCAGGTTCAGCTCCGGCATGGCGGCCAGCAGGTTTGCGTGTGCCACGCGCGAGACGGGGAGGAGGGGGCCGGCAAAGGCTGCGATGCCGCCTGCAATGTTCGAGGCGGTGGCGGGTTTGAGGGCGCCGACGCCTCGGATCAGGGCGGCTACGAGCGCGGCTTCGGCCTGGGTCGTTAAGCGGGATAGCAAGGCAAGGCCTTCTTTTTTGCAAAAAGGAAGCAAAAAACTTTTATTACCTGCTTGCACCACGGCCCGTTCTGGTCGTGCCGATGCGCGTGTTGGCAGAAAGGGACTCGTGTTTCGTGCAGGCGGGGAGCAAAAGTTTTTTGGTCCTTTTTTTCAAAAAAGGACTGCTTGCTTCCTTGCCTCAAAACAACCCACGCAACCCGCTCTCGTCGTCCCAAAGAAGCGAGACTCCGACAGGCACGATGCCGACGCGCAGATCCGCCGGGATGCGCACGAAATCCTTGGGCGTGGTGACCAGGATTGCGTCCAGCGTGCCGGCTTCGGCCCGCAGGCGGGCGAGCTCGCCGGGGCTGAAGCGGTGATGGTCGGCGAAGGCGTGGCATGAGGATACGTCTAGTCCGGCATTGGCCAGCATGTCGAAGAACTTGGCCGGCCGGCCGATGCCGGCAAAGGCGACCAGGGGTCGCCCGGCCAGCCCGGCGGTTTCGCTGCCGGGCACGAGGCGCGCGCGCAGCACAAGCAGGGTGCGTGGCAGGTGGTCGAGCGCGCCGGTTGCGTCGTTGCCTATCAGTATCGCGGCGCGGCAGCGTTGGGCCGCGGCTTCTATCGGTTCGCGCAGGGGGCCGGCCGGCAGGACGCGGGCGTTGCCGAAGCCGGCGGGGCCGTCGATCACCAGCAGGGCGCAATCCTGGGTCAGGGTCGGGTTCTGCAGGCCGTCATCCATGATCAGCATTTCCGCGCCTGCGGCCACGGCCAGCCTGGCGGTGGCGGCGCGGTCCGCGCCTACCCAGGTGGGGGCGCAGGCGGCGAGAAGGAGCGCCTCGTCGCCCACGGTGCGGGCGTCGTGCACGGCCGGGTCCACGCGCAGGGGGCCGCGGGCGGTGCCGCCGTGGCCGCGTGTGAGCAGGTGGATTTGCGTGCCGCGTGCGAGCAGGCGTGCGGCGAGGTCCAGCACCAGCGTGGTCTTGCCGGCGCCGCCGACGCCTGGGTTGCCGCAGCAGATCACCGGCACGGGTGCGCGCCAGCCTGGCCGGGCGATGCGCCGGGCGGTGGCGCGCGCGACCAGCCAGCTTGCCGGGGCGAGGAGGGCAGGGGCCAGCCGTCCGCCGTCGTGGCGCCAGAAATTGGGCGGGGAGAGCGCCATGGCGGTCAGGCGTCGGTCGGCATGAGCGCCATGAGGCGCGCTGCCAGCAGGCCAGGGAGGTCGCTGGTGGTGGACGTGGCGGTGCGGCTGGCTTCGCCGGTGTGGGTGAGGTGCTGCGGGTCGCGGAGCAGGGCGTCCAGGGCTTCGACGAGGGCCGCTTCGTCCGGCACCTGCGTCAGGGCGCCGGCTTCGCGCAGGCGCGCAACCGCATCGGGGAAATTCTGCATGTCCGGCCCGCATACCACGGCGCAGCCGAGCTGGGCCGGCTCCCAGGGGTTCTGGCCGCCGCCGCCGGCGAAGCTCTTGCCCATCAGGACGAGGGGGAAGGCGCGGTAGAACAGGCCGAGTTCGCCGAGCGTGTCGGCCAGCCATAGTCCGGCTTCCGGCGGGGCCTCGCCGAGGGCGCGTCTTGGCGCGTTGCAGGAGGCGGCCAGGGCGGCGCCGCGCTCCGGGTGGCGCGGCACTATGGCGGTGAGCAGGCCGGGGTGGCGGGCGCTCAGCGCGGCGTGGGCGGCGGCCACGATTGTGTCATCCGCCGGGTGCGTGCTGGCGGCCAGCAGGCGGGGGCGGCGGCCGAGCAGGGCTTGCAGGCGGGCGAGCTCGGCGTCGTCCACGGGCAGAGGGGGGGCGGCGAATTTCAGATTGCCCGGGGCGTCCACCGACGGCGCGCCCAGCGCGTGGAGACGGGCGGCGTCTTCCTGCGATTGGGCGGCGATCCAGGCGAAGCGGCCGAGCACCTCGCGGGCGAAACCGGGCGCGCGGGCCCATTGGCGTGCGCTGCGGGCGGACAGGCGAGCGTTTACCAGCGCCACGGGGATGTGCCGGGCGGCGCAGGCGGCGAGCAGGTTCGGCCACAGCTCGCTTTCCAGGAAGCAGGCGGCGTCCGGGCGCCAGGCATCGAGGAAGCGGGCGGCCCAGGCGGGCACGTCCAGCGGGACGAAGCGGTGCAGCACGCGGGCGGCCAGGCCGGCCTCTTCCAGGCGGGTGGTCAGCAGGTGTGCGCTGGTGCGTGTGCCGGTGGTGAACAGGATGGTCAGGTCCGCGGGCAGGGCGGCTACCAGGGGCAGGGCAGAGAGCGTCTCGCCCACGCTGGCCGCGTGCAGCCAGAGCAGGCGGCCAGGCGGGCGGGGGCTGCCGGGGAAGCCGCGGCGCTCGGCCAGCCTGGCCGGCAGTTCCTTGCCGCGGGCGGCGCGGCGGCGCAGCATCAGGCGGAGCGCGGGGGCGCTTGCGGTGGCGGCCAGCGCCCAGGCGCGCGCTGTCAGGCCAGGCACAGCGTGTCGGCCCGGTCTGCGGCTTCGGTCATGGCGGCGGAGATGCGCGCCAGGGCGGCGCCTTCTTCGGTGCCGGCGGGGATTTCGGGCTGGCAGACGAGCACGCCACGGCCGAACGGCAGAGGCAGCACCATCCTGTCCCAGCTCCGCAGCACCAGGCGATGGCGGACGGCGCCGGAGACGGCGATCACCGGCGCGCCGGTCAGGGCGGAGAGGTGGGCCACGCCTGGGGCGGCGACGCGGGGTGGGCCGCGCGGTCCGTCCGGCGTGATGACGATGGCGTCGCCGGCAGCCAGTGCGGCGACCAGGCCGCGCAGGCCGGCCGCGCCGCCGCCGTCTTTCGCCCGCGTGCTGCCTGGTTTGCGGCTCGTGGTGGAGCCGTGCACGCCGCGTACGCCGAATTGGGCCATGACCCCGGCGATCAGGCGGCCGTCCCTGTGCCGGCTGGCCAGGGCGGCGACGCCGCGGCCGGGGTTGTGGCGGCGCGCCGGCGCCCAGAGGGCGGGGATCAGCGGCAGGCGCTCGTGCCAGACCGCCACGATGACCGGGCCGCCGGCGAGGTAGGGGGCGAGGTGGGCGCCGCCCTGCACGGTCCAGCGCGTGCTGCGCAGGGTGAGGTCCAGGTACCAGCCGAGCGACCAGGCGGCGAGGCGGTGCAGCCAGGCGCTGTTGCGTAAGGGGGTGAGAGGCACGGTGGCCGGGTAGCACGGATGCGGCTGACGGCTCTACACCCCTGGTTTACGTTTCGATCCTATTACGGCTGCGTTGAAATGGAATGGGATGTGTAACTATGCCGCGGTTGATGCTGATGGTTTTGCCGTTGATGGTGGATGCGGCGGTGGCTTTGGTTTTGCGGTGAGGCCAGGCAAGCAAGGCCTTCTTTTTTGAAAAAAAGAAGCAAAAAACTTTTGCTACTGCGCCTGCATGGAGGCCTCGTCTGGTCCTGCAAGCGCGCGTCCGGCAGAACCGGCGCGGCTCTTCGTGCAGGCGGGGTAGTAAAAGTTTTTTGCTTCTTTTTTTCAAAAAAGAAGGCCTTGCTTCCTTCCTCAGGCCAAAGCCGGCAGCATGGTGATATCCAACCCCTGCCGTATAGGCACCAGGTTGGTCACGAACCGCTCCGCGCAGGCCCGCCAGGAGAACGTCTCCGCGAAGGCCCGGCAGGCGATGCGGTCGCCGTTCGCCAGCGCGCGCAGCACGGCGGCGCGCAGGTCCGTGTCCACTGCGCCGATGGCGTCACCGCCGCCGACCAGCACGTCTTTCGGGCCGGTGACCGGGAAGGCGGCGACGGGGGTGCCGCAGGCGAGGCTTTCCAGCATGACGAGGCCGAACGTGTCGGTGCGGGAGGGGAAGACCATGACGTCGGCGCCGGCGTAGGCGCGGCTCAGGGCTTCGCCGTGTTTTACGCCGGCGAAGTGGGTGGCGGGGTAGTCGCGTTTCAGGGCGGCGAGTTGGGGGCCTTCGCCGACGACGATCTTGGAGCCGGGGAGGTCCAAGGCGAGGAAGGCGGCGATGTTTTTCTCGACGGCGACGCGGCCGACGTAGAGGCAGATCGGGCGGGGCAGGTCAGGGTAGGTGTCGTGCGGTTCGGGCTGGAAGAGGGCAAGGTCCACGCCGCGGGACCAGGCGCGCAGGTCCTGGAAGCCGCGGGCGGCGAGTTCCTGGCGCAGGCTTTCGGTGGCGACCATCAGGCCGTGGCCGGCGGCATGGAAGCGGCGGAGCCAGGCGTAGGACAGGCGGGTGGGGATGCGGGTGCGAGCGCGGAGATATTCGGGGAAGCGGGTGTGGAAGGCGGTGGTGAAGGTCCAGCCGTGGCGGCGGGCGATGCGTCGGGCGGCGATGCCGAGCGGGCCTTCGGTGGCGATGTGCAGCGCGTCCGGCGCGAAGGCGGCCATCAGGCGCGCCAGGCGGCGGTGCGGGAGGACGGAGAGGCGGATATCCGGGTAGGTGGGGCAGGGCAGCGTGCGGAAGCGGTCCGGGCCGATCACCTCGGCCACGATGCCCAGGGTTTCGAGTTCGTCCACGAGGGTGGCCAGGGTGCGGACGACGCCGTTGACCTGCGGGCGCCAGGCGTCCGAGACGATCAGCACGCGGGAGTTCGGCGGGAGGTCGGCTGCGGGGTCCAGGCCGTCCAGGCCGGGGATTTGTGTGGGCGGTGCGGCGGCGATGTCAGGCAGGTTCGGACACCGTCACACGTCTGGGCGTGAAGAAGGAGAGCTTGTTCAGGGCGACCCAGTCGAGCAGTTCCAGGCGGCCGTCGTGGTGCTCGACGAGGGCGGTGCAGCTTTCCACCCAGTCGCCGGTGTTGAGGTAGAGCACGCCGTCTATCTTGCGCATTTCGGCGTGATGGATGTGGCCGCAGACGACGCCGTCCAGGTGGCGGCGGCGGGCCTCGTTCGAGAGCGCGGCCTCGAAGCGGTCTATCGCCTTGACCGCGCCTTTGACCTGGCGCTTGGCCCATTGCGACAGCGACCAGTAGGGGTAGCCCAGGATGCGGCGCACGACGTTGAACCAGCGGTTTATGCTCAGGGCGGCGGTGTAGGCCCAGTCGCCGAGGAAGGCGAGTGTCTTGGCGTAGCGGACGACGCTGTCGAACTGGTCGCCGTGGATGATCAGCAGGCGGCGGCCGTCGGCGGTGGTGTGTTCGGCGTCGGCTACCAGTTTGACGCCGGCTATCTCCAGGCGGAGCGGCAGCCAGGCGCGGAACATCTCGTCGTGGTTGCCGGGGATGTAGAGGACCTGGGCGCCGCGGCTGGCGTGTCGGAGGATAAGGCGGACGACCTCGTCATGCATCTCGTCCCAGTACCAGGATTTGCGCAGCCGCCAGCCGTCGACGATGTCGCCGACCAGGAACAGGTTCTCGGTGGAGAAGGAGGCGAGGAAGTGGGCGAGGAAGTCCGCCTTGCAGCCCCTCGTGCCCATGTGGGTGTCGGAGATGAAGACGGCGCGGTAGGTGGCGCCTGGCGGATGCGGGGGTTGGGCAGAAAAGGCGTTCATGAGCCTCACCGTCACGTATCGGACCGTCCAGCCGCGCGGCGGGCTGGAATAGCGCGCAGCAGATAGGGCACGTGCCGCGTCGCGTCAGTGAAGTTTGCGTGACGGCGGCGGTTATCGACTCGTGGGCAAGTATCACACGGTTGACGCGGTCCTGCAACCGAATCGCAACAGTGGGTGGGGATACTGCTCCGCTTTGGGCGCGGAGTGGGTGGTATGTTCGGGGGCGGCGAGGCGCGCTTTTTTGCAGGGAAGAGCGGCCTGCGACGTTCGCTTTGGCGGCCGTCCGGCGCGCGTTTGCCATGCGGCGGCTTGCTACAGGCCGGACCCGTCGGGCAGGCAAGGGGCGCTGCTTGCGGGATTGGTGCGTCTGCGCCGGGGCGGCTGCGTCCTTGATCATCATCTACAATCCTGCCGCCGGGGGTAGGCGCGCGGGCGCGCTGTGGCGTGTGCTGGACATCCTGACGGCCAATGGCGTGCAGTTCGAGCTGATGCAGACCGGGCATCCTGGCCATGCCGCCGAACTCGCCCGGGCGGCCCTGCGGGCGGCGCCTGGACGTACGCTGCCTCTGGTGGTGGCGGCCGGTGGCGACGGCACCATCGCCGAGGTGGCCGGCGGGCTGGCCGCGAGCGGGCGCGGCGCGCGGCTTGGCGTGATCCCGCTGGGCACCGCGAACGTGCTGGCGCGCGAGTTCGGCCTGCCCATGGCGCCGAAGGCGGTGGCGGCCGCGCTGGCCTTCGGCCGCACGCGCGCGCTCTGGCCGGGCATCGCCACCGGCCACCAGCCGGACCGGCTGTTTGTGCAGATGCTGGGCGTGGGGCTGGACGCGCAGGTGGTGCACCGGCTGCCCAGGACGCTGAAGCGTGTGCTGGGGCGCGGCGCCTACGTGTTGCAGACCCTGCGCGAGCTGCTGCGCTACGACTACGAGCCGATACGGCTGCGCATCGACGGCAGGCCGGCCGAAGCCGCCAGCGTGATCGTCAGCAAGGGGACGCTGTATGCCGGCCAGTACCTGCTGGCACCTGGCGCGCAGCCCAGCGAACCTGGTTTCACGGTGGCGCTGTTTGGTGGCCACGGCCCCTGGTCCGCGCTGATGTATGGGGCGGCGCTGCCGCTGAACCTGCTGCCCAGCGCGCCTGGGCTGCGGCTGGTGCGCGCTTCCAGGGTCGAGATCCTGGGCGGGGCGCCGGCGCAGGCGGACGGTGATCCGGCGGGGTGCGTGCCGGTCAGCATACGGGACGCGGCGGCGCCTCTGGCTGTCGTGGTGGGGTAGGAGGAAGCCTCAATACTCGAACTGGTAAGACAACCCGATCGTGGACCCGGGATCGTTATCCGGCGTCGCCCCCTGCACACTCCCGCCGCCCGTCGCCAGTTGCGCGTTCGCCTTGAGGTGCTTCGTCAGGTCGACCTGCACCTCGGCCGCCGTCCCGCCGCCGGACGTCGCCTGCTTCGCCCCGATATACACGCCACGCGCCACGTAACGCCCGGCTTCCACCGTGGCGCCCGTGCTGGTGCCGCCACCGCCGCCGCCCACAGACAGCCGGTCCAGCCCGAGCCCCTTGCGCACCGCGCCCAGCGGATCGCCGCCACCCGTCACGCCTGAAAGCTCGGCCAGGGCCGAGGCGATTTCGGCGATCTGGATGGCCGAGAGGTCCTTCACGCTGGTGCCGAACAGCAGGTGGGCCAGGATCTCGTCCTGCGGCAGGTCCGGCACGCTGGACAGCTTGATTGTCGGCTTGTCGGCGTAGCCGCCGACTGTCAGCGTCGCCACCACGCTGCCGGAGTTGCTGTCGGCCACGAAATTCAGCGTCGGGTCTATCTTGTTGGTGACGCTGGTGCCGTCGAAGCCCACCTCGCCGTGGGTGAAGTTCAGCGTGGTGCCGGCCACGCTTATGTTGCCGCGGCGCATCTCGAAGCCGCCGGAGATCTGCGGCGCGGCACTGGTGCCGGCGATGGTCAGCTTGCCGCCGAGCTCGCTGTCCAGCCCGTGGCCGCGCACGAAGATGTTGGAGGGCGCGTCCAGCTCGATCGCCAGGCGCACGAGGCTGGTGGAGGCCGCGGCCGGCTTGGGCGGCTTGTCGCCGGGCCGGCGCACGTGCAGCACGGCCACGCTGGGCGGCAGGGCGTTCGGGATGTTGATCTCGGCGCGGCGGACGAAGATCTTTCCCGTCGCGTCCAGCGTTCCGGCCGCCTGGCCGTGCACCGCCAGGCTGGCGTCCAGCGTGGCGCTCAGCAGGTCGCTCGCCAGCGGACGGGCGTGGTCGGCGGTGAAGCGGACGTCCACCGGCAGGCCGGGGGCGAGCACGCCGACCGTGCCGGAGGCGCCCAGCGTTCCACCGCCGGCCTTCGCCGTGAAGGTGGCGATACGCACGGTGTCGCCGGCCGCCACCAACCGTGCCGTGATGTCGGTGACGCGTGCGCCCTGGACGAAATCCTGTATCTCGCCATGGTCCAGCGTGACGGTGCCGCCGATGCGCGGCGACGCGGCAGTCCCGCCCACCGTCGCATCGAGTGCCAGGTTGCCGGCGGCGCGCTGCCCGCTGGCGCCGAGTATCGGATCCAGCAAGGTGAGGTCCGTGTGCCCGGTGGCGTGCAGTGACAGCGCGCCGCCGGCGGCGATCGGCGCGGTGCCGTATGCGGCGAAATCCAGCTTCGGCCCGCCGGACAGGCGCGCGTTGATCTGCGCCGCCTTGCCGGTAAGCCCGGCCGTGGCCAGAAGCGAGACCGGTTGCAGCGCGGCTGCCGGTCCGCTGCGCACATGCAGCCCGGTCGCCTGCAGGCGCAGCGTGCCCTGCGGGGAAGCGGTGGTTCCGGACAGCCGGGCATCGGCCGTCAGCACGCCGGATGCCTGCAGGTTGGGGGCGAACGGACGCGCCAGGTCCGGCGTCACGCCGCGCAGCGTGGCGGTGAGCGCCAGCGCCGGCGCCACACGCCCGGCCAGATCCAGCGTGGCCGGCGCCACTCCCGGCGGCCCGAAGGCCAGATGCAGCCCATCCACGCTCGTGCTGGCGCCAAAATCGATCCGCGCCGGTGCCCGCAGCCGCAACGCCTCGCTCTTGTAGCCGGCGGTCAGGGCCGAGAGCGTCACCTGGTGCGCCGGTACATCCAGCCGCGCCGCCGCCTCGAACGTGGCGGGCGCTCC
>CAXTCL010000054.1:0-18249 GCA_964242035.1 uncultured Acetobacteraceae bacterium | reverse complement strand
AAGACGCCGGCCCCGCCACCGGCATCGGCCCAGTCTCCGCCGCCCCGTTCGGCAGCGCCACCATCCTGCCCATCAGCTACGCCTACATCCGCCTGATGGGTGCGGCCGGCCTGAAACGCGCCACCGAGATCGCCATCCTGAGCGCCAACTACATCGCCGCCCGCCTGGCCCCGCACTACCCAATCCTATACCGCGGCGCGCAGGGCACCGTGGCCCACGAGTGCATACTGGATTGCCGCGGCTTCGCGTCTGCCGCCGGCATACAGGTGGAAGACATCTCCAAGCGCCTGCAGGATTACGGCTTCCACGCGCCCACCATGTCCTGGCCCGTCCCCGGCACCCTGATGGTGGAACCCACCGAAAGCGAACCGCGCTTGGAAATAGACCGTTTCTGCGACGCGATGATCGCCATAGCCGGCGAGATAGCGTCCATCGTCGAGGGCCGCGCAGACCGCACCGACAATCCGTTGCGGAACGCGCCGCACACGGCCGCCGAAATTGCGGCTTCGAACTGGCGTCACGCGTATTCCCGTGAGGCTGCGGCTTTTCCCGCGGGCGTGCGTGGTGCAAAATACTGGCCGCCGGTGAAGCGCGTCGATAACGCTTACGGCGACCGCAATCTTGCTTGCACGTGCGCGCCTGTCGAGAGTTACTCCGAGGCGGCGGAGTGAGGAAGCTAGGCCTTCTTTTTTGAAAGAAAGAAGCAAAAAACTTTTGCTACCACGCATTTGCACCAGCCGGATGCCTAAGGGTAGGCGCGGGCACTGAGACGTCGTCAGGGACAAAAGTTTTTTGCTTCTTTTTTTTAAAAAAGAAGGCCCTGCTTCCTGCCCTGCTACACAAGAACGACCAGGAGAGCCGGAATGGCAGCCTACGTGATCTTCATACGCGAGCGTATCACCGATGCAGCGGAGATGGAGGTCTATGCAGGCAAAGCCCGCGCTTCGTTCGGGGACACGCCGCCCAAGCCGCTCGCCTTTTACGGGCCGATCGAGACACTGGAGGGCACCAAGGCAGACGGGGCTGTCATCCTGGAGTTTGCCGACATGAACGCGGCCCGGGCCTGGTATCACAGCCCCGCCTACCAGGATGCGCTGCAGCACCGTCTGCGCGGGGCCGAGTACAGGGTGATGCTGACCGAAGGCGTCTGACGAACTTCTCCCCGCACCAAGCCTGGCAAGAAAAGCCAAGCTCTCTCAAATGCGGGGAGCAAAAGTTTTTTGCTTCTTTTTTCAAAAAAGAAGGCCTTGCTTCCTTCCTTACGCCGCCTCGTCCATCTTCAAGCTGGCCATATCGATCACGTACCGGAACCGCACGTCGCCCTTCAAGACTTCCTTGTAAGCGTGGTTGACTTCCTGGATCGGTATAACCTGCACATCAGGCCCGATCTTATGCGCTGCGCAGAAATCCAGCACTTCCTGCGTATCCGCGATGTTGCCGATAAGCGAGCCGGCGACGCTCTTGCGGTGGAACGCCACCTCCTGGTTGTTCACCGGTGCCAGCGGCTCCAGCGCGCCCACTACCACCAGTGTCTTGTCGCGCTTGAGCAGTTCGACGAACGGCATGACGTCGTGTTTCTCAGGTATCGTGCTCAGGATGAAATCGAAACGGTTGGCCAGTTTCTTCATCGCGTCCTTGTCGCTGGACAGCACGCCGGTCACGCCGAGCTTGGTCGCCTCGGCGATCTTTTCCTTCGTGGTGGTGAACAAGGTCACCTCGGCGCCCATGGCGCGGGCGATCTTGGCGGCCATGTCGCCCAGTCCGCCGAAACCCACGATGCCGACTTTGTCGCCGGACTTCACGCCCCAGTGCTTCATCGGCGAATATGTCGTGACACCGGCGCAAAGTATGGGTGCGGCCACGTCAGGCGATAGCCCGGCCGGTACCTTCAGGACGAAGTCTTCCGCCACCACCACGGAACTTGAGTAACCACCATAGGTATTGTCCCGGCCGTAGGAGTTCTTGCCGTCCGGCGACTTCGCTTTCGGCACCATCGGACCATTGTATGTGGCAAGCCAGCTGTTCGGGCCCTCGCAGTAGTTTTCCTCGTGGCTGTGGCACGGTTCGCAATGGCGGCAACTGTCTATCATGCAGCCTACACCGACCATGTCGCCAACCTTGTGACGCGTGACACCGACCCCGGCGCGTGACACGCGTCCCACCACCTCGTGGCCAGGCATGCAGGGATACACGGTGTTACCCCACTCATTCTTCACCTGGTGGATGTCCGAATGACAGATGCCGCAGAACAGAACCTCGATCTCCACCTCATTTGCCTTCGGGTCGTCGCGTTCGAAGCTGATCGGCTTCAGGCGGCTGAAGGAATGCTGGGCGGCGTAGCCTGTAGCTTTGGGCATGTCTTGCGATCTCCGGATGCGGAGCCTCGCCTACGGGGCAGAGCGGATCGGGTTGCGTGTTGCGTGTTCAAGCTTTTGCGGAAGGCAAGAAAGGCCTTCTTTTTTGAAAAAAGAAGCAAAAAGCTTTTATCCCTGACGACGCATCAGCAACCGTCTTTATCCGCGAGGCACGAGGACGCTGCAAATGCGGGGGAGCAAAAGTTTTTTGGTCCTTTTTTCAAAAAAGGACTGCTTCCTTACTATGGCGCGCCCGCTCCACACCCTTTAAGCCTGCCACCCCCACGCCCCGGAGCCCGCATGCGCCACCTGGCCGCCCTACCCTTCCTGCTCGCGGCGGCCACGGCCCAGGCCGCACCGCTCGCTGGCCATCACGCCGTCTATGCGCTCAGCCTGGACACCGCCAAGACGCAGACCGTCATTGCGGCCCACGGATCGATGACCTACGACGTGACCGACAGCTGCGGCGCGTGGACCACGTCACAGCATCTGGTGATCGACCTCACCAACCAGGACGGCCAGGACGTGCACATGGTCTCCGACTACGCGACGCTGGAGGCGCGCGACGGCACCCACCTGGACTTCCACAGCAAGCAGGTGACCGACACGGCGGTGACAGAGCAGGTGGACGGCACCGCCACGCTAAGCCATGCGGGCGGGCCCGGCCACGCGGACTTCACCAGCCCGCAGAAGACCACCATCCTGCTGCCGGACGGCACGCTGCTGCCGATGGCGCACACCAACGCGCTCATCGATGCCGCCGCCGCCGGACGCCGCTTCCTCAGCGTGCCGTTGTTCGACGGCACCGGCGCGGACGGCGCGCAGGACACGTTCGTCACCATCGAGAACTGGAACAAGCCGGCTGCCGTCAACCCGCAGCAGAAATGGGCGGCCCTGTCGGTGCTGCCGTCCGGCCGCGTCCACATCGCCTTCTTCGCGCGCAGCCATTCGGCCGAGACGCCGGACTACGAAATCGGCATGGTCTATTACGCTAACGGGGTGGCCGACCAGCTCGCGATGAATTTCGGCGACTTCCAGATGAACGGCCGGCTGACGCAACTGGACCTGCGCCCGGCGCGGCATTGCTGAGTGCAGGCTGACAAGAGCCAGCCGAACCCGGCGCAACCATTCCGCAATCGTCACGCTTTGACGTTTGCGTGTTTTCTGGCACAATGAGTGCCTGCGAATGGCCCGGTCACTCTCACCATGTCACAAACACAGTCGACTGCATCTAATGCTACACCCGATCAGGAGCGCTACAGCCGCAGGTTGAGCGACAAGATACAGGCTGCCTTTGATCATGCTTGTGACGAAGGCGAACTGAATGTGGCTGGCGACCTGCTCGTGACTTTGGAGCTTGTCCTCCTTCGTATCGCGCCAAAGCCAGACCGCCGGGATGCGATCGTGGCGCCGCTCATGGCCTCCCACGAACGCCTGTGGCACCTGCGCACAAGCGACCCCGCGCAAGGCGGCCACCCGGGCCACTAGGCCAGCCCCGAGGCGGCTTTTCCGCCTTCTCTTCAAAGAGAGGGCCGTGCCGGACCTTTCATGCCCCGCTTCGCGGCCTGACACGCGCGTGATACACGCGCCCCCGATGCAGGACGAGACAACCACCCGGGCCATGATGCAGCGGCTCTGGCGCGAGCACATACGCCACCACAAGGGCCGGCTGCTGCTGGTGCTCCTGCTCACCGCGCTGATGGCCGGCCTCACCGCGGTCTATCCCGTGGTCATCCAGCGCGCGCTGAGCATGTTCGAGGCGCATGACAGCCGGATCCTCTACCAGATCCCCGCCTTGGTCATCGCCATCACCTCGGCGAAGGCCGCAGCCCAGTATGGCCAGACCGTGCTGGTCCAGCAGCTCGTGCTGCTGGTCATACGCGAGCTGCAGGAGCGCATGTTCGGCCAACTCGTGCGCGCGGACCTCACCAGGCTGGAACGCGAAGCGCCGGCCGCCCTGGCCGCCCGCTTCACCACGGACGCGACCACGGTGCGCGAGGCGCTGATACGCGCGGTCAACGCCATAGGCGACGTGGTCACCGTGGTGGGCCTGGTCGGCACGATGTTCTACCTGGACTGGGAGTTCAGCCTGATCGCCGCCTGCCTCTATCCTCTCGCGGCCATCCCCATACAGCGCGTGGGCAAGCGCGTGCGCCGCGCCTCGGGCGGCATGCAGGAACGCATGGGCGAGACGGCGACGCTGCTGCACGAAAGCTTCGCCCAGGCCCGCACGGTCCGCGCGTACCGCCTGGAAGACACGGAGCGGCACCGGGCCAACGCGATGTTCCAGTCGCTCTACCATTCGCTGCTGAAGATGAACCGCAGCCGCGCGCGCGTGGACCCGTTCCTGGAAGTGCTGGGCGGCGCGGCCGTGGCCGCCGTGCTGGGCTTCGCCGGCTGGCGGGCGGCCAACGGCGGCAACACGCTGGGCGATTTCACCGGCTTCGTCGCCGCCTTGCTGCTCGCTTCCCGGCCCGTCCGCGCGCTGGGCGCGCTGAACGCCGCGCTGCAGGAGGGCATGGCCGGCCTGGTCCGCGTGTTCGGCGTGATCGACGAGCCGGCCGAGATACTGGATCGGCCAGGCGCGCACCCGCTGCCTACAGGCCACGGCCACCTGTGTTTCGAGGCGGTGCGCTTCGTCTATCCGGACGGGCGGGTGGGCCTGGACGGGCTGACCTTTGAGGCGAAGCCAGGCCTGACCGTGGCCCTCGTCGGCGCTTCCGGCGCGGGAAAATCCACCGCGCTGACCCTGATCCCCCGCCTGAAGGACGTCAGCGGCGGCGCCATCCTGCTGGACGGGGCCGACATACGCAGCGTGGCCATCGCCAGCCTGCGCGACGCTATCGCCTATGTCGGCCAGGACGTGATGCTGTTCGACGACACCGTGGGCGCCAACATCGCGCTGGGCCGCCCGGGCGCCAACGAGGCGGAAATCTGGGACGCAGCCGAAGCCGCAGCCGCCGCCGGCTTCATACGCGCTCTGCCGGAGGGTATGGACACACGCGTCGGCACCGGCGGCCAGCGCCTCTCCGGCGGACAGCGCCAGCGCGTGGCCCTCGCGCGCGCCCTGCTGCGGGATCCGCGCGTGCTGCTGCTGGATGAGGCCACCAGCGCGCTGGATGCCGAGAGCGAAGCCGCCGTGCAGCTTGCCCTGACCCGCCTGCGCGCCGGGCGCACCACGATCATCGTGGCGCACCGCCTGTCCACAGTGCGCGATGCAGACCTGGTGATTGCCATGGCGGAGGGCCGCGCGCTCGAGCAGGGCACGCATGCCGGTCTGATGGCATTGGACGGGTTGTACGCGCGGCTGGTGCGCACGCAGGCGTTCGCACTTGAGCCGGAGCTGGTGGTGACCTAAAGGCAAGGAAGCAAGCAGTCCTTTTTTGAAAAAAAGGACCAAAAAACCTTTACTTCCCACGCCTGCACCAAGGTTCACGCTGTTTTTGCGAGATACGCGTTGCGGGACCAGGGCAGGCCACGGTGCAGGCACGAGTAAAAGTTTCTTGCTTCTCTTTTCAAAAAAGAAGGCCTTCCTTCCTCCCCTTTCCCAACCTGCGCCCCACAGGTTACAGAAGCGCCACATTGACCGAACCGATCGGTCAGACAGATGAGGCTTACACGATGGCCGACAGCGAACCCTCCCAAGACAAAAAGCAGGACGATGGCAAGGGTGGCGAGGACAAGCGCAAGCAGCAGGATGCCGACCGCAAGCAGGACCAGCGCCGCGCCCGCGCCCGGCCTTTCGTGCGCATTGCCATGGTGGTGGTGCTGGTCGGCCTCATCGCCGGCGGCATCTACTACTGGCAGTCCACCAAGAACATCGAGACCACGGACGACGCCTACACCGACGGCCGCGCGGTCACCATCTCGCCGCGTGTTACCGGCCAGGTTGTCTCGCTGGACGTCAACGACAACCAGTTCGTCCACCAGGGTGATCCGCTGATACATATCGACCCGCGGCAATACGAGGCCTCGCTGGAGCAGGCGCAGGGCCAGCTCGCCGCCAGCCAGGGACAATACGCCGCCGCCGGCCACGCGCTGGACGTGGCGCAGGTGAACTTCCCCGCCCGCCTGCAATCGGCCAAGGCGCAGCTGCTGGACGCCCAGGCGACCCTGTTCAAGGCGCAGACCGACTACAAGCGCCAGCAGAACATCCCCCGCGCCGCCACCTCCGGCCAACAGGTGGATTACGCCACCGCCGCGCTGCGCTCCGCCGAAGCGCAGGTCGCCTCCGCCGATGCCGCCGTCCAGATGGCCACCCCGGTGAAGCCGAACATCGCCCAGAGCAATTCCCAGGTGAAGCAGCTGCAGGGCAGCGTCAGCCAGGCGGACGCCAACCTGATCCAGGCAAAGCTGAACCTGGAATGGTGCATCGTGCGCGCGCCGCAGGACGGCTGGATTACCCGGCGCAACGTGGAGAAGGGTAACTACGTCACCCCGGGCCAGCAGGTGTTCTCCATCGTCTCGCCGGAGGTCTGGATCACCGCCAACTTCAAGGAAAACCAGCTCGCCCGCATGCGCGCCGGCCAGCACGTGCATCTGTCGATCGACGCCTACCCCTCGCTCAAGCTGGACGGCCACATAGACAGCGTGCAGCTCGGCTCCGGCAGCAAGTTCACCGCTTTCCCGCCGGAGAACGCCACCGGCAACTTCGTCAAGATCGTCCAGCGCATACCGGTGAAGATCGATATCGACAGCGGGCTTGATCCGCATCTGCCTTTGCCGCTTGGGCTTTCCGTTGATCCTACGGTTGATCTCAAGTGAAGGAAGCAAGGCCTTCTTTTTTGAAAAAAAGAAGCAAAAAACTTTTACTACCGCGCATTTGCAGCAGCCGGTTGCCACCTGAAATCGCAAGGCGCTTACGCAGCGTGAGAGACAAAAGTTTTTTGCTTCTTTTTTTCAAAAAAGAAGGCCTTCCTTGCCTCACTTCGGCGACCCAGCCATGAGCGACACAGACGACCGCGCCTGGAAACCGAAAGCCAACCCCTGGCTGATCGCCGTGGTCGTGACCGTGGCGGCGTTCATGGAGGTGCTCGACACCACCATCGTCAACGTCTCGCTGCCGCACATCGCCGGCAGCCTGTCCTCCAGCTACGACGACGCCACCTGGGCGCTGACCAGCTACCTGGTCGCCAACGGCATCGTGCTGACTATCAGCGGCTGGTTGTCGGACCTGCTGGGCCGCAAACGATATTTCATGATCTGCATCGGCATGTTCACCGTGTGCTCGTTCCTGTGCGGGACATCCACGTCCCTCCCCGAACTCGTTTTTTTCCGCCTGGCACAGGGCTTTTTCGGCGGCGGGCTGCAGCCGAACCAGCAATCCATCGTGCTGGACACGTTCGATGCCAGCCAGCGCGGCAAGGCGCTGGGCGTCGTCGCTATCGCCACCATCGTGGCACCCATCATCGGACCCACGCTCGGCGGCTACATCACCGACAATTACAGCTGGCGCTGGATCTTCTTCCTCAACATCCCCGTGGGCGCTCTCGGCCTGTTCGGCGTGGCGACGCTGGTGGAGGACCCGCCCTGGGTCGCCAACCGCCGCAGCCGCGGCATCGACTTCATCGGCATCTCGCTCATCACCCTGGGCCTGGGCTGCCTGCAGGTGGGGCTGGACCGCGGCGAGGACGAGGACTGGCTGAGCTCGCCGTTCATACGCATCATGTTCCTGCTGGCGTTCCTCGGCATCACCGGCGCCATCGGCTGGCTGCTGACGGCCAAGAAGCCGGTGGTCAACCTGCACGTGATGGGAAACAAGAACTTCGCCCTGGGCGTGATGTGCATCGCGGCGATGGGCTTCATCCTGTACTCCAGCGCCGTGGTGATCCCGCAATTTGCCCAGCAAGTGCAGGGCTACACCGCCACGCTCGCCGGGCTGATACTCTCGCCAGGCGGCGTGGTGATCATCGTGCTGATACCGATCATCACCCGCATCCTGCCCATGGTACAGACCAAGTGGCTGATTACCACGGGTTTCACCCTGATGGGCTTTGCCTTGATGTACTCCGCGATACTGACGCCGAACATGACGTTCACCAACCTGGCCCTGATACGCGCCTCGCAGACGCTCGGCCTGGCGTTCATGTTCGTGCCGATCTCGGTGATCGCCTACTCGACCCTACCGCGCGAGCTGAACGGCGACGCGGCCGCGCTCTACACGATGTTCCGCAACGTCAGCGGCTCGATCGGCATCTCGGTGGCCACCGCGCTCGTCACCACGCGCACGCAGGTACGCGAAGCCTACCTCTCGCGCTGGCTGACGCCGCTGAACCAGCCCTACAACGAGCTTGTGCAGCAGAACACGGCGGCGCTCGTCAGCATGGGCCACTCACCCGCGGATGCGCAAAGCACGGCGGTCGGGCTGATCTACCAGACGTTCCGCACCCAGGCCTCCGTGCTGGCCTACACGGACGTGTTCCACGTATGCGCGATCGCGGCCTTCTGCGTGGTCCCGTTCACGCTGCTGCTGTCGAACTTTAAGCCTGGTGCTGGGGCTAAGCCTGCGGCGGGGCACTGAAGAGAAGGCAAGAAAGGCCTTCTTTTTTGCAAAAAAGAAGCAAAAAACTTTTGCTCCTCCGCCTGCACGCAAGCCGAGTTTGATTCGGCCGATACGCGTATTTGCAATGCTAATTTGAGCCTTCGTGCAGGCGGGGGAACAAAAGTTTTTTGCTTTTTTTTTCAAAAAAGAAGGCCTTCCTTACTCCTTATACCGATACCCAATCCCATAAAGCGTCTCGAACGCGTTGAACTCCCCATCCACTTGGCGGAACTTCTTGCGCACCCGTTTCACATGACTGTCGATCGTCCGGTCGTCCACATACGTGTTCTCCCCATAAGCCGCGTCGATAAGCTGATCGCGCGACTTCACCATCCCGGGCCGCGCCGCCAACGCCTTTACCAGCAAGAACTCGGTGACGGTCAACTGGATGTCGGTACCTTTCCAAATGCACTGGTGCTTGGTCTCGTCCAGCACCAGGTCGCCGCGCGTGAGTATACCGCCGGCCGGGGCGCCCGAGCCCTCCGCACGACTGCTCTCGTTGCGCCGCAGCAGCGCGCGTATGCGCTCTATCAGCAGGCGCTGGCTGAACGGCTTGGTGATGTAGTCGTCCGCGCCAAGCCGCAGGCCCATCAACTCGTCCACCTCTTCGTCCTTGCTGGTCAGGAAGATCACCGGCATTTGCGTGCGCTGGCGCAGGCGCTGCAGCAGCTCCATGCCGTCCATGCGCGGCATCTTGATGTCCAGCACGGCGAGGTCCACCGGCTTGGCGTTGATCGCCTGCAGCGCGCTTTCGCCGTCGGTGTAGGTGCGCACCGCGTAGCCCTCCTGCTCCAGCGTCATGCTCACGCTTGTCAGGATGTTGCGGTCGTCATCGACCAGGGCGATGGTGTGCTTCATGGCGGCGCTTTCGGGGTGGGAACAGGGCGAGGGAGAAGGCAAGTAGTCCTTTTTTGAAAAAAAAGACCGAAAAACTTTTTCTCCGGTCGTGCGGCATTCGGTTGGTGCGACACCCAACGCTGCTTCATGAACGGGAGATCGCCAGGCTGGGCAGCGTGTCTCACCGGCAACATCGCAGTCCCGTACCGTCTCCGCTTTTCAAAACGATTGCAAATCGATCCGGTCTAACGTAACGATTGCGCATACGTTTGGATCATCGAAATGCGCCTTTTTCAGATCGCTTCACTAGCTTTGCTGAGCAGTCTCGGCGCGTGCGCCACCATCATGTCGGGAACGTCGCAAAGCCTCGCCATCGACAGCACGCCAGAGGGCGCTGATTGCAAGGTCTCACAGGGTGGCTTGCCCGTGGGCGAGGTCACCGCCACGCCCGGATACGTGCAGGTGCACAAAAGCGGCGCCACCCTCGCGCTCACCTGCTCCAAACCTGGCTATCAGCCGGCCCAGAGCTACCAGACACCCGGTTTCAACGGCTGGGTGGTCGGCAACGTGGTGATAGGCGGGGTGATCGGAGTCGTCGTGGACCTCGCGTCGGGCGCGCTGCACTCTTACGATTCGAGCATGACCGTGGCACTCGGCGGCAGCGCCATCTACCGGCCCACCATCGCCAGCTTTCCCTCGGGCTACGGCGCCACGAACTACGCTGACAACACCGCCAACCAGACCGCAGCGCAGAGCCTGGACAGCCAGCGTTTCACCGCCGCAACCGGCCAGGTCCTTCCGCGGCAGCACGGGCTGATCCGGCTGCCGCCCGCGACACCTGACGGCGACTACACGTTCATCTGGCCGACCACCTCGAACGCGGAATAGCGCAGGCCTTGGTCTCGGGCTTTTTTCGGGTATCGGCGCCCGCGTGAGGCTGTAGCACCTGTTCCACGGCCGGCCTGGCCCACGCATCCTGCCTCAGGAACGGGCGTGTCGGCTGACTTGGCCGGCCTTGCGGTGGGCGAGACTTCTGCCGTGCGGATATCCCAAGGCCTGACTCAAGAGAGCAGGTCTTTGTCGCCTGACCCCCGAGCTGGTAGATACACGCACCGGCAGGAACCAGGCTGCACCGAGTTTGCACCTGCCAGAGGCAGAGTCCGCTCGCCGGCCAGAGACACCAAGAAGAAGCGCGCCTCCGATGTCCCCGGCCCAAACCGCCCGCAACCTCCTGCGCGCCGCCCGTGTCGCCACCCTGGCCACGCAATCCGCCGGCCAGCCCTTCGCCACCCTGGTCACGCCAGCCACGGCGCCGGACGGCTCCGTCCTGCTGCTGCTTTCTGGCCTGTCCGCCCACACCCGTCACCTGCGTGCCGAACCGCGCTGCGCCCTGCTCGCCACTGGCCAGGCGGCAGACGCCAACCCACAGACAACACCCCGCGTCACCATCACCGGGACGGCCAGGCTGGAGCAGGACCCCGCCTGGCGAACGTACTGGCTCGCCAGGCACCCGTACGCCGCGCAATACGCGGCGTTCACGGACTTTTCAGTCTGGCGTGTCGCGGCTGCGTCCGGCCACTTGGTCGCCGGCTTCGCCCAGGCGCACACGCTCTCCCCGGCTGATCTTGCCCCTTCTTCTGCCGCACTCGCTGCGCTGGCCACCGCAGCACCTGGCATCATCGCCCATTGCAATTCCCGCCACCAGGAGTCTTTAAACCTCGTGGCGCGACACGCCGGCCGGACCGGCGATTGGCAGATGTTCGGTGTCGATCCGGACGGGTTCGATCTTGCACCGGACAGGCTGGCGCAAGACAGCCACATGCCGGAAGATACGATGCTGCGCATCGCCTTCGACCAGCCGGTCGTGGATGCAGACGAAGTGCGGGCCGCCCTTCTGCGACTGGCGAAGGCTGCGCGCGTTGAATGAAACCGCCGGGCTATACCCGGCACCCCCGCAAGGGGCGTGGAAGCGTTTTGGAGAGCTGATCAGTATGGATGCGCGTGTGGAACTACAGACCGATGTCACCTCCCACGGCCATGCGCCGCTGGCGGGCACCGGGGTGCAAGTGGGCACCGCGCAGGGAGCGGGCGCCGTCCACGCGAACCTCGCCGCCGCGCAGCTCGTGGCGCATGCCATAAAGCGCGGCGAAGGCCGCCTCTCCGCCGATGGCGCCATGATTGTGCGCACCGGCGTGCACACCGGCCGCTCCGTCGCCGACAAATACGTGGCCGACGAGCCGGAGACCTCCGCGGACATCTGGTGGGGCAAGATCAACCAGAAGCTGCCGAAGGCGAACTTCACCACCCTCAAAAACCGCGTGCAGGCCTACATGCAGGGCCGCGAGCTGTTCACCCAGGACCTCTACGCCGGCGCCGATCCCGCCCGCCGCGTCTGCGTGCGCCTGGTCAGCACCAGCGCCTGGCACACGCTGTTCGCCCGCAACATGTTCATCCGCCCGCCGCAGGCGGAGCTCGCCGGCTTTGAACCGGACTACGTCATCCTCCATGCGCCGGACTTCCAGGCGGACCCCGCGATCGACGGCGTGCGCACCACCACCGCCATTGCACTCAGCTTCGCCGAGCGCGTCATCGTCATCGCCGGCACCGAGTACGCCGGCGAGATCAAAAAATCCATCTTCACCGTGATGAACTGGAAGCTTCCCGCCGAAGGCGTGATGCCGATGCATTGCAGCGCCAACATCGGCGCCGACGGCGACACTGCGCTTTTCTTCGGCCTGTCCGGCACCGGCAAGACCACGCTGAGCTCGGACCCCGCCCGCGCCCTGATCGGCGATGACGAGCATGGCTGGGGCCCCGACGGCATCTTCAACTTCGAAGGCGGCTGCTACGCCAAGGTGATCAACCTGTCGGCCGAAGCCGAGCCGCAGATCTGGAACGCCACCCACCGTTTCGGCACCGTGCTGGAGAACGTGGTGGCCGACCCGTGCGGCCGCCTCGACCTGACGGACGGCGCCTACACCGAAAACACCCGCGCCTGCTACCCGATCGAATTCATCCCCAACGCCGAGCTCTCCGGCCGCGGCGGCCAGCCGAAGAACGTGATCTTCCTGACCGCGGACGCTTTCGGCGTGCTGCCGCCGATCGCCAAACTCACGCCGGCGCAGGCGATGTACCACTACCTAAGCGGCTACACCGCCCGCGTCGCCGGCACCGAGAAGGGCATGGGCCGCGAGCCGCAGGCCACCTTCTCCACCTGCTTCGGCGCGCCGTTTCTGCCGCGCCGGCCGGAGGAGTATGGTCGCCTTCTGGAGAAGCTCATCGAGCAGCACGGCGCGTCCTGCTGGCTGGTCAACACCGGCTGGACCGGCGGAAAATACGGCACCGGCAAGCGCATGGCCATCGGTCACACCCGCGCTCTGCTGCGCGCCGTTCTGGACGGCTCGCTGAACAACGCGGCCTTCAGCCCGGACCCGTTCTTCGGCTTGATGATCCCGCGCGACGTGCCCGGCATCCCGAACGAGGTGCTGGATCCCCGCCGTTCCTGGGCCGACACGGCCGCCTATGACGCGCAGGCGGCCGATCTGGTTGGCCGGTTCGAGGCGAATTTTGCGACGTTTGCCGGGTCAGTCGGCGAGGACGTGAAAGCGGCTGCCATTCGAAAGGCAGCGTAAGCAAGCATTCTTTTTTGAAAACCAAAAAACTTTTGGTCCTTGTCGGCGGCTGACGGATAGAACCGCGATAGCCGAACAAAAGTCTTTTACTTCTTTTCTTCAGAAAAGAAGGCCTTCCTTCTTACCCTCCAGGACGCCGTCAAATGCGCCTCGAACTCACCGAAAAGATCGTCCGCATCAAGCTTGAGCGCGACCTGACCTGGGCTGGCCTGGCAGAGCTCTCCGGCGGTCTCGCCAAGGAATACGTCACCGCCGCCCTGCTGGGCCAGATGGCGCTGCCAAAGCCTGCGGCCGAGGCGATAGGCAACCATCTCGGCCTGGACGCGGCCGAGATCAGGCTGCTGCAGGCACCGCCCTATCGCGGCTCCCTGCCCACCCCGGTGCCCACGGACCCGCTGGTCTATCGCTTCTACGAGCTGGTCAGCGTCTACGGCACCACCTTCAAGGCGCTCATCCATGAGGAATTCGGCGACGGCATCATGAGCGCCATCGACTTCCGCATGAACATCGCGCGCGAGCCGGACCCTGCCGGCGACCGCGTGGCCATAACCATGAGCGGCAAGTTCCTGCCCTACAAAACCTATTGAGCGCTTCGGACACCAGCGACGCGCCGGCGCTGCCGCCTGTAGTACTGACGCCCGGCCGTCAGCGCCTGGTCGCCGTGATCGTCGCCTGCGCCCTGTTCATGCAAAACCTGGACGGCACGGTCATCTCCACCGCCCTGCCCACCATGGCGCGCAGCTTCCATGCGGACCCGGTGCACATGAACGTGGCGCTGACCTCCTATCTGTTCGCGCTGGCGGTGTTCATACCTGCCAGCGGCTGGATGGCGGACCGCTTCGGCACGCGGCAGGTGTTCCGCGCCGCCATCGCCGTCTTCACGCTGGGCAGCGTGCTGTGCGGCCGGGCGGACTCGCTGGGCTTCCTCGTCGCCGCACGCATCCTCCAAGGGGCCGGCGGTGCGATGATGCTGCCGGTTGGCCGCCTGGTCCTGCTGCGCAGCGTGCCGAAGGAGAAGCTCATCGGCGCCATGGCCTGGGTGACCATGCCGGCGCTGATCGGCCCCGTCATCGGCCCGCCTGTCGGCGGCTTCATCGTCACCTACCTGTCGTGGAACTGGATCTTCGACATCAACGTGCCGATCGGCGTCGCCGGCTTCATCCTGGTCAGCCTGTTCATCGCGGACATGCGGGAGACCGACCCCGGCCCGTTTGACTTCGCGGGCCTGGTCCTGTCCGGCCTGGCGCTGGCCGGCTTCATGGGCATTCTCGAAGTGGCCGGCCGCGATCTGGTGCCGCTATGGGCCGTGCTGGCGATGGCGCTGACCACGCTGGCGGCCGGCACCTCCTATGTGCTGCGCGCCAGGCGGCAGGAGCGGGCGCTGCTCGATTTCACGCTGATGCGGCTGCCCACCTTCGCCGTCTCCGTGTTGGCCGGATCGCTGTTCCGCGTCGGCATCGGCGCTATACCGTTCCTGCTGCCGATGATGCTGCAACTGGGCTTCGGCCGAAGTGCGGCGCAAAGCGGCATGATCACCTTTGCCAGCGCGATCGGCGCGATAGGCGTGAAGCCGGCCACGCAATGGGTGCTGCGCCGCTTCGGCTTCCGCAACGTGCTCACCTTCAACGCGATCGGCTGCGCCGCGGGCCTGGCCGCCTACGCTGGCTTCCGCCCGAGCTGGCCGGTGGCGGCCCTCTACGCCGTGCTCATGCTGAACGGCGTCATGCGCTCCATACAGTTCACCGCCTACAACGCCGTAGCCTATGCGGACGTGCCGCGCGCGCGCATGAGCGCTGCCACCACGCTGTATTCCATGCTGCAGCAGGTCTCGCTCACCATCGGCATCCCGATCAGCGCCGGCGTGCTGCAACTCGCGCGCGCCGGCACCTCGCACGCCGTGCCGGTGACGGCGGATTTCGCGCTGGCGTTCCTGGTGGTGGCCGCGATAAGCGGACTGGCGGGGCCGATCTCGCTGCTCTTGCCCAGCGATGCCGGCCAGGAGATGTCCGGCTGGAAGAACGGAGCCGTCCGATGAAGCGCCTGCTCGCCCTCCTGCTCGCCCTTCCCTTAGCCGTCCCGGCCGCCCGCGCCGCCGAGCCCAAGCCGCTGCTCGTGTTCGCCGCCGCCAGCCTGACTAATGCCCTGCCGGACATTGAGACCCTGTGGGTCGCCGCCGGTCATGCGCCGGTAAAATTCAGTTTCGCCGCCAGCTCCACGCTGGCTCAGCAAATCGAGCACGGTGCCCCGGCTGCGCTGTTCATCTCCGCGGACGAGAAATGGATGGATGAACTGGCGCATCACCACGGCATCGTGGCAGGCACGCGGGAAGACTTGCTGGGCAACAGCCTGGTGCTCGTGGAGCCGAAGGACACGCTGAAGCCGATCAGCCTGACACAGGGCGTCTCGCTTGACTCCGTGCTCGGCCCCGCCGGCCGCCTGGCCGTTGGTGACCCGGCGCACGTGCCGGCCGGCATCTATGCGCAACAGGCGCTGCAGAAGCTCGGGCTGTGGCCAAGCCTGCAGAAGCGCCTGGCGCCGGCCGACTCCGTCCGCTCCGCCCTGCGCCTGGTGGAAGTGGGCGAGGCACCGGCGGGCATCGTGTATGCGACCGACGTGAAGGCCACGCCTTCCCTGGCCGTGGCTGGCACGTTCCCGGCTTCGAGCCACGACCCTATCCGCTATCCTGCCGCTGTGGTGGCAGACACGCCGGAGGTGCGGGCGTTCCTGGTGTTCCTGAGCAGCCAGCCGGCGCAGGACGTGTTCGAGCATTATGGGTTTGTGCGGCCGTAAGGAAGAAAGGCCTTCTTTTTTGAAAAAAAGAAGCAAAAAACTTTTCACTCCGCTGTCGCCGTCTCCAGGACCAGCGCGCGTACCTGCAACAGCGTCAGTAGTAAAAGTTTTTTGGTTCTTTTTTTCAAAAAAGAACTGCTTCCTTCCTTGAGCCAAGACGAACAGCAAACCGTCCTCCTAACCCTGAACGTAGCTCTGCGCGCCGTCGTCTTCGGCCTGCCACTCGCGGTCCTGGCCGCCAGCATCCTGGCGAGAGGCCGTTTTCCCGGCCGCTTCCTGCTCAACGCGTTCGTCCATCTGCCGCTGATGCTGCCGCCCGTCGTCACCGGCTGGCTGCTGCTGCTCGTCTTCGGCGTTCGCGGCCCTGCCGGCGCCTGGCTCTGGCGCTGGCTGCACGTGCGGCTGGCATTCACCGAAGCAGGCGCTGCACTCGCCTGCGGCGTGATGGTGTTCCCGCTGATGGTGCGCGCCATACGCCTGTCGCTGGACGCGATAGACCCGCAGCTCGAACAGGCTGCCCGCACCCTCGGCGCCCACAGGCTGAGCCGCTTCATCAGCATAACGCTGCCCTTGGCCGCACCCGGGGTGCTGGCCGCGGCGGTGCTGGGCTATACCGCGTCGCTCGGGGAGTTCGGCGCCGTCATCACGTTCGCGGCCAATATTCCCGGCGAGACGCGCACCCTGCCGCTGGCTATCTACAGCGCGCTTGATACGGCGGGTGGGGAGGCGCAGGCGGCGCAGCTGGCGCTGATGTCGGTGGGGTTGGCGATGGGGGGATTGCTGGTGGCGGAGGTTCTGGCAAGGCAAGGAAGGCCTTCTTTTTTGAAGAAAAGAAGCAAAAAACTTTGACTCCGCTGTCGCGGACTATGGCCCCGAGGCGGGTGTCTACGACGGCGCCAGGAGCAAAAGTTTTTTGGTTCTTTTTTTCAAAAAAGAACTGCTTGCTTCCTGCATGACCCTACGCGTCTCGATAGAGCACAGCTTCCCCACCGCCACCCTGGCCGTCGCCTTCGAAGCGCCCACCCCAGGCGTCACCGCCCTGTTCGGCCCGTCCGGCGCGGGCAAGTCCAGCGTCATGCAGGCCATCGCCGGCCTGCTGCGGGCGGACCGCGTGCGCGTCGAACTCGACAAACTGGCGCTGCACACGATGCTCCCCGAGGAGCGCGGCATCGGCTATGTGTTCCAGGAAGGCCGCCTGTTCCCCCACATGTCGGTAGCCAATAACCTCCGCTACGGCCTGCGCCGCGCCGGCCCCGGGCGGCTGGCGTTCGATGACGTCGTCGATCTGCTGGCGCTGGCGCCGCTGCTGCGCCGGCGGCCGGCCACGCTGTCCGGCGGCGAGCGCCAGCGCACCGCCATCGGCCGCGCCCTGCTCAGCCAGCCGCGCCTGCTGTTGATGGACGAACCGCTCTCCGCGCTGGACCAGCCGCGACGCGACGAGATCCTGCCCTATCTGGCGCGGCTGCGCGGCGCGTTCGGCCTGCCCATCGTCTACGCCAGTCACGCGCTGGACGAGGTGATGCGCCTGGCGGACACGCTCGTGCTGCTGGGAGGCGGCCGCGTGCTGTCCGCCGGACCGCTGGGCGAGGTGGCCACTGACGTGCACCTGCCTATCGCGGCACGCGAAGGCGCGGGCGGCGTGCTGCGCGGCCGGATCGCGTCACACGCGCCGGAGCGCCGCCTGAGCGCGGTCGCCTGCGGCGCAGACCTGTTGTGGGTGGCCATGGCAGACGCCGCGGTGGGCACGCCGGTGCGCCTGCTGATCCCGGCGCGCGAAGTGGTGCTGGCACTCGACGTGCCCCGCATGATCAGCGTGAACAACATCATCCCCGCCACCATAATCGACATCGCCCCGGATGAGCCGGCGCACGCCGCGCTTGTGAGCCTGGAGCTCGGCGGCGGCCAGCTCCTCGCCCGCGTCACGCTGGACGCCGCGGACAGGCTGGGCCTGCGCCCCGGCCGCTCCGTGCTGGCGTTGATCAAGGCAATGTCGCTAGACTTGCTGCAAGAATAGACAAAGGAGACACGACCATGAACCAGATGACCGACGTCGCCACCGAACAGACCATCCGCCGCGTCCTCGCCGCCGCCTACC